>NZ_JBHVTT010000003.1:0-361718 GCF_042884555.1 Arthrobacter sp. NPDC058127 | reverse complement strand
TTCATCACGCACGACCTCGCCGTCGTGCGGCAGATCGCCGACCATGTCTGCGTGATGCAGAAGGGCAAGCTCGTGGAAACGGGCAGCACCGACGATGTCTTCGATTCGCCGCAGCAGGACTACACCAAAGCCCTGCTCAACGCGATCCCGGGCGCCAGCCTGATGCTGCCGCCCGCGGTGGCCTGAAGGGCATAGCGACCGTCCGCTCCGTGTGAGTTGGGGGAGCAAGAGAGCCGGTACCACTTCCGTGGGGGGAAAGTGGTACCGGCTCTTTTGTCGTTTCCAGCTTGCCCGGAACGCCTTGCCGATTGTGATGAAGGGCACAATTCGATGGCTTGGAGGGTGATTTTTAGGCCAATAAATACCACAGCGTTTAGACTCTATGAAGGTGCCCTGTGTCAAAGGGTCTAATCCGTCGTGCGTTCCGGTTGGAAATGTCGCGATACAACAGCTGACTTCACCACTGAATCGAGCCATTACGCATGTCTGAAACCACCACCAACACCGCCGCGGCCACTGCATCGCGCAGTGATCTGCGCAACGTCGCGATTGTGGCCCACGTTGACCACGGCAAGACCACCCTGGTCGACGCCATGCTCAAGCAGACCAACTCCTTCGCCGAGCACAACCACCTGGAAGACCGCGTCATGGACTCCGGTGACCTGGAGCGCGAAAAAGGCATCACCATCCTCGCCAAGAACACCACGGTTGCCTACAACGGCCCGTCGTCGAATGGCGAGACCATCACCATCAACGTGATCGACACCCCCGGCCACGCCGACTTCGGTGGCGAGGTGGAGCGCGGTCTGTCCATGGTTGACGGCGTGGTCCTCCTGGTTGACGCTTCCGAAGGTCCGCTGCCGCAGACCCGCTTCGTGCTCCGCAAGGCCCTTGCCGCGCACCTGCCCGTCATCCTGCTGGTCAACAAGACCGACCGCCCCGACGCCCGCATCGAGGAGGTTGTCCACGAGTCCATGGACCTGCTCCTTGGCCTGGCCTCCGACCTCGCGGACGAAGTCCCGGACCTGGACCTGGACAAGATCCTGGAAGTACCCGTGGTCTACGCCGCAGCCAAGGTTGGCCGCGCCTCCCTGGACCAGCCCGCTGATGGCTCGGCACCGGATAACGAAGACCTCGAACCTCTCTTCAAGACGATCATCGAGCACATCCCGGCGCCGACCTACAACCCGAACGGTGTCCTGCAGGCGCACGTCACCAACCTCGACGCTTCCCCGTTCCTCGGCCGCCTCGCACTCCTGCGCATCTACAACGGCACCCTCCGCAAGGGCCAGACCGTCGCTTGGGCGCGTGCCAACGGCGAACTGAAGAACGTCAAGATCACCGAGCTCCTGGCCACCAAGGCCCTTGACCGCGTACCGGCAGAGTCCGCCGGCCCGGGCGAGATCGTGGCTGTTGCCGGTATCGAGGAAATCACCATTGGTGAGACCCTGACCGACGCGGAGAACCCGCAGCCGCTGCCCCTCATCACGGTGGATGACCCTGCGATCTCCATGACCATCGGTATCAACACCTCTCCGCTGGCCGGCAAGGTCAAGGGTGCCAAAGTCACGGCCCGCCAGGTGAAGGATCGCCTGGACAAGGAACTGATCGGTAACGTCTCCATCAAGGTTCTGCCCACCGAGCGTCCCGATGCTTGGGAAGTCCAAGGCCGTGGCGAGCTTGCCCTGGCCATCCTCGTGGAGCAGATGCGACGCGAAGGCTTCGAACTGACTGTCGGCAAGCCGCAGGTTGTCACCCGGACCATCGACGGCAAGATCCACGAGCCGATGGAACACATGACCATCGACGTGCCTGAAGAGTACCTCGGTGCGGTCACTCAGCTCATGGCCGCCCGCAAGGGCCGCATGACCAACATGGCCAACCACGGTACGGGCTGGTGCCGCATGGAATTCATCGTTCCGGCACGTGGCCTCATCGGCTTCCGCACCAAGTTCCTCACGGACACCCGTGGCGCCGGCATCGCTTCCTCGATCTCCGAAGGCTACGAGCCGTGGGCCGGCCCCATCGAATACCGCACCAACGGTTCGATGGTTGCCGACCGCGCCGGCGTCGTCACCCCCTTCGCGATGATCAACCTGCAGGAACGCGGTTCCTTCTTCGTGAAGCCTACGTCCGAGGTCTACGAGGGCATGATCGTCGGCGAGAACTCGCGCGCCGACGACATGGACGTCAACATCACCAAGGAAAAGAAGCTCACCAACATGCGTGCCGCTTCCTCCGATACCTTCGAGAACCTGACGCCGCCGCGCGACCTGACCCTCGAAGAGTCCCTCGAATTCGCCCGCGAAGACGAGTGCGTTGAGGTCACCCCGGAGTCCATCCGCATCCGCAAGGTGATCCTGGACGCCAACGAGCGTGCCAAGGCTACCCGCGCACGCGCCAAGGTCTGATCCTGCGCTGACTGCGCATTGACGCACCGAACGGACTGACGCATTGAATAGGGGAGCCACCGGAACAGCACGCGGCATTGCCGCGGCAGTTCCGGTGGCTCTTTTTGCTGCCCTTGCAGGCACCGCACTTCACCGGCAAGTGCTCCCCATTGACGGCGTCGACGTCTACTGGGGTGCCGCGGCGGCATTGCTCCTGCTCGCATCGCTCCAGCTCCTGCTGGGTGCGTGGTCGCGGTCCTTGCTCCCGACGGCGGTAGCGGGCATTGTTTGTTACGCAGCTGTCGGTGCGCTTTCTTCAGCCGGAACCAACAAGGCGCTGATCGTCGCAGATGCGCCGGGCAATGTATGGGTCTACGGGAGCGCGGTCGTGACGCTCGTGATGCTCTTGTGGTGCCGGCGCTACAGGCGTCCGCCGCGCGGCTAGCTAGTCGGCGCTTGGGTCCCGGTGGTGGGCGATCAAGAGCGAGGTGGCCTCGCCGTCGTCGTCTGGCGGAAGGCGCATGTATTCCTCGACGACCTCCCGCAGCTTGCCCATCATTTCCTGCTGCCGTGCGGCGTTGAACTTCACTCCAAGCCGCCAGACATCAATGTCCTCGGGCGCGAGTCCGCGGGTTTCCTGGACGAATGTTTCGATCAGGACCGGGGCAATATCGTCGACGGGAGTGCTCCACGAGGTGCGGGTGGCGATGTACGGCACCTCCTTGGCGCCCCTCTTTCCCTTCCGGCCTTCCTGCGGCTCGAGAAAACCGGTGCGCACCAAGGTCCTGACATGGTGCAAGCTCGACGCCGGATTGATATCCAACAGCCCGGCGATCTCTTTGTTGGTGCGCGCGTGGTGCAGGCAGAGCCGGAGAATCCTCAGGCGCAGGGGCGAACTCAAGGCGCGACCCTTGGCCACCAGGTCACTGTCCTCCCGCTCGTGTTCCGTCATGGTGGCCAGTGTAGCCACCCATGAGTGATTGACATATACCAATCACTGCAGGAAACTGGGCGGGTGAATGCCGGGACCACGGACAATGCTCAGCAAACTGACACAGCGCAGCAAGCGGCCTCGCTTTGGCGGGACCGGAACTTCATTACCTTTTGGTCTGGCCAGGCCGTCAGCCAGCTCGGGGCGCAACTTGGGCAATTGGCTATTCCCGTCCTCGCGGTGACTTTGCTCGGAGCCAGCGAGTTCGAGGTTGGCGCACTCAATGCCGCCAGCCTTGCCGCCTTCCTGCTGATCGGCTTGCCGGCGGGAGCCTGGGTGGACCGCTGGCTCAAGCGTCGCGCCATGATTGTGGCGGACCTGGTCCGGACCGCGGCGATGGCCACCGTACCGATCCTCTGGTGGGGCGGCGTCCTGCAGATCTGGCACTTGTACGCCGTAGCCGCCGTCGTCGGGGCCGCAACGGTCTTCTTCGACGTTTCTTACCAGAGCTATGTGCCTGTACTCGTGGATGCCGCGAAAGTTCCGCAGGCCAACTCCAAGCTGGAAGCCACCTCCCAGATCGCACGGATCGGGGGTCCGGCCGCGGGCGGTGGGTTGCTGACGATCGTATCCGCCCCGGTGCTGTTCGTCGGCGAGGCGATCGGGTATCTGATGTCGGCCATCTTCCTGCTCAGGACGGGCGATGCGGAACGTCCCGTGCCCGCGAAGGATCGGCATCCACTGGCAAGCGAAATCAAGGAAGGCCTGGTCTTCGTGGTCAGGCATCCGTTGATCAGCAGGATTGTGGCCTGCACGGGCGGGGTCAACTTCTTCACCACGATCGCCTTTACTCTAATGCCCGTGCTGGTGCTTCGTGAACTGGAACTCGGTCCCGAGGGCATGGGCCTCATCATGGCAGTGGGCGCTGTGGGCGGACTGATCGGAGCTGTTTCCGCGCCCAAGCTCGCTGACCGGGTCGGCGAGGGGACCGTCATTCCCGTGGCGTCGATGATCAGTTCGCTTTTCCTCCTCCTGGTTCCGCTGTGCGTGCTTGCCCCCGAACGATGGATGTCCCTCGTGATGCTCATCGTCTCCGAGTTCGGGTTTGCTTTCGGAGTCCTGGTGTACAACATCATGCAGTTGAGCATGAGGCAGCGCGTGTGTCCGCCCCGGCTTCTCGGGCGCATGAATGCGTCCATTCGCTTTGTGGTGTGGGGAGTCATGCCGATCGCAGCCCTAGCCTCGGGTCTCCTGGCCGAGAACATCGGCCTCGTCCCGACACTCTGGATCGGCTTGGGCGGAAGCATTGTCTTTGTTGCTCCCGTGCTGTTCTCTCCGTTGTGGGGAATGCGCAGGCTGCCGGACGAGGTGCATGGCGCCTGACCCTCTGGGGACGGGAGGCCGGGATTACTCGCGGGTTGTGCGCGTACCTCGGCGTGGCGGCGGAGGGGGGACCTCTTTTGCCGCCACGACAAGGCCCAGCGGGATCTCGACGTCGGACTGTCGGGTACGGATGATGCACGCACCCTCGGTGACGGAGAGTAGGTAGCCGAGGGCATCGGTGAAGCCGTTGTCCAGCCGGTATCGGATAACTACCCGCGTTCCGGATACGGTATTGAGCAGGAAATCCTGGGGGTGGGGCAACGTCACCAGTTCATACTATGACGCCCAGTAGTTTGGTAAGTTCCGGCTGGGGGATAATAGGCTACAGAATTCGATGTACCGGCCACAGGGCCGGTGGTACTACCCGGACATTGGCCGGGACAACTGTGGAGAGGCAAGGGACGTGACCTACGTAATCGCGCAGCCGTGTGTGGACGTCAAGGACAAGGCGTGTATTGAAGAATGCCCTGTTGACTGCATCTACGAAGGCGAACGTTCCCTCTATATCCACCCGGATGAATGCGTGGACTGCGGAGCCTGCGAACCCGTGTGCCCGGTGGAAGCGATTTACTACGAGGACGACACCCCGGAGGAATGGGCCGACTACTACAAGGCCAACGTCGAGTTCTTCGATGACCTTGGTTCCCCGGGCGGAGCTGCCAAGATCGGCAACACCGGCAAGGACCACCCCTTCATCGCAGCGCTCCCTCCGCAGAACCAAGACCACTAAGAACGGTTGCTTCCTTTGATTTCTGCGGCCCCCGCTTTCGGCCTCAACCTGCCCGACTACCCTTGGGAAGCTATGGCGCCGTACGTGGCCAAGGCTTCAGAACACCCGGGCGGAGTAGTCAATCTCTCCATCGGAACTCCCGTGGATCCTACGCCGCAGCTGGTCCGCGAGGCGCTCGCCAGGGCAGCTGACGCCCATGGTTACCCAACGGTCCACGGAACGGAAGCTCTTCGCGAGGCTGTATCCACCTGGTTTGCCAGCCGCCGCGGGGTCCCGGGGATCGATCCGAGGGACGTCCTGCCCACGGTCGGCTCGAAGGAACTGGTGGCCTGGCTCCCGTTCCTGCTGGGACTCGGCGCAGGCGACGTCGTGGTCCGCCCCACTGTGGCTTACCCGACCTACGACATCGGCGCTATGCTCGCCGGGGCCACTGCGGTCGCCGCGGACAGCCTGGACGAACTTGACCCAGCCACCCGCGCAAGGGTCCGGCTGATTTGGATCAATTCCCCGGGCAACCCCACGGGCAGCGTCCGTGACGTCGAATCCCTCCGGCAGATCGTGGCCCAGGCCCGCGAGATCGGCGCAGTCGTGGCATCGGATGAATGCTATGCCGAACTCGGCTGGGGCGAATGGGATGCCCAGCGCGGCGGCGAAGCAGTGCCGAGTGTCCTTGACCCGCGCGTCACCGGAGGGTCCACGGACGGTCTGTTGTGCGTCTACTCGCTCAGCAAGCAGTCGAACCTCGCCGGCTACCGTGCCGCCTTCGTGGCAGGCGACTCCTCGATCGTGGCGAATCTGGTCAATAGCCGCAAGCACGCAGGCATGATTGTGCCCTACCCCGTCCAGGAAGCCATGCGCATCGCGCTGGGCGATGCCAACCACGTGCTCGCCCAAAAGGATCTCTACCGCGGCCGCCGTGAACGGCTTTTGCCAGCCCTGCAGAACTTCGGCCTGGACATCCACGAGTCCAAAGCGGGCCTGTACTTGTGGTCCACCGCAGGCGAGGCTACGTGGGACACAGTCCAGCGATTCGCTGACTTGGGGATCGTCGTCGGGCCTGGAGTGTTCTACGGAGACGCGGGCAATGGTTTCATCCGGGTGGCGCTCACGGGCACGGACGAACGCATCGATGCGGCCGTGGAACGCTTGGACACCGCTCGGTAACAATGCTGTGACTTGCCGCACAGGGCGCGTCATTCCGCGAGTAACCGTAGCTTGTGAATTAGTTTGTCCCGCTTACTGGCGGTAGCTTTTAACTGACTATCAATGGTGGCTTTCTCCACGAAGGCAGTCCGGTTGATGGCGCCTGCACCTGCAGGCGCCCGGCTGGAGTCACCAGATGTTGGTTGGATCAAGCTTTCGACCGAGGCCAAGAGCCTCATGAAGGGGACTCCATGACTGAGACCACCAGCGCTACCCTGCGCCATGCCGGCGGAGAGCTCGAACTCCCGCGGATCAAGGTTGTAGAAGGGAACGAAGGATACGACGTTTCCAAGCTGCTGAAGCAGACGGGCGCCGTCGCCTATGACCCCGGCTTCATGAACACCGCCGCCACGACGTCGGCAATCACCTACATCGATGGCGACGCCGGTATCCTGCGGTACCGCGGCTACCCGATCGAGCAGCTTGCCCAGCACTCAAGCTTCCTGGAAGTTTCCTACCTGCTGATCTACGGCAACCTACCCACGCCCACCGAGCTGGACGCGTTTGACCAGCGGATCCGCCACCACACGCTGCTCCACGAAGAGCTCAAGGGCTTCTTCGGCGGTTTCCCGCGTGACGCGCACCCGATGCCGGTGCTTTCCTCGGCTGTCTCCGCGCTGTCCACGTTCTACCAGGACTCCTTGGACCCGTTCAACCCTGAGCACGTGGAAGTTTCCACCATCCGTCTCATGGCGAAGCTGCCGGTCATCGCGGCCTACGCGCACAAGAAGTCCATCGGCCAGCCCATGCTGTACCCGGACAACTCCATGAACCTCGTGGAGAACTTCCTGCGCCTGAGCTTCGGCCTGCCGGCGGAGCAGTACGAGCTGGACCCCGTCGTCGTCAAGGCACTGGACCTCCTGCTCATCCTGCACGCCGACCACGAGCAGAATTGCTCGACGTCGACCGTCCGACTCGTGGGCTCCTCGAACGCGAACCTGTTCGCTTCCGTTTCCGCCGGCATCAACGCCCTCTTCGGTCCCGCCCACGGTGGCGCCAACGAAGCCGTGCTGAAGATGCTGCGCCAGATCCAGGCCGACGGCATCAAGCCCGAGGACTACATGGAGAAGGTCAAGAACAAGGAGGACGGCGTCCGCCTCATGGGCTTCGGACACCGCGTCTACAAGAACTACGACCCCCGCGCGAAGATCATCAAGGCGACGGCACACGAGATCCTGGGCAAGCTCGGCGGCAACGACGAGCTCCTGGACATCGCGATGCGCCTCGAAGAGAAGGCCCTGGCTGATGACTACTTCATCCAGCGCAAGCTCTACCCGAACGTCGACTTCTACACCGGCCTGATCTACAAGGCCATGGGCTTCCCCGAGAAGATGTTCACGGTGCTGTTCGCGATCGGCCGGCTCCCCGGCTGGATCGCCCAGTGGCGCGAAATGATCAACGACCCCCAGACGAAGATCGGCCGTCCGCGGCAGCTCTACACAGGAGAGCCGGAGCGCGACTACCCGGCGATGTAACCAGCCAACGCGGGGTCACTTACAGCCCGTCCCGAGGGACATCATGGGCCGTAAGTGACCCCGCGTTGCTTTTAAGAGCTGTAGCCGAGGGGGTTGTTCTTCTGCCAGCGCCAGTGGTCTTCGCACATTTGGTCCACGGTCTTGGTCGTGGACCAGCTGAGATCCGCCAGGGCGGAGGAGGCGTCGGCCCAGAATGCGGGCAGGTCTCCGGCGCGGCGTCCCGTGATCTCGTACGGCAGCGGGTGGCCCACGGCTTGCTCGAAGGCGTGGAGCATCTCCAGTACGGACGTGCCCTTCCCGGAGCCGAGGTTCCAGCGGTGCACGCCGGGGCGTTCCGCAACGTAGTCCAGCGCGGCGACGTGGCCATCGGCGAGGTCGACCACGTGGATGTAGTCCCGCAGGCACGTGCCGTCCGGGGTGTCGTAGTCTCCACCGAAGACCATGAGCTTTTCGCGGCGGCCGACGGCAACCTGGGCGATGTACGGGACCAGGTTGTTGGGGATGCCCTGCGGGTCCTCGCCGATCCTGCCGGACGGATGGGCGCCCACCGGGTTGAAGTAGCGCAACAAGGCGATGTGCCAGCGCTCGTCCGCGGCCCCGAGGTCCGTGAGGATGTCCTCGATCTGTTCCTTGGTGCGGCCGTAGGGGTTGTTCGCCCCGATCTCCATCTTCTCGACGTAGGGGATCGGGTTGTGCTCGCCGTACACCGTTGCCGAGGAACTGAAAACGATCGAACGGACCCCGTGCTTGTCCATGGCCCGGAGCAGGTTCAGCGTGCCCACGATGTTGTTGTAGTAGTAATTCAGGGGTTCCTGCACGGATTCGCCCACCGCCTTGAGCCCGGCGAAGTGGATGACGGCGTCGATCTGATGCCGGTCGAACACGGCCTCAACCGCGGGCTCATCCACCAGATCCACCTGATGGAATGCCGCGGTCTTTCCCGCCAGTTCACCGACGCGGCGCAGGGATTCTTCGCTTGAATTCACGAGGTTGTCCACCACGACCACTTCGTGCCCGGTTTCCAACAAGGACAGGACGGTGTGCGATCCGATATAGCCGGTGCCACCCGTGACAAGAATTCTCATGTGACCAACGCTAGCCGAACTTGGTCGGCGCCCGCTCAGTGTTGCGTACGCCACAGTCGCGCGGTTCCCGTGCGCCGACGGCACGGTTCAAGCACGTTTGTGCTAAAAAGTTTTGTGCCCAAGATTGTTGATGCCGAAGCCCGGCGCCAGGAAGTAGTCGAAGCCGTCTTCAGGATCATTGCCTCGGATGGCCTCGAGCGTGCCTCCTTGCGGGAGGTCGCCGACGAGGCCGGGCTTGCCGTCGGCTCGGTCCGCCACTATTTTGCCAGCAGCGATGAACTGCTGGTCCATTCCTTTGCCGTGGTCATCGACAGGATCGCCGGGCGGCTTGAGGAAGCGTACGCCGTCGTTGAATCACTAGACAAAGCCTCTGCGGAACACGACGCCGCCGTGTTAACCCTGCTGGGTCAATTCCTTCCGCTCGACGAGCAACTGGCAGTCGATGCCTGCGTGTGGATGGCATTCCGGCACGCGGCCCGGATCCGGCCGGTGCTTGAACCGGAAGCCGCACGCAGCCACCGTGCCGTGGCCGCCGTCGTCGGCCGTTTGGTGATGCGGCTGATGCCCGACGGCGGATCCATCCAGGAGCATCTGGTGACCGAGGCCGAGCGCCTCCTGGCGACCCTCGACGGACTGTGCATGCATGCCTTGCTGCAGCCTGAGTGGATGACAGCCGAGGTCTGCCGCGACGTTCTGACCGCGCATCTGGAGACTCTGGTTGCGGTCCCGTCGAACCGTTAACGTCAAGGCTCATCGGGAATAGACTGGAACCCTGAGCGGGCACCTGCCAAGGGAGGCAATCGGATGCATGACACAGGCGGTCAGGGGTGGCGGATCACAATGGACACCTCCGGACCGATGCTCATTGCCTTGTATCTGAGAGACGTTGCTGGATTGGACGGAGCCGGAACGCCGACGTTGTCCCACGCCACACCCAAAGTCAGACACGCAGACCACACGCACCTCACCGCCGAGGTAGGCGGGGTGCCGGCCCTCAAGACAGAGTGGGAGGCCTGGTGGGAGCAGTTGTTGAGGGCGTATCCGGATGCGGCGCCGGAACTTTCACCTCCGGGATTCAACGCCTTCGGCAATTCGCCTGCCCTGCGCCGAGTACTGCAGGCACACTTCGGGGCCGCCCTCACGTGGGCCCGTGAACGCCTTGAAGATTACGAAAAACTGGAAGCCGAACGCGAAGCGAGCGGCGCCACGTTGCTTCTTGGGGACATGGTGGAGGACCGCCTGCTGGAAGTCGGACGGAGTTCCCGGGACTTCCAGTTGACAATCATCGAACTTCCCCTCAGCGAGCCAAGGGCCTGGTACCTTGAGCCGGACAAGATGATCATGAGCCACCGGCTCTTGTCCGAGCCGGACATCTTCCGCAGCTACGTCCAGCCAGTGGTTGAACTACTGGTCTGAAGCCCGCAGCCTGACGCCCGCAGTCTGACGCCCGCAGCCTGTGGCTTCAGCCAGAAATCATGTCTTCGGAGCCGAAACCGTGATGGTCACGGCTCCCGATGCTGCCGCTGGATCCTGCCAGCCCTTGTGGTCCTGGCGGTTCCAGGTGGCGCCGGCCACGTCAACCTGCGTCACCGAAAGGTCCTTGGCATTCGCTACTGCCCACTGGGCCACAGCCCACGCCTGCGCACCGGTAATGTTCAACTGGACCGTGCGGCCCTGGGCAACGGCTGGCAGGGAGCCGAACGCCGTCGTCATGGCCGCCACAACGGCGTTCGGATCACCGGCAGCGTCCGCGGCACGGAGCGTGCAGTCGAGGGCCCTCTCGGAATGTCCCGTCAGCGCCGACGCGTAGGCCCGGCCCATGGGTTCCTGCTGCGCGTAAGCCTGGGGGTAGGCGGAATGCTGGACCGCTTGGGCCGCATCAGTGATCGCCATGGTTTCGTAGCCGGGCACTTTGACCAAGTGGTCATAGAAGGCGTTGGTCGCGTAGACGGGATCCATGACTTCGGCCTCGGTGCCCCACCCCTGGGACGGGCGCTGCTGGAATAGTCCCCTCGAATCGGGGCCCACCTCGTCACCGTGGCCGATGTTGCGAAGCTTGGATTCCTGCATCGCGGTGGCCACAGCAATTGTGGCCGCGCGCGGAGGCAGCCCCCGCTGCACCGCAATGGCGGTGATGAGGGCGGCATTCGCAGCCTGGTCCGTCGCCAACTCGTATGAATCCGAGCCGACGACGGCGACGCAGCGCTCCGTAACCAAGGTGTCGGAGCGCTGCAGTACAGTCACCACGGCGTAGATGGCACCAGCCACCAAGGCAAGCGCCAGCAACAAGATAATGGTGCGTCGGAGACGGCGCATCCAGATATCAGCTAGTTGGCGTGGAGGGCTTCGTTGAGTTCCACCGTCTGGCCCTTGCGGGGAAGGACCTCGACTTCACCAGTGGTGGAGTTGCGGCGGAACAGCAGGTTCGGCACGCCGGAGAGCTCAACAGCCTTGATGATGCTGCTGGTGTCCTCGCCGTTGGCGTCCTTCGGGCCAGGGATGCGCACGCGGGTTCCAGCCGTGACATAAAGGCCTGCTTCGACCACGGAGTCGTCGCCGATGCTGATGCCCACGCCGGAGTTGGCGCCCAGGAGCACGCGTTCACCCAAGGCAATCTTTTCCTTGCCGCCACCGGAGAGGGTTCCCATGATGGAAGCGCCGCCACCGACGTCGGTACCGTCACCGGCAACAACGCCCGCCGAGATCCGGCCTTCCACCATGGACGTGCCGAGCGTGCCGGCGTTGAAGTTCACGAAGCCTTCGTGCATGACCGTGGTGCCTTCGGAGAGGTAGGCGCCAAGACGGACGCGGTCGGCGTCGGCGATCCTGACGCCCGTGGGGACGACGTAGTCCACCATGCGTGGGAACTTGTCCACTCCGTAGACGGTGACCGGCCCGCGCTTGCGCAAGCGGGCACGGGTCAATTCGAAGCCGTCCACTGCGGCGGGGCCGAAGTTCGTCCACACGACGTTGGGGAGCTTGCCGAAGATGCCGTCCAGGTTGATGCTGTTGGGCTTGACCAGCCGGTGCGAAAGCAAGTGCAGGCGCAGGTAGGCGTCAACGGTGTCCGCGGGGGCCTCGTCCAGGTTGATCTGGGCAAAGACCACCTTCTGCTCGGTCCGGCGGTCTGCGTCGTGGCTTTCAGCCGCAAGTGTGGTCAGCGACTCGTCGGCGTGCTCCACGGCCCGGAGGGATGCGGCAACTTCGCCCAGTGCCGGCGCCGGAAACCATACGTCCAGCACTGTCGCTTCGCCGGCGTCGGACGTGGCGATGGTGGCCAGGCCAAAGCCATAGGCGGAGCGATCGTTGGCAGAAGCGCTATCGAGAGCGGCAGAGGCAGCGGTTTCAGTCATGGCGCAAGTCTATCGAGAGCCACTGCTTCCTTTGAAACCGTGTGTGGACCGAAGGGGTCGCAATTCGCTCGGGATACAGTGGAGAGGTGACTGTTGAAACTACCCCGATCCTTCTTGACATCAGGCAAGACGTTGCGCTGCTGACTGCCGCGCTGATGGACATCAACAGCGTGTCCGGCAACGAAGCCGCGCTTGCAGACGCCGTTGAATCCGCACTTCGTACGATCCCCGGCCTGCAGCTTCTGCGGGACGGTGACGCCATCATTGCCCGGACCGAGCTGGGACGCCCGGAGCGCGTGATTCTGGCCGGCCATCTCGATACCGTGCCGTTGCCCACCGTGGAAGGTTCGCTCGGCACCGTGCCTTCCACGTGGGAGTCCGGCGTTCCCGGGACGGGAAACCTGTATGGACGCGGAGCGACCGACATGAAGGGCGGAGTCGCGGTGCAGCTTGCGCTCGCCGCAACCATGTTCGACGGCGGCGCCGAGCCGGGTAAGGACGTGACCTTCGTCTTCTACGACCATGAGGAAGTCGAAGCGGTCAAGAGCGGCCTTGGCCGCTTGGTGCGGAATCACGGCCATCTCCTGGAGGGGGACTTCGCGATCCTGCTCGAACCCACCGACGGTACGGTGGAAGGCGGTTGCAACGGCACCAGCCGCTTCGAAGCCACCACCGTCGGGGAAGCGGCGCACTCTGCCCGGGCGTGGATGGGCAGCAATGCCATTCACGCTGCCGCACCCATCCTGGGCCGCTTGGCAGCCTACGAACCGCGCACCGTCAACGTCGATGGGCTGGACTACCGGGAAAGCCTCAATGCCGTGAAGATCAACGGCGGGACCGCCGGAAACGTGATCCCGGACCGTTGCGTCGTGGAGATCAACTACCGCTTCGCGCCGGACAAGACCCCGGATCAGGCCGAAGCCCATGTCCGCGAACTGTTGGAGGGCTTCGACGTCGTCCGCACCGACGCCGCCGCTGGAGCGCGGCCGGGCCTCAACCACCCGGCTGCCGCGTCCTTCGTTGCCGCCGTCGGTGCCGAGCCCAAACCCAAATACGGTTGGACCGACGTCGCGCGCTTCAGCGAGCTGGGCGTTCCCGCGGTCAACTTCGGGCCGGGCGATCCGCTGCTGGCGCACAAAGACAACGAACACGTCGACGCCGATGCCATCCGTGAGTGCCTCCGCGCACTGCGGTCTTGGCTGGCTGACTAGGTGGAGTGACCTCACTTTTTGCTTGAGATCGTGGGTGTGGCCCGTGGGCTTGGTTCCGGAACCAAGCCCACGGGCCACACCTGCGTTTACGGCGTTCTTGTGCCTAGCCCTCGATTGCCACAATCTCCGACTTGGTCACCTTCACCACTTTGACGTTGCGGCGCATCCGGCCTTCAAGCCACTTGGCGATTCCGGCCAGGATCAGGCACATTCCGACGTACAGAACGCCCGCGATGATCGCGGAAGGAATGATCGGCGAACCGTACTGGGCCTGGCTTCCGAAGTACTTGGCCTGGAAGAGGATCTCGTTGTAAGTCACGATGAATCCCAATGCGGTGTCCTTGAGGATGACCACGAGCTGGGAAATGATCACCGGGAGCATCGAGCGGACCGCCTGTGGCAACAGGATGTTTGTCATGACCGCGCTCTTCGGCAAGCCGATGGCATAGCCGGCCTCGCTTTGTCCGCGGGGGAGCGATTCGATGCCGGCCCGGAAGACTTCAGCCAGCACAGATCCGTTGTAGAGGACCAGGCCCGCAACGACTGCCGTGAAAGGCGTGATCCCCTGAACGCCGAGCGGAGGGAGCCCGTAGTAGAAGATCATCATGAGGATCAGCAGCGGAATGGCGCGGAAGAGTTCCGTGAATCCATAGCAGGGCAAGCTGATCCACTTACGGTCGGAGAGCCTGCCGAAGGCCAGGAAGACACCCAGCACCAGGCTGAGCACGGCTGCCGTGGCAAAAGCCGAAAGCGTGGCACCCACCGATTGGATGATGGTCTGCTGAACCAGGGGGAAGGTGAACAACTGCCACTTCTTCGCGTCGAACTGCCCGCTTTGGGCGAAGCGAAGGACGATGAATCCGACGATGGCGATAATGACCAGGGCGGTCACGACGCCGAGAATCCGGTAGCGTGCGCGGGCCTTTGGCCCCGGAGCGTCAAAAAGGACCGAGCTCATCGGGCCACCTTCCATTTCTTTTCAAGCTTCCGCTGGACAAAGGAAAGAATGAAAACGAGCAGAACGAAGATGAGTGCGACCCAAAGCAGCCCGGCCATGGCGGGCTCACCGCGCTCAGAAAGATTCGATCGGATGGCTCCTGCTTCTGCGACTGAGAAGCCCGCCGCCACGGTGGTGTTCTTGAGCAGTGCAATGAACACGCTGAACATGGGCGGGATGACGGCGCGGAAAGCCTGCGGGAGGATCACCAGCGTAAGGGTTTGCGTGAACGGCAGGCCGATGGCGCGCGCAGCTTCGGCTTGGCCGACAGGGACTGTATTGATACCGGAGCGGACGGCCTCCGCCACATAAGTCGCGGTGTACAGGCTGAGGCCGACGGTTGCGGCGGTCATGAAATCAATTTCAACGAGGCCGAGCTTCGGGTAGCCCAAGGCAAAAAAGAACAGAACCAACGTCAACGGAGTGTTGCGCACGACGTTGATGTACAAGGTGGCTGCAGCGCGCATCGCAGGAATGGGGGAAACACGCAGCGTTGCCACGATGGTGCCCAGGATCAGGGCGAAGATCCCGGCGAAAAAGAAAAGTATGAGGGTGTTCCGGAACCCCGTAATGAAGAGGTCCGAGTTATTCAGCAGCGTATTCACAGAATGGTCGCTTTCAGCCGATATTTGAGGGGGCGGCCAATGGCCGCCCCCTCAACATGGGTTTAGTAGTTGTCCACTGCGGGCTGGGTGACCTTGGTGCCGGACTGTCCCAGCGTGGAGTCGTAGATCTTCTGCCACACAGAGCCGCCATCGGTGAACATCTTGTTGACGAACTTGCGGAAGGCGGTGTCGCCCTTCTTCAAGCCGACGCCGTACTTCTCAACGGTGAACGGTTGGCCGACCACCTTGAGGTTGTCGGCGTCCTGGGAGGCGTAGCCGATCAGGATTGCCTGGTCGGTAGTCACGGCATCGACCTGGCCGCTCTTGAGGGCCTCGACGCACTGCGAGTACGTGTCGAACTCGGTGGTCTTGGTGCCGGGGAAGTTTGCCTTGATGTTCTGGATGGGGGTTGAGCCGGTGGCTGAACAGACGTTCTTCCCGGACAGGTCCTTCTCACTATTGATTGAGGTGTTGCTCTTCTTGACCAGCAAGCCCTGGCCAGTCACGAAGTAGGGTCCGGCAAAGTCGACCAGCTGCTTGCGCTTGTCGGTGATGGAGTATGTCCCCACGTAGTAGTCGATGTCGCCGTTGGTAATGGCGGACTCGCGGTTGGCCGAAGGGATTGGCTTGAATTCGATCTTGTCCTTGGAGAATCCGAGGGATGCCGCAATCCACTGGGCAACCTGAATATCAAAACCGCTGTACTCGCCGGTCGCGGCATCCTTGAATCCCAGTCCGGGCTGGTCCTGCTTGACGCCGATCGTGACCTTTCCGTTCGACTTGATCTTGTCGAACGTGGGGCTGCCCGTGATGGACACGTTCTGGGCCACCGTGAACGGTGCAGACTCGCTGCTTGGCGCGGTGGTGGAACCCCCGCCGCCACCGCATGCGCTCAGCGAAAGGGCGAGCGCCGCGCTTGCAGCGACCAGGAGGGTTTTCCTCCGGGTGATAAAAGCCTTCATGATATTCCTTTCATTGTGCGGCCACCCCCGCGGCCTGGGTGCGGTGAGTGCTAGTGAGTCAGGAGTTTGGAGAGGAAATCCTTGGCGCGGTTGCTCTGGGGATTGGTGAAGAATTCCTCTGGCTTGGCGTCTTCCACGATCTGGCCGTCGGCCATGAAGACAACGCGGTCGGCGGCTTTGCGCGCAAAGCCCATCTCGTGGGTGACCACGATCATGGTCATGCCTTCCTTGGCCAACTGGACCATGACATCCAGGACCTCGTTGATCATTTCCGGATCAAGTGCCGAGGTCGGCTCGTCGAACAGCATGACCTTCGGCTTCATGGCCAGCGCCCGGGCAATTGCCACGCGCTGTTGTTGTCCGCCGGACAGCTGCGCAGGCATCTTAGGTGCCTGCTGCCCGACGCCAACCCGCTCCAACAACGCCATGGCGTCCTTGTCCGCGGTTGCTTTGTCCAGTTTCTTTACCTTGATCGGCCCCAGGGTGACGTTTTCGAGAATCGTCTTGTGGGCGAACAGGTTGAAGGATTGGAAGACCATCCCGACGTCGGCCCGGAGGAGGGCAAGTTCCTTGCCTTCTTCGGGCAGCTTCTTGCCGTCGATGGAGATCTCACCCGTGTCGATGGTCTCCAAGCGGTTGATGGCCCGGCACAGCGTGGACTTGCCCGAGCCCGACGGCCCGATGACAACCACAACCTCACCCTTTTTGACCTGGAGGTTGATGTCCTTCAGGACATGCAGTTGACCATAGTGCTTGTTGACGCCATTCAGGGAGACGAGGGCATCGCTGGCGGCTTGAATAGTCATGGGACGAATCTAGCGAAGAATTGATTCAAGATGAGCCAGCTCACAATAACTTCCGCAGATCGTGATTCAACAGATACCTGTCTTGCAGGTATTTGACAGTGAATGGTGCGCGGGACATACAACACCGCAAACTACAGGGCCGCGCTGGAACGGCAGCAGCCGCCATCCGCGCTAGCCTAGGTCAATGAGTACCAGCCAGCCCCAAGTTCCTAGTCCAGACGCCAATGGCAAGGCGATGAGCAACGGATCCGCAGCGTCAGCTCCGGCCGTTGCCCCGGAGCCGCCAGCCAAGCACAAAGGACCCTTGGAGCTTCGGCGCAAACAGGCTGCCATGCCGATGTCGGACCAGCGACTCCTGGACACGAGGGGAGCCGACCACTTCATCCACACCGACCCGTGGCGGGTCCTGCGGATCCAGAGTGAGTTCGTTGAAGGCTTCGGCGCGCTTGCTGAGCTCGGTCCCGCTGTCAGTGTCTTTGGTTCCGCCCGCACCAAGCCGGGCACCGGCTATTACGACATGGGCGTGCAGGTCGGCCGCCACCTCGCGGAAGCCGGGGTCGCCGTCATTACCGGCGGTGGCCCGGGATCCATGGAAGCCGCCAACCGGGGCGCTGTTGAGGGCAACGGCGTTTCCGTCGGGCTGGGAATCGAACTGCCCTTCGAACAAGGCCTCAACCGGTGGGTGGACCTTGGCATCAACTTCAGGTACTTCTTCGCCCGCAAGACCATGTTCGTCAAGTACGCCCAAGGGTTCATCGTCCTGCCGGGCGGCCTGGGGACCCTGGACGAACTGTTTGAAGCCATGGTTCTGGTGCAGACCCGCAAGGTGACATCGTTCCCCATCGTCCTCCTGGGGGTCGACTTCTGGAGCCCGATGATCGAATGGATCAAGGGGACCCTGGTGGCCGAAGGCATGGTCTCCGCAAAGGACCTGGACCTGATCCAGCTTGTGGACGATCCCGCGGACGCCGTGCACCGGGTCCTGCACGGAATCCCGCGGCCACCTTCGACCAACGGAGACCAGCGCCCGGAGTAGCGTTGCCGGCGCTGAGCTCCCAGCTGAGTCTGGCACGATGGTTGTTGTGAGCTTTTTTCTGGTCTTTCTCGCGATTGTCATCATCGGTGCCGTGTTGTTCCTCGGCGCCGGAATGGCCAAATCGAGCCGCGACTCCGGCGCCGGGTTGGATGAACCTGTCCCGAACCTGCCTCCGGTTCTGCTACCGGCCGGAGCAAAGGCGTCCGACGTCGACCGGGTGCGGTTTGCCCTTGGCCTGCGGGGCTACCGGATGGACCAAGTGGACGAGGTGCTCGATGAGCTGAGGGATCAGCTGACCTCCCAGGAGAGGGAAATCGAACGGCTGAAACTGGCCCTTGAAGCAGCCGGGAACCAGGAAGAACCAAAAGAGTGACCCAGTCAGTCGAAGCGCGGTCCCCAAAGGGGTACCTGGCCCGAAGACTGCGCCGCCTCGGGGCCCATGCCGCGAGCTGGCCGTGGTGGCTCCAAGTGGCCCTCGTCTACATCGCCTCGAGACTTGTCAGCGCTTGTATCTTCATGGCTGCAGCATTGCAGCAAGGCGTCAATCCGTGGTTCCCGCCCGCACCCGACTACTGGAACTTCATCACCATCTGGGATGGGCGCTGGTACGCCGAAGCCGCAAACAACGGTTATCCGTCTGTTTTGCCGGTCAATGCGAACGGCGGCGTCGCGGAAAATTCCTGGGCGTTCTATCCGCTGTTTCCCTACCTTGCCAGGGCCCTCGGCGCCCTCGCCGGACTGGCGACGCTGCCCGCGCTGACGGTCGTCGCCATGGTGGCCGGGCTCGGAGCGGCCCTGGTGGTCTACAAACTGTTCCGCGAATACGCCGGGCGAACCACGGCACTGTGGGCACTGACCTTCTTCTCGATGTTCCCCGTCTCGGCCATCCTGCAGGTCCCCTACGCTGAATCCCTCAATACCCTGCTCCTGGCGGCTTCCCTCCTGCTGATCGTGCGTCGCAAGTACCTCGGGGCGATACCCGTGGTCTTGCTCATGTGCCTGTCGCGGCCCACCGGCGTGCCCTTCGCAGCCATGGCAGGGCTGCTCCTGCTCCACCACTTGTGGAAGAGGTTCGGGCGCCGCCCATCAGTGCCAGGCGACGTGCCAGCCGGCGTGCCCGCAGCCCGGTCCATTCCGACGCTCCGGGAACTTGGATCGCTGGCCGCGCTCGTAGTGGTCAGCGTGGCTGGGGCTTTCGCTTGGCCGGCCATTGCCTGGGCAGTCACGGGGGATCCGCTCGCCTACACCAAGACCGAAACTGTCTGGCGCGGGGACGACCTCGTTCCGTTCAAGCCGTGGTTCGAGACTGGTCAAATGCTCTTCGGACCGGTACTCGGCATCCTTGCGCCGTTCGTCTTCGTGGCCCTCTTTGCCCTGCTGATGTTGAGCAAACCTGTCCGGGCCCTGGGCACCGAACTGAGACTGTGGTGCACGTGCTACATGGGGTATCTTCTCGTCTTCCTGCACCCCCAGACGAGTACATTCCGGATGCTCTTGCCATTGTTCCCCTTGGCGCTCAGCACGGCCTGGTTGTCCCGTTCGAAGGCCTACCGGGGCACTGTGGTGGTCATGTTCTTCCTCCTCCAGATCGTATGGATCGTCTGGCTGTGGGCGTGGGCGCAGTTGCCGGGCGGCGGCGACTATCCTCCGTGAGGCACCGCGTCGTTTCGCCTGTTCAAGCGCGATCACGGCCCGCCGGGAAAAGTCCATCAATTAGCTACGGGCGGGTAATTACGAGATAATGGACACAAGCAAGGACAAAGGCACTCTCGGGTGCCCGGCGACGACGACTGAACTGCCATGACTGTCGACGCCGTATATTCCACGCGGAGCCAACCCGGCCGGGTTGGCGGGATTTGGGACAACTGGAGGGGATTTTCCTAATGGCGGCTATGAAACCACGTACTGGCGACGGCCCTATGGAAGTAACCAAAGAGGGCCGCAGCCTGATCATGCGTGTGCCGCTCGAAGGCGGAGGACGGCTGGTGGTCGAGCTCAACGCAGCAGAGGCGGCGAACCTCAAGGAATGCCTCGTAGGCGTTACCGAATAGATTCACTGGGCAGGGCCCGGCAGAAGAGCCGGCGCCCTGCTTTCATGTTTAAGCCTGAAAGCGAATGGTGGCCGCTTACTTCTTGACCGCTACGAGCAAGCCGTCGCCGGTGGGAAGCATCGCAGAGGAGAGCCGTTCGTCGTCGCGGATGGCCTTGCCGATCTGGCGCAACACGACGGTGGTGCTGTCCCTGGCAGCCGGATTGGAAACTTTGTCCTTGTCCAGGGCGTCATTGATGACGAGTGTCCCGCCCGACTTGAGCAACCGGATGGCTTGCTCGACGTAGCCGGGAAAGTTGGGTTTGTCGGCGTCGATGAACACGAGGTCGTACGCGGAGTCGGTGAGGCGCGGCAGGACGTCGGCCGCGCGGCCGGAGATGGTCCGGGTGCGGTTCGCCGGACTGCCGGACTCCAGGAAGGCCTCGCGGGCGGCCTTGAGGTGCTCGACGTCGACGTCGATAGTGGTCAGGACAGCCTGCGGGCTGAGGCCCCGCAGCAGGCAGACGCCGGAGACACCTGCCCCGGATCCGACCTCTACAACCGTCTGGGCCTTCGACGCCGCGGCCAGCACCGTCAGGACGGCGCCAACGCCGGGGCTCACGGGAGTAACGCCCAGCTCGAAGGAACGTTCACGGGCGCGAAGCAACACGTCGTCCTCGGCAGGCAGATCTTCTGCATAGGACCAGCTGGTTGACTTGTCGGCACTCATGGGGGTTCGCTTTCCAGGCAGAGGGGTATTGCTTACAGACTACTGGCTACGGGCCGCCCAGCCCGGACGCCTGTGGCGCGCAATTCTGTGTCTTCCAGGTGTCTTCCCCATGATGTTCGCTCTGCGGGAAAAGTGTGACTGCGATCAGCAAAATCTCAGGCAACACTGGGATGATGTATATCCAGCCATCCAAGTGACGGCCGGCAACGAACTCCTGAGTGACCGGCAGGATGACAAACAGTTTGAGGGGAGCGGACGATGCGGGCATCAAGTGCTGCGCCAGTCCAGACAACGGCAGCAGTCCTGGGTTCCACCGACACGGCCCCGCCGGCCGAAGAATGGGTCAGGCCAAGCTGGGAGGAAGTGGTGGAGAACCACTCCGCCAAGGTCTTCCGCCTTGCCTATCGGCTCACTGGAAATAAGTTCGACGCCGAGGACCTCACCCAGGAAGTCTTCGTCAGGGTCTTCCGTTCGCTCGAAAACTTCAAGCCAGGCACACTCGACGGCTGGCTGCACCGCATCACCACCAACCTCTTCCTTGACCAGGCGCGCCGGAAGAGCCGTATACGCTTCGACGCCTTGGCCGAGGACGCCGAATCCCGCCTGCCGGGGCATGAACCCGGTCCGGAGCAGAGCTTCGAGCTGAACAACCTCGATCTCGACGTCCAGCGCGCCCTGGAAGAACTCCCCCCGGACTTTCGCGCCGCCGTCGTGCTTTGCGACCTTGAAGGCCTCTCCTATGACGAAGTTGCCGAAGCGCTCGACGTGAAACTGGGGACCGTCAGGTCCCGCATCCACCGCGGACGGACAATGCTCCGCGAAAAGCTCGCCCACCGGGATCCGCGTCCGGTCCAAGCCCGCAAACCGCGGCTCAAGATGCCGCGCATCGCCGGTCTCCTTTAGTCGCCGATGGGTCTGCTGAAAGGACGACGCGGTGGTTTGGCCCGGGGAACTATCCGGCACAGCCGCGCCCCCGGCCATCTGCAGAAGTGCTCTGAATGCCACGCCGCGGTCCTGCGGGAACGCCAGTACCTCGAACGGCTTCGCCGCGCCGCCGTCCCTGAGGCCAGCCAGGATTTCACCAACAGGCTGATTGAGCACACGCAGCGGTTGGCGCAATCCGATTTTCCTGAGCGCCCTGCGCCTCAGCGAAGCGTGTGGCACGGTGTCCGGCTTGCCAGTGCCGCCGCCGGCGGACTCGCCGTCAGCGCCGGAATCCTCGCGGTTGCAGCCTACGCGCTCGGCGGTGAAGTTGCGCCACAGGCGTCTAACCGGGGAGAGCAGGAAGTCCGGACCTTGGTCAGTTCAACCGTGCCCGGAAACTCCGGCGAGCAGCTGCCCATGACAGGGTCGCAGTTGAGCCTGCCGGTCAGCGTAGCCGGAACGGTGAGCCTGAGCGAGCAGCAGTTGTCCGAGCTGCGGAAAGACGGCTGGGCATGTCCCGAAATGGCAAGCATGGGATACCACGTGGTTTCCGCCCGGGCCTTGATGCAGGACGGGCACCCCGCCGTTGAGCTGCACCTCAGCGACGGTGACCACCACGCCACCATGGTGGAGCAGCACTTGGAGGGCAGCAGCACTTCGGGAACCCAGCTGTCCATCACCCAGGGGGCCCCGTGGCAAGCCGTCTACTCCTCGCCCGTGGCCGTGCTGCGTTATTCCTCCGACATGCCTGCGAACCAGGCTGCGGGAGCCGTTCCGGAGCTCGTGAAGGCCGGCGACTCGCTGATGGTTGCCCGGCCCGCCGAAAACAGTGCAGAGACCTGGAACGAACGCTTGCAACGGGGACTCCACGCCCTGGCCGGCCTCGCGGGTTTCTGAGCGCACCAACAGACAAGGTAATCTTCGATACGTGTTTGGAATCAATGGCTCGGAGTTTCTCATCCTGCTGATCATCGGCGTCATCGTGATCGGTCCCAGCCGTTTGCCTGAATACACGCGGAAGTTGACGAATCTGGTCAAGGAACTGCGGCGCATGGCGTCCGGTGCCCGTGAGCAGATCAAGGAAGAAGTCGGCATCGACATCGATGAAGTCGACTGGAAGAAGTATGACCCGCGCCAGTACGATCCGCGCCGCATCATCAAGGAAGCGCTGCTCGACGACGACACGAAGCCTGTCAGCGACGGTGCGCCCGCCGCTGTAGCAGCCGTGGACGCCGCGCCGAAAGTTCCCGAGCGGGTTGTTGAACGGCTTTCCGTCGGTGAGAAAGCGCCCTTCGACGCTGAGGCCACCTAGAAGCTATTTCGGCTGGATCCCTAGGGACATACCAGCCAGGCCGCGAGGCTTGGCGTTGAGCTTGCCCGCGATGGCCTGAAGTGCCTGTGCGGCGGCCGTCTCCGGAGCCGTCAACACCACGGGGAGGCCTGCGTCTCCGCCTTCGCGCAGACGGATGTCCAAGGGGATTTGTCCCAACAGCGGAACGTCGGTTCCGACGGCGGTGCTCAGCCGCTCAGCCAGCACCTGCCCGCCGCCGCTTCCGAACAACTCCATCCTGCCGCCGTCGGGCAGTTCCAGGAAGGACATGTTCTCCACGACTCCGGCAAGCTTCTGGCCCGTCTGAGTAGCGATGGTTCCGGCGCGCTCGGCAACATCCGCTGCCGCGGCCTGCGGGGTGGTGACCACGAGGATTTCGGCGTTGGGAAGCAACTGCGCCACCGAGATGGCGATGTCGCCCGTGCCGGGCGGAAGATCCAGGAACAGGGCATCCAGATCGCCGAAATAGACATCCGTGAGGAATTGTTCCAGGGCGCGGTGCAGCATGGGCCCGCGCCAGGCCACTGCCTTGTTCCCGGAAACGAACATGCCAATGGAGATCACCTTCACGCCGAAGGCCACGGGCGGGAGGATCATGTCGTCCACCCGTGTGGGCTGCTGCGTGATTCCCATGAGCGCCGGGACGGAGAAACCGTGGACATCGGCGTCGACGATTCCGACGCGCAGCCCTTGTGCCGCAAGGGCACACGCAAGGTTGACCGTCACCGAGGACTTGCCTACACCGCCCTTGCCGCTGGCTACGGCGAAGACCTTCGTCAGGGAGCCCGGTTCGTTGAAGGGGATTCCGCGTTGCCCGCCTGCGCCTCGCAGACGTTCTTTGAGGGCATCGCGTTGCGCTTGCGTCATGACCTTGAGTTCAACCTCGACGCCGGTCACGCCCGGAACCCGCGTAAGGGCGGCAGTGGCGTCGGTCGTGATGGTTTCCCGCAAGGGGCAGCCGGCGATGGTCAGCAGCACCGCAACCCGGACGGTTCCGTCCGGACTGGCCTCGACCGAATCCAGCATCCCCAATTCCGTGATGGGACGGCGGAGTTCGGGATCGATGACGGTTGCCAAGGCAGCGTTGAGGGCCTCGACGGATGGAGTGCTCATGGGGTGGGTGTTCAGCTTTCGGGCTGGTTGGGAGGACCCGGGTTCCGCGCCGGCGCCGTGCCGACGGCCGAGAGGTCGGGTTCGGATTGGTCAGCGCTGGAATGCGCCGGATGGATCTTGGGGATCTGCTGGGTGGGGGGATTGCGCTGTTTGTTGCGCTTGTCCTTGATTTTGTCCTTGGCTTTCTCGCCGTTATTGGAGCCGCCGGAATTGTTCGGACCCAACTCTTCCTGGGCTTCGAGCAGATCTGACAGCAGCGAGCGGAGTTCGGCACGCACGTAATCCCTGGTAGCGACCTCGCGCAAGGCGATGCGGAGGGCCGCGACCTCACGGGTCAGGTATTCGGTGTCAGCCAGATTGCGCTCGTCACGGGCGCGGTCCTGCTCGATTGTCACGCGGTCCCTGTCATCCTGGCGGTTCTGGGCCAGCAGGATCAAGGGCGCAGCGTAGGAGGCCTGCGTGGAGAAGAAAAGATTGAGGAGGATGAACGGGTAGGGATCCCATTGGAAGCCGAACAAGCCAATAACGTTGAACGCGATCCAGACGACCACGAAGATCGTCATGTAGAACAGGAAATTCGCCGTACCCATGTAGCGGGCGAAGCGCTCGGCAAACCGGCCGAAGGCATCGGGATCGCTGCCGAAATTCGGCAGCATGCGGGAGCGCAGCTCGAGCGGCGTGTCCAGTCCTCCGCTGGTGGGCTTCTCAGCCAATTCGGCCTCCTAGTTTCCTGATCGGGGCTCCGTCTTCGTGGGTTCGCCAGTCGTCCGGGAGCAAATGGTCTAAGAGGTCATCAACAGTCACCGCCCCTACGAGACGGCCGGCGCTATTCACGACCGGGAGGGAGTTGAGGTTGTAGGAGGCCATGGTGTGGCTGACCTCGCTGACGCTGGCGTGATCGGAAACCGGCTCCAGGTTCTTGTCCACGATGCTGCCGAGCTGTTCGGGCGGGGCGCTGCGGAGCAATTGCTGGATATGCACGACGCCGAGGAAGCGCCCCGTGGGGGTCTCCAACGGCGGGCGGCAGATAAAGATGGCCGAGGCCAGGGCGGGGGAAAGCTCTTCGCTGCGCACATGGGCCAGCGCTTCAGCGACCGTGGCTTCCGGGGGCAGGATAACGGGAACCGGGGTCATGAGGCCGCCGGCAGTGTCTTCGTCGTACTGCAGGAGCCTGCGGACGTCGTCGGCCTCGTCGGGCTCCATCAGGAGCAGGAGTTCCTCGGCCTTCGCGGAAGGCAGGTCCGCCAACAGGTCGGCGGCGTCGTCCGGGTCCATTTCTTCCAGCACGTCGGCTGCACGTTCGTTGTCCAAAGCGGACAACAGGGTGACTTGGTCTTCTTCGGGCAATTCCTGGAGCACATCGGCGAGGCGTTCGTCCTGCAGCTCGCTGGCCACTTCGATCCGTCGCTTGTCCGACATTTCCTGGAGTGCATCGGCAAAGTCGGCCGGTTTGAGGTCCTCGTGAGTAGCAACGAAGTGGCTTGCACCCTGGGGATCGTTCTCGGAGCCCTGCAGCGTGTCCGCCCAGTCCACAAGGAGGGTATGACCGCGGCGCAACCCCCGGAGCCTGGAGGTGGACGTGCCGCGTCGAATGAAAAGTTTGGAGACCAGCCAGTCACCGTTGCGCTGCTGGTCCATGGCGATGTCTTCGATGATGGCGTCGCCGCTGCCGTCTTTAAGGGTCACCTTGCGGTCAAAGAGCTCGCCGACCACCAGTTGCTCGGCGCCGCGTTGCTGGAAGCGGCGCAGATTGACCAGCCCGGTGCAGATGATCTGGCTCTGGTCCATGGACGTCAGCCTCGTCATGGGAACGAAGACGCGCTTCTTGCCCGGAACTTCGACGACGATACCCACTGCGTGCGGGGCCCCGCGCAGGCCGCGCGAGAGCACCACGACATCGCGCAGCCGGCCCAGGCGATCGCCCAGGGGGTCGAAAACGTCGAGGCCGAGCAAGCGCGCAACAAAGATGCGTGACGGATTTGTGCTCACCCTTACAGGCTACCGAGTCTGCTCTCTTTTAGCTGAATTTCAGCCGGTTCACATGTGTATGGGACAGAATGGGGGTATGGCGAACATTTTCGGTGCCCCCAAGGCCACGGAGGAATCCCGCAGCGTCCCCAAAGGCGACACCGTGGGCTCTTACACTTCCTATCTCGATGCCCAAAAGGCGGTGGATTACCTTGCCGACCAGCAGTTCCCCGTCCAGCATGTCTCCATTGTCGGAAACGACCTCAAAATGGTGGAGCGGGTAACGGGACGGCTCAGTTACCCCCGGGTCGCTTTGTCCGGCGCCCTGAGCGGTATGTGGTTCGGCCTGTTCGTGGGCGTCATGCTTTCGTTCTTCACCCCGGCCGGAGGCCCCTTCTCGATCGTGACGTCGGTCCTCATGGGTGCGGCATTCTTCATGCTCTTTGGGATCGTCACCTACGCTGCGCAGCGCGGGAAGCGGGACTTCACCTCCACCAGCCAGGTGGTGGCGACGAACTATGACGTGATTGTCGCGCTGGAAGCGTCACAGGAAGCCCGCCGGCTACTTCACCAGTTGCCGATGAATCCCGCCGAGGCGGCTTTCGGCCGGCCGCCGCAGGCATACACGCCGCAGGACTACCGGAATCCGCCGGTCCATCCAAGTGCACCGCAGGGCCCGGCCCCGGAGCGCCCGGCTTCTTGGCAGGACCCTTACGGCCAGCGTGGACCCGAAGCAGCACAGGGAACGGCTGGTGAGGCCGCCCAGCCTGTCGCAGATGCCCCGGTCGCGGCCGCGCGGCCAACCACCGGCGTTCGCTACCCGGACCTTCCCGATGGCCGGCCGCAGTACGGTGTGCGGGTGAACGAACCAGGAAACGGCGAGCAGACCGGAAACGGTGAGGATCAGGCGAAGCAGTAGTTATTACTCGGCCCTCAGGGCCGCTACAGGCTCTATTCGAGCCGCCCTGCGGCTCGGTCCTATCGCCGCCAGGCATAAGGCAGTCAAGGTGACAATTGCGATTCCACTGAATGGCAGGACGGAAAAAGTCGTGCTCAGCGTCACGCCGAGTGCCCCGGCGACAAGCTGGGTTAGTACCCACCCAGCCAACTGACCAACGAGAAGTCCCGCAGCCAGCGCCGCAATTCCGATCAAGATCGCGTCAACGGCAACGAGCCTCGTGATGTCGCCCCGGGTGGCACCAATCGCGCGCAACATCCCGAACTCTTTCTCCCGACGAGCGACGCCGACTGAGAACAGGCCGGCCGCGCCGAGCGCGCCGAGACTGAGCGCCAGCACAACGATGCCGAAGGCGGCTCCGGCGTAGGAGCCGAGCTCTGATTCTGCGCGCTCCTTCATTTTGGCGGCAGTGATCACCGAGACCCCAGGGATGTCGGCAACTGAATCAGCGATCGTGTCCCGGAGCGCTGTGACGTCGGCACCCGGCCTCGCTTCTACATTCCAGCCGTTGGATCCAGTAATTCCGAGCTCGGCTGCCGCGTTGCGACTCATCACCACCTGGTTTCCTGTTGCCAAGGACGCGTACGTCCCGACAAGGCGAAGCGAGAGGGTCTTGCCTGCTCGATCTAATTGGACGGTGTCGCCCAAGGAAATATCGCGGCTCGCGGCGAGCGCTTCAGGAATGATGACCGCGCCTCCCTTTTTCAGGGCAGCGGGTGCAGATCCGTCACTTCCCTGACTCCAAGGAAGCTGAGCTGTGGCGAAGTAGCTATTTGGATCGACAGCCAGGATTGCAACCTGGCTCGTGGCGCCTTGGAACTGCAATGCTGCGTGATCCCAAACTGTGCCCGAAACCCTGTTGATCAACTGAATTGCCGCCAGGCGTTCGTCTAATTTTTCAGCGATGGGCGTCGTGGACGATATTTGAATGTCGGCCCCGAATTGACGGCCAATCTGCTCCATCATGGCACTCCGTACAGAGCCGACCCCGATCACAAGGGCCGCAGCCAGGCAGACGACAACGCCCATGATGGCCGTCGTCGAGTCGAGCGATGTGCGGTTGCGTAGACGCTGAGCCGCAGCCTTGCCCGTCCACCCTCTGAAGATCTGTAGCCTGGTGCAGGCGATGAGAATTGACGGAGCAAGGAAGCCCGCGGCGGCCAGCGATATGACGAAGCCAATGAGCTTGACGACGAGCGAGTCGAACAAGTAGCTGCCCGCTCCGAACATGAGGAGCATGATGCCGAGGGCGACGCGGAATTTCTTTGAAGACCTGCGCTCCGCGTCTTCGGGCGAGATGGCCGTAAGAGGGGCCTGGCGCAGCACTTTCACTATGGCCCGGGCCGCCCCGGCGCAGCCCGCGGCGACCCCGCTCAGGATGCCAAGCAGAACTTGCCAAAGTTCGACCGCCACGGTTGCTGGAGGTATGTTGCCAACAGACGATAGGCCTTGGTTGAGGATCCAGCTGACACCAAACCCAAGCCCCAGCCCGACCATCGAGCACGCGAACGCGAGCATCAGTGCCTCACACAAGACGGCGCCCGCCAGCCAGGAACCGCGGGCGCCGACAGCGCGCATGACACCATAAGTCAGCCGGCGGGCATTCACTACGGACTGGAAGGCCATCGCTGATAAGAGGATCGAGATGCCTAGTACGGTGCCGGAGGCGATCATCAAGATGAGTGAAACAACCGCGATGAGGGGACCGAGGGTCGAATTGAAGGCAGAAGTGTCCTGTACTTTGAACTGAGGAGGCAGGCTGGACGAATACTCGCTCTGCCAGCGTTCAGCGGAGGTCCCGGCCGCCAGCTGGATGTCAACCCTCGATACTTGGCCTTGTTGCTTGAAGATCATCTGGGCGTAGGACAAATCGACAAAAATGTTGTCGTACGCCAACGGACCAAGAACCTTGCCATTGAACACGCCCACAATGCGCAGTTGGGTGGTAGCGTCGCTCGACGCGACCACCAGCGAATCGCCAACGTCTACGCCTAAGCGCGAAGCCACGTCAGACGGAACCAGTGCCTCAGGCTTGCTTACGGCAGGGAGCCCGCCCCGAAGCTCAAGCCTCATGAGTTGAAGCTCAGTGTTGAACGTCGTGGGGTAACCCGTAACCGTCAGCGGGCGGCCTGTTCCAACGGTTCCCGCAGGCCGGACGCTCGAATTCCGTGCCAGAGTCGGGATCGGCGTCGCAACGCCAGGGAGATCCGCCACGGCCTTCACTGCGCTCTCCGGGACCGTGGTCCCGGGAATAGCAGGCACGACCGCGACGTCGCCTATGCCCGACAGCGAGCCGGCTCCTTGCGACAGCTGGTCGTTGATGCTCTTCGATGTAAGCAGGGTGCCGAAAGTGAGCGCAACGCCGAACACCAGCGCAACCGCTGCGACTCCATATCGGGAAAAATCAAAGCGAAGTTGCCGCAAACCACGAGCGAACGCGCTCATCATGGTGAGAATCTCCCTCCCGATGTGGTCCGTTGAGGGTCAGGTCGAGTTGATCAACGATCTTCCCGTCCCGCAGGGCGATGATCCGGTCGGCGTAACTCGCAGCATATGGATCATGGGTGACCATCAGCCCGGTCGTGCGACGACCGTCTCCGATCGCGTCGCGAATCAGACGGAGAACAATATCCCTATTCCCGGAGTCGAGGCTTCCTGTCGGCTCATCGGCTAGGACGACGCCAGGAGCCCCGAATAGCGCTCGAGCGACGGCGACCCGCTGACGTTGCCCGCCTGACAATTGATCGGGAAACCTATCGGCATATTCAAGCAATCCCAGCTGATCGAGCAGCACCAGAGCATCTGATCGCCAACGAAAGCCTCTTTGACCGGAAACAATCGATGACAACCCGACGTTCTCCACCACCGTCATGCTCGGAACAAGATGAAATGCCTGGAAAATGAATCCAATATTCTCCCGGCGGAAGATTGTCTTCTGTTTTTCATCCATCTCGGAGACCCGGAGTCCTGCTACGTCTATACTCCCTGCAGTCGGCGAATCGATTCCACCGAGCAATTGGAGCAGGGTTGACTTGCCGGATCCAGATGGGCCAATGACGGCAACAAGTTCACCCGGCTGGATCTCCAGTTCAGCAATGTCCAGTGCGGCTTTCTCGTTTCCGGCACCGTCGTCATAGTGGCGACGAACGCTTTTGAGGGAAATGGCGGGAAGGTTGCCGGTCATGTCTCGATGGCCCAGACCTGGGGGAGCATCCGCTCAAATTCGAACCACATTTCCCATTCTCCGACTTCTCCGGCGAGAAGCTCCGACTCGATGACCTCCCAAACGGCAAGCAGGGAGCGGCGACGTTCTTGCTATCTCACTTGGTTCGTTGGTGGCGATACACAAGCCTCGCCACCAACGAACCAAGCATGGCAACAGCACCAAACGGGGGATCGACTATCGGTGCTGCGCCTAGGAGGAGGGTACAAGTGCCGAGGGGCGTCTCCGTGTGGAATTCGTCAATCTCAGTGGTCAAAACGGCAAATCTCCGTGTAAAAAACCCGAAATTAAGTGGACGGTGGCCGGCGTCTACGTGTTTGAACGCCAGCAGGACATGGCACAGGAGCACCTGCTCATCGCGGCCGGCCATCATTACTAGGGCCGCCCAAAGCAAAAGAGGAGGGCTGCCGGATCATCAAGATCCGGTAGCCCTCCTCTTGCGGTTTGCCTCAGGGGTTACGCTTCGGCGTCCTGGTAGATGCCCGCCATCCAGGACTCGACGTCGTCGGCCTTGCGGGGGAGGGCGGCGCTGAGGTTGACGGGACCGTCAGCCGTCATCAGGATGTCGTCCTCGATCCGGACGCCGATTCCGCGGTATTCCTCCGGAATGGCGAGGTCCTCGTTCTTGAAGTAGAGCCCGGGTTCGATGGTGAACACCATGCCCTCGGTGAGCACGCCGTCCAGGTAGAGATCACGCTTGGCCTGGGCACAGTCATGGACATCCAGACCAAGGTGGTGGCTGGTACCGTGCGGCATCCAGCGGCGGTGCTGCTGGCCTTCGGCACTAATGGCTTCTTCGACGGAGACCGGCAGCAGGCCCCACTCGGCAAGGCGCTCGGCGAGCACCGTGGTGGCGGCCGTGTGGATGTCACGGAACTTCACGCCGGGCTGTGCTGCGGCGAATCCGGCGTCGGCGGCGTCAAGGACGGCTTCGTAGACCTTGCGCTGGACGTCCGAGAACTTTCCGTTGGCCGGAATGGTACGCGTGACGTCGGCTGTGTAGAGCGAGTCTGCCTCCACGCCGGCGTCCAGCAGCAGGAGTTCCCCGGCGTTGACCTTGCCCGTGTTCCGGGTCCAGTGCAGCACCGTGGCGTTGTTTCCGGCGGCCGCGATGGTGTCATAGCCGAGCTCGTTCCCTTCCTCACGGGCACGCGCGAAGAAAGCGCCTTCAATAACGCGTTCGCCGCGGTGGTGGGTCATGGCGCGGGGGAGGGCACGGACGACGTCGGCGAAACCCTCCACGGTCGCGGCCACGGCGATCTTCATCTGCTCGATTTCCCAGGCGTCCTTGAGTAAGCGCAACTCGGAGAGCGCCTCGCTGAGCAGTTCGTCGAGGGCATCGAGTTCGCCGAGGTCCAGGTTCTCCGGATCCTTGGCGGTGTTGTAGCGGGCGGTGTCCACGAGGGCATCGATGTTCTCGTCGACTTTGCGGACCAGGCGGATGGAGATGCCACCGATTTCCGGGGCGCCTACGTTCTTGGTGATGGCCATCTCGAGTTCGTCGAGATGTGCCGTCCTGAGTCCGAGGCGCGCTTCGAATTCTTCGAGCGTTGGGCGCGCGCCGATCCAGAACTCACCGGAACGCGAGTCGGCGTAGAACTGTTCCGTGTCCCGGCCGGCCAGCGGGCGGAAGTAGAGCGTCGCGAGGTGGTTGCCGCCGTCGTCGCCGGTTCCCTCCTCGACAGGTTCCAGGACCAGCACGGCGTCGGGCTCGTGGTCCAGGCCCAAGCCCGTGAGGTGGGCAAAACCGGAGTGTGGGCGGAAGCGGTAGTCGCAATCGTTCGAGCGGACCTTGAGCGGGCCGGCCGGTACGACGAGTCGTAGGCCCGCGAACTTGTCGGAGATGGCCCGACGTCGGGTGGCGGCGTGGTCTGCGACGGCGTCACGTGCAGGGGTTACCTGCGGCGAGGGCGCCCAATTGCTGGCCATGAACGCCTTGAAGGCATCGGATGTGGGCCGCTGGGAGCGGTTGTTGACGCGCTCCTCCAGTGGCTGGGAGGCTGTGGTTTCACCGTTTTGGGTGTTTTCTGCATCGTTCACCGTCCCATCGTCCCATCAAGGCCGACACTAGGCCAACGCCGCAACGGTCCAAGCCGCCCCTAATCAAATACGCTTGGAAAGTGAAGATCGACCTGCACGCGCACTCCAATGTTTCCGACGGGACCGAGGCTCCCGCGGGAGTGATCGCTTCCGCGTCTGCTGCGGGTCTGGATGTGGTGGCCCTGACCGACCACGACTCCACCGACGGATGGGAGCAGGCCTCCGTCGCGGCCCTCGAATTCGGGGTGGCTTTCGTTCCGGGGATTGAGATCTCGTGCCGCACCCGGGAAGGGATCAGCGTCCACCTGCTGAGCTACCTCCATGATCCCGCACATCCAGGCCTGCTCGAGGAAATCACCAAGGCGAAGGACGCGAGGCTCACCCGCGCCAAGCGCATGGTCACGCTTTTGGCGGAGGATTACCCCTTGAGCTGGGACGATGTCATTCATCATGTGGCTCCGGGTGCCACAGTGGGCCGGCCCCACATCGCCGACGCCCTCGTGGCCGCCGGTGCAGTTGCGAGCCGCTCCGAAGCGTTCACCGCGATCCTGACTTCGCACTCGCGCTACTTCGTGCAGCACTACGCACCCGACCCGGCGCTCGCCGTCGAGCTCGTCCGCGCGGCGGGCGGTGTCCCTGTTTTCGCGCATCCAGTGGCTTCGGCCCGCGGCCGGGTAGTCGGGGAACGGACTTACCGGGAAATGATCGACGCCGGCCTCCTGGGGCTGGAAGTGGAACACCGCGACAATCCCGAGGAAGGCCGCGTGTTCCTGCGCCGCCTGGCCGCCGAACACGGCTTGTTCATGACCGGTTCGTCCGACTACCACGGAACCGGCAAGCCCAATCTGCTCGGGGAGAACCTGACGTCCCCCGAGGTCCTGGCCCGCATCGAGGAACTGGGCACGGGAAGTTTTGTGGTCCGCTAGGTGGGATAGAAGGTGGCCTTGCCGTCCAGGCGCTTCCGCATCACTTCGATTGCCGGGGCGTTCTGGTCCACGCACACGAACTTGCGCTCGAGTTTCGCCGCGACTGAACCGAGGGTGCCCGAGCCGGCGAAGAAATCGAGGCACCAGTCTCCTGGCCGGCTCGATGCCGTGACGATCCGCCGGACCAGTCCTTCGGGCTTTTGCGTCGGGTAGCCGGTCTTTTCCTTGCCGGTCGGGGAAACGATGGTGTGCCACCAAACATCCGTGGGAAGCTTCCCCAGTTCGCGTTTGGCGGGCGTCACGAGGCCAGGTGCCATGTACGGCTCACGGTCAACCTCGGCGTTGTCGAAGTGGTACTTCGAGGGGTTCTTGACGTACACGAGGATATTGTCGTGCTTGGTGGGCCAGCGGTTCTTGGCGCGTGCGCCATAGTCGTAGGCCCAGATGATCTCGTTCAGGAAACACTCCCTGCCGAAGATCGCGTCCAGCATGACCTTGGCGTAGTGCACCTCGCGGTAGTCGAGATGCAAGTACAAAGTGCCGTCGTCCGCGAGCAGGCGCCAGGCCTCCACGAGCCGGGGTTCCAGGAAGGACCAGTAGTCGCTGAACGCGTCGTCGTAGCGGTGCAGGGCGCCCTTGATGGTGTCATACGAGCGCCCCTTGAAGCCGACGCGGTCGCCGTCGCCATCGGCGTTGCGGACCATGCGCGTTTCCTGGCGGCTCTGGACCCGGCCCGTATTGAAGGGCGGGTCCACGTAAATCAGTGTGAAGGCGCCGTCCGGCAGCGTCGGGAGGAAATCCGCGTTGTCCGCGTGAACCACCAAATTGCTGCCGTCCGGCGCCCAAACAAGGTCAGTCATTGAGGCCGTTAAGCCTCGGTGCTCTCGCCGGATGCACCGGAAGCGGATACCACTTCGCCGTTGCGGCGGCGGGTGCGGGAACGACGTGCGCGGGCAGGCTTGTCAGCGCCCTCGCCGGACTGCGGCTCGGCAGACTGGGCCGTTGCCTCAGCGGGGGCTGCCTCACCTTCGGACGTACGACGGCGGCGGGTTCGGTTGCGTCCGCCGTCACCGTCGCCTTCCCGGGACGGAGCGTCGCCGGACTTGGGACCGCGGCGGGCACCTTCACGGCCACCGTCACGGCCGGAGCGTCCACGCGCGGAATCGCCGCTGGAACGGGAGTTCTTCTTGCCGGTCTCGCCCAGGTCTTCAAGGACCTCGGCGTCGACGCCCGCAAGGGTGCGCTGGTTGCGGGGCAGGCGGCCTTTGGTGCCTTCCGGAATATCCAGGTCCGAGAACAGGTGCGGGGACGAAGAGTACGTCTCCACGGGCTCGGGAGAGCTCAACCCGAGGGCCTTGTTGATGAGGGCCCAGCGGGGGACGTCGTCCCAGTCGACGAACGTGACCGCGGTGCCCTTGTTGCCGGCACGGCCGGTGCGGCCAACGCGGTGCAAGTAGATCTTTTCGTCTTCGACACACTGGTAGTTGATGACGTGCGTGACGTCGTCCACGTCGATGCCCCGGGCGGCGACATCCGTGGCCACCAGGACGTCGACCTTGTTGTTGCGGAAGGCGCGCAGGGCCTGCTCGCGGGCGCCCTGGCCGAGGTCGCCGTGGATAGCCGCGGCAGCGAAGCCGCGATCCACGAGTTCCTCGGCAACCTTGGCTGCGGTGCGCTTGGTCTTGGTGAAGATGATGGTCCGGCCACGGCCGCGTGACTGCAGAATGCGGGCCACGACCTCGATCTTGTCCATGCTGTGGGCACGGTAGATCAGCTGGCGGATGTCTCGCTTGGTCAGGCCTTCGTCGTTCGGGTCGGCGGCACGGATGTGCGTGGGCTGCGTCATGTAGCGGCGGGCCATGGCAATGACCGGGCCGGGCATGGTTGCCGAGAAGAGAAGAGTCTGGCGGACGGCGGGAGTGCCGGCAATCAGCGTCTCCACGTCCGGAAGGAAGCCGAGGTCAAGCATCTCGTCTGCTTCGTCGAGAATCACCATGCGAACGTTCTTGAGGTTCAGGTGCTTCTGCTTGTAGAGGTCGATCAATCGGCCGGGCGTGCCGACAGCAACCTCGACGCCCTTCTGCAGGGCTTCGATCTGGGGCTCGTAAGCGCGGCCGCCGTAGATGGTAGCGATGCGGGCGTTGCGCTTCCGCGATGCTGTCTGGAGGTCGTTGGCCACCTGAACGGCGAGTTCACGGGTAGGAACAATCACGAGGGCCTGGGGTGCGCCCGGGACAGCGAGCTTTTCATGGCCGGCGTCGCCGGGTCCGACGACGCGCTGCAGCGCCGGAATGCCGAAGCCGAGGGTCTTTCCGGTGCCGGTCTTGGCCTGGCCGATGATGTCGTGACCGCCCAAGGCCACCGGGAGGGTCATGGCCTGGATGGGGAAGGGGTGGGTGATTCCGGCATCGGCGAGGGATTCAACGATGTCGGCGCGGACGTTGTAGTCGGCGAAGGACTTTTCTGCGATCTCGTGCGGTGTTTCGTCCGAGGAAATGGTTTCCTCGGGTTCGATCGTTTCGGTTCCGTCTGTCAGAACTTCATGGGTGTGCAATTCACTCACAGTGGAGTTTTCCTTATTCATTTTGGGCTGCGCTGCGTGCTCAACGGTTGTGGCCGGGCCGTTCCGGAGCACGAATGGGCGCAAGCAAATCCAGTGGAAGCCGATCGCGGGCTATCTAAATACTGGCACTGGGGACCAGCTGGTGTATCTCAAGATCGCGTAGGGGCGGGCTTGTTGATGTCAAGAAAATTAACTGAATCAACGACCGGGCATCCATTACTACTCACACAGTCTAGCGTCTGGGGGCAATAAACCCCGGATCGCGGTTCCAGGCCTGCGAACTGAGTGCGCTACGGGAGCAGTTCGAAGGTGATTTCGCGGGTGGCGATGTCCGCGTCAAGCAGTTTCACACGGACCTTCGTACCGGACTCCATTTCGCCGTCGCAACGAGCGGTGACCGCGGGTTCGGCGATCTGGACGATGCCGTAGGGGCCGTGCGGGGCTCCGTTCCCATTGCCGTTTCCGTTGTTGGTGTGGTTCCCGTTGTTGTTCCCGTTGCCGTTTCCGTTGTTCTTGGCGGGTTTCGATCCGGAGATCACGACGGCGTCGAATTCCTGTCCGATGTGGTTCACCAGGAGTGCTGCCTCCACGGTGTCCAGGGCCAGGCGCTCCATTTTGGCGGCAAGCTGGTCGGATGACGCCATGATCTCGGGCAGGCTCGGCAAAGCGTCCCTGGCCCATGCAGGGATCTCTGTTCCATTACTCAGTGCTTCGCAGATGACCAGGACAAAACGATCGACCAGCCTGCGCAATGGCGCCGTGGTGTGGGCGTACGGTGCGCCGATGGCTGACTGCATGACGCTTCCCGGTACTTCGCCGTCGAAAGGCGTGTAGCCGGCGCCGCGGAAAAGCAGCCCCGCGGAGTGGAGGATGGCCAGTTGCCGGGGGTCCTTGGCGTCGAGGGTCCGCAGGTACTCGCCATAGCTGGTCCCCTCGGTCCAGGGCTTGCCGAGTGCCCCCGTTTGCCGTTTGAAATGGAGCAGCGAGCGTTCATCGGGCGCCGGCATGGTGCGCAGGATTCCCACTTTGCCGTCGAGCATCAGTTGCGCGGCGGCCATCCCGGTCATGAGGGAAATCTGGGCGTTCCAGTCCTCCACCGGCAGCGAGGGAGCTGCGACGATCCTGTACCCCTCGCCGTCGGGCAATTGGACGATTTCCTGTTCAGGCATGTTCAGGCTTGCTCCGCCGCGGCGGCGTTCGAGTTCCACCCGCTTGAGCCCGACGTCCTTGAGGAGTTGGAGGACCGGATCGGCCGTTCCGGAATCGATCTCCGCCTGGACACCCTTGTAGTTGAGCTTCGCGCGGCTGCGAACGCTTGCCCGGCGGACGGAGACGGTGCGGAACTCCGCCTCGGCATCGAGTTCGAAGTCCCATACAAATGCGCCGCACGTTTGGCCGGCCAACAGGCTTCCGGCATGCTCGCTGATGATCTCGGGGTGCAGCGGTATGCGGCCATCCGGGGCGTAGTATGTTTGCCCCCGGTGGCGGGTCTCGGCGTCGAGCGCTCCTCCGGGCGGCACAAAGGATGGCACATCGGAGATGGCGTAGAGAACCCTGTAACCATCGCCGGAACGGTCAATGAAGAGGGCCTGGTCCAGATCGGTGGAAGAGGCCGGGTCGATCGTGATGAACGGAACGTCCGTGAGGTCCTGCACCGGCAGGGTGTGTCCGGAAACCGCGGCTTCGGCGTCACGCAGCGCTTCAACGGGATAGCCGGCGGGCAGCTCGAGTTCAGTCCGAAGCGCCGCCAGTGCTTCCGCGAGCCGGTTCGACGTTTCACTGACATTCGGGGCTATCCGCTGATGTGACACGAAAGTCAGGGTAACTCCAAAATCTTTCGGCGTCTCGCTAGGCCGCCGCTGCGTCAAGGGCGGCCAGGAGTGCCTGGGCCGCCGCCGTCGGATCCTGTGCTTCGGTGATGGCTCGCACCACCACGATGCGGCTGGCGCCGGCCCGCACTACCTCTTCCACGTTGCTGAGATCGATGCCGCCGATCGCAAACCAAGGGAGCACAACACCGCCGACGGTCTCCTCGTCTGCCTGCTTCACCGCGTTGGCGGCGTACTTCACCAGATCGAGCCCGACGGCGGAGCGTCCGGGCTTGGTGGGGGTGGCCCATACCGGCCCGACGCAGAAGTAGTCCAGCCCGCTGCGGCCGGGTGATGCGGCGATGGCTGCGTCAATCTGTTCCGGCGTGTGCGTGGAGAGCCCGATGATGGCGGGGTCGTGGAGCAGCTTCCGGGCCGCCCGCAGTGGAATGTCCTTTTGGCCGATATGGAACACCGGTGCGCCGGAGAGGGAAGCTACGTCCGCGCGGTCGTTGACGGCCCAGAGACGGCCGTGGCGGTGCGCCACGGATTGCAGGATCTCCAGGAGCTCCAGTTCCTCTGCCGCTTCGATGGTCTTGTCGCGCAGCTGGATGATGTCCACGCCGCCCTCGAATGCGGCGTCGACAAACTGCTCAAAATCACCCTGTTGCTTGCGGGCGTCGGTGCAGAGGTAGAGGCGGGCGGTGGTGTGGACATCGTGCTGGGTCATGGAAACAGAGTAGTTCCTCTAAACTGGGCTGGTACCGCGGGAGCCGCGGCGGCAGTCACAATCGCCGCGCGGCTGAGAGGGCTTCAGCGCCGACCGCTTGACCTGATCCGGCTAGTACCGGCGTAGGGAAGGACTCCATGGACGAAGTAAACACCCGGCACGAACCCCTGCGCGCGTCCCTGCACGCGGATGTGGCGGTGATCGGAGGCGGTGTCATCGGCCTTGGCATCGCGTCGGAAGCCCGAAGGTCCGGCCGCTCGGTTGCCCTGATCGATCCCGCACCGGCCAGCGGAGCCACCTTCGCGGCGGCGGGCATGTTGGCGCCCGTCAGTGAACTGCACTACCAGGAAGAGGACCTCCTGGAACTCATGCTCGAATCGTCGGCATTGTGGCCGGACTTCGAACACAATGTGACTGGCTCAAGTGCCGGACGCAGCACGGGTTACCGTACGACGCCGACCCTCGCCGTCGGCGCGGACGCTGCGGACCGCCGGGCGCTCGCCGACCTCCGGGACGTGCAACTGGCCAACGGCCTGCTGGTGGAATCCGTGCCGTTGCGCGAGGCCCGGGAGCGTGAGCCGCTGTTGAGCCCGCAGATTTCCTGTGCCTTCGACATCCCGGGCGACCACCAAGTGGATCCGCGCCGGCTTTCGGCCGCGATCCTTGGCGCACTGGCAGACCACCAGCCGGGCAATTCCAGCTGGATTGCGGGGGCCGAGGGCGGTTTTGCGGTCCACGACACGGCGGCGGGCCTCTTGTGGGAGGACGGACGCGTCGTCGGGGCCGTGCTTGGCTCAGGCGTCAAAGTGCTCGCCGCGGAAACCGTGGTTGCCAACGGCCTGGGCGCCGCCCGCTTGAAGGGCCTGCCGGATGGATTGTCGCTCCCGTTGCGTCCCGTGTACGGCGACATACTGCGGCTGCGCGTCCCGGACCAGCTGCAACCTCTGGTCACCGCCACAGTGCGGGGAATCGTGCGCGGAGTGCCCGTCTACATCGTTCCCCGCGAGGACGGGACAGTGGTGATCGGCGCAACGCAACGTGAAGACGGATTGTCGGCGTCCGGGGGAGCGGCCAACCCGGTGTCGGCGGGCGGTGTGTACCAGTTGCTCCGCGATGCCCAGGTACTGGTCCCGGCCGTGGCTGAACTGGAGCTCCTGGAAGCAACTGCCCGCGCCCGTCCGGGCACTCCGGACAATGCACCGCTGCTGGGCCGTGTAAGGGTAAAAAGTGCCGAAAGGGTGGAAGGAAGCGAAGGGACCGTGCCCGGACTCATCGTGGCGAGCGGATTCTTCCGCCACGGCGTCCTGCTCACTCCGGCGGCGGCGAAAATCTGCGTCGGGCTGATGGACGGCACCGCCGATCCCCGGTGGAGCAAATTCCGCCCGGACCGCTTCTCCCGCCCCCTTTCAGCAGCAAGGGCCTCCACAAACGGCCCATCGGCCGATACCTCGAATCCCCTTCCGAAGGACCACGCATGAACATCAAATTGAACGGCGCAGACCACACGCTGAGCGACGACGCGTCCGTCACCACCCTCGTGAGCCACATCACCGGTCGGGTTGTGGACTCGAGCGGCCAGGCGGCCGACGGACGCAAGATCGGCGTCGCCGTCGCACGCAATTCCGAAGTGGTGCCGCGCAGCCAGTGGGCGGCAACCGCGCTCGCAGAGGGCGACGAACTCGAAATCGTTACCGCAGTACAGGGAGGCTGAACCATGACCACGGCAAGCACTGAAGCAGCAAGCACCCGGACCGACGCCCTGGTGATCGACGGTGTTGAGTTCGGCTCGCGCCTCATCATGGGGACCGGCGGAGCCCCGAGCCTGGACGGACTGGGGGCAGCCTTGCTGGCCTCGGGCACCGAACTCACCACCGTTGCCATGCGGAGGTACTCACCGACGGAAACAGGTTCGCTGTTCCAGTTGCTCGTGGACCACGGCATCCGTGTCCTGCCCAACACGGCCGGCTGTTTTACCGCCAAGGATGCTGTCATGACAGCCGAGCTTGCCCGGGAGGCCTTGGAAACGGATTGGGTGAAGCTTGAGGTCATCGCGGACGAGCACACGCTCCTGCCGGACGCCGTGGAGTTGGTGGACGCAACCGAGAAACTCGTCGACCGCGGATTCAAGGTCTTCGCATACACGAACGACGACCCCGTGCTGGCACTTCGCCTCGAAAACCTCGGAGCCACTGCCGTGATGCCCTTGGGCGCGCCCATCGGCACCGGCTTGGGCATCCTGAATCCCCACAACATCGAGCTGATTGTGTCCCGCGCTTCTGTGCCGGTAGTGCTCGACGCCGGCATCGGCACCGCGTCCGACGCAGCGCTGGCCATGGAGCTCGGCTGCGACGCCGTGCTGCTGGCCACCGCGGTCACCCGTGCGCAGAACCCGGTGCAGATGGGCGAGGCCTTCAAACACGCAGTCATCGCCGGTAGGCTGGCGAAGCAGGCGGGCCGCATCCCGCGCCGGGAACACGCCCTGGCCTCCTCGGCGATGGAAGGCCGGGCCGAGTTCCTCTAGCGGCCCACGCTGGCCTCTCCGGGGATTCCTGCGAATTTCCCCGTCAGCGAAGGAGCCACCATGGCCGGCAAGGATGACGTTCTTAGCAGGTCCGCGATCGACGACGCCTTGGCGGAGCTGCCGGACTGGCGGTACCGCCTTGGCGGCCTCGTCACCGTCTATAAATCCCCGACGTCGGCTGCCGCACTGGAGCTGGTTGCCGCCGTCGGGCGCATCGCCGAGCAGCAGAACCACCACCCGGACCTGGACTGGCGCTTCAACCGGGTGTTCGTCCGGTACACCTCCCACGACGCCGGGAGCGAGGTGACCCGGCGCGACGTCCGGGCGGCCACGAACGCCAGCCAGGTGGCCGCGGAAGCCGGGGCAGTGGCCGAACCCGGGCTCTACCGGACGGTTGAAGTCGGAATCGACACCCCGGATCCGGAAGAGATCTCGGAAGTCTGGAGGGTGGCGCTCGGCTACCGCAAAGGCCGCTTCGGAGACCTCGAAGACCCGTATGGGCGAGGGCCCAACGTGTGGTTCCAAACAACTGAAACACCCAACCCGAACCGGATCCACCTGGATGTGCACAGGAGCCAGGCTGAATCGGGACCCGCCATGGAGAAAACCGCGGCGACGGGTGCGTTAATGGACCGTGACCACGCACCCAAATGGGTGGTGGTCACGGATTCACAAGGAAACCGGCTGTGCCTCTGCACCGAAGCAGGTGACGGGCCGGATCTGTAGATTGAGCCGAAGCGGTAGAGCCGCGGCGCCAGCTAGGGTCTCGCCGCCAGCTAGAGCCTGAGGGCCGCGGTTAGCTGGGCGGTGTCGTGCCGGGCCCGGTGGCGGCCCAGGAAGTACGAGACCACCGCGGCCGCCACGGTACCCAAAATGACGGGCAGGACCCACGGGATCCACGTCACCCCGGGCTGGTAGCCAAAGCCAAGCTGGATGAAGATCATCCAACTCAGCATGGCGACGGCCAGGGAAACACCGGCGGGCAGGGCGATGCCATATGTGCCACGGTGTTTGTCATTTCCCCAGACGATGAAGCCTGAAGCGATGGTGGCTAGCGCCACGATGACAAGTGAGAGCATGCGGACTCCTGGCTCGCTGGTGTTCTGACGTATGAGCTAGAGCGCGCCGAAGCCGACCCGGCGTACTTCTTCGGCACCGATCTCCACGTATCCGAGGACGTTGCCGGGAACGATGACCTGACGGCCCTTTTCGTCGGTCAGACGCAGGTCCGTGCCATTGGCAATGGCGTCGCCCACGATCTTGGCAACAGCCTCGGCATCCAGAGCGGATTCCAGCACGATCTCACGGCCAACGTTCTGAATGCCGATCTTTACTTCCACAGCAGGGCCTCCCAGCCAATCAAGAATTTACTCAGTCCTCTATTTGTAGCCTAGGACTCTTTCGGGAAGCGACTGATTCCGCGCCAAGCTAAACGGTAGATCAAATCGCTGGCGACATCGAGGTCCAAATCGCCATCGGTCTCAAGCCAATACCGGGCACTGACCTGCGCCATTCCTGCTAAGCCCCGGCCGAGCAACTGGGCCTCCAGCGGGGGCAGCTTGGTGTCTTCGGCGATGACCTTGGCGACGGCGTCGGCGAAAGTGCGGTTGAAAGTTTCCAGCCGGGAGCTGACGTCCGGGTCATTGATGAGATCGGATTCGAAGACGAGCCGGTGGGCTTGGTCATCGCTCGCGATGAAACGGTAGTAGGCGCGCATGACGGCCTGGACGCGTTCCTTGTTGTCCGACGTCGAATTGAGTGCCGTCAGCATCTGGTCCGTGAGCATGGCCAGGTGGCTGTCGAGGAGGGCCATGTAGAGCTCCCGCTTGGACGGGAAGTGTTGGTACAGCACCGGCTTGCTGACATGGGCGGTCTCGGCGATTTCGTCCATCGCAGCACCATGGAAGCCGTTGGCAACGAAAACTTCCAAGGCGGCGTTCAAGAGCTGGGCCCGGCGCTCATCGCGTGGCAGCCTTGCCGAGCGTGGCGAACCGATCCGATCTTGCCTGACCTGTGCCTCCTGTTTGATACGTGCACTCTCAGCCACTTGTCTGCCGCCTTTCCTTTGCAGTTATGACCACAATACTGCGCAGTAATATGACCGGGCGGCAGCGGCAGGCATACTTTGGAGTATGGCCACTATTTTTGCTGCCCAAACGTTGCCGCCCTCTCCTTCTTCAACGCTGCCGCCACTCGTGGAACCGGCCGCGGGGCTGACCACCGAAGAGGTCGAACGGTACTCGCGCCACCTCATTATTCCCGAAATCGGAGCGGCCGGTCAGCGTCGGCTCAAGAATGCAAAAGTCCTCGTGATCGGGGCAGGCGGGCTGGGCTCTCCGGCGTTGCTGTACCTCGCCGCCGCGGGGGTGGGGACGCTCGGAATCGTGGACGACGACGACGTAGACCTCAGCAACCTGCAACGCCAGATCATCCACGGCGTCGGCGATGTGGGCCGGCCGAAGATCGAATCGGCACGTGACGCCATCAAGGAACTCAATCCGCTGGTCAACGTGCAACTGCACAACGTGCGCCTGGACTCCTCCAACGCTTTGGAGATTTTCTCCGGCTACGACCTCATCCTGGACGGCGCAGACAATTTCGCCACCCGGTACCTGGTCAACGATGCTGCCGCGATTCTCGGCAAACCGTACGTCTGGGGATCCATTTTCCGCTTCGACGGCCAGGTCAGCGTGTTCTGGGAGAAGCACGGACCCAGCTACCGGGATCTGTATCCCGAGGCCCCTCCGGCCGGTTCGGTCCCGTCCTGCGGCGAAGGCGGCGTGTTCGGCATGCTGTGCGCCGCTGTCGGCTCGCTCATGGTGACGGAGGCAGTCAAGCTGATCACCGGCGTCGGGCGCTCCATGCTGGGACGCGTGGCGCTCTTTGACGCGCTCGGCGGCAGCTGGCGCGAAATCAAGGTTTCGAAAGACCCGGAGGCCGAGCCGATCACCGAATTGACCGACTACGAAGCCTTCTGTGGCATCACCCCGGCGCCCGCGGGCGACTCGGTTCCGACTGTGACCGCCACCGAACTTTCGGGAATGCTCGAGGCCCGCGCTGCGGGGGAGCGCGACTTCGAACTGGTGGATGTCCGCGAGATCGGTGAACACGAGATCGTGAGCATCGACGGTTCAGTGCTCATCCCGCAGGGACGCATCCTGGCGGGAGAGGCATGGACGGAACTGCCGCAGGACAAAGAGATCGTGTTCCACTGCAAGGGCGGCACCCGTTCCGCCGCGGTGCTCGCGGCCGCACAGCGCGCCGGCTACACGCGCGTGAGCCACCTCGACGGCGGGATCCTGGCGTGGGTGCACGACGTCGAGCCGGGCAAACCGGTTTACTGAACCCACAATGCTGGTGAGCGCGAAGGTCCCGACATGATTGAGGAATCCATGAACACACCGCAATACCCCATCGGATCGGGTTTCGGCCACGGATCGACGGCGTCGGACGTTTTGGCGGGAGTGGACCTCCACGGCAAGACGGCAATTGTCACGGGCGGGTATTCCGGGCTCGGACTGGAAACGGTGAAGGCCCTGTCCTCCGCTGGAGCCCGGGTCACAGTTCCCGCCCGGCGTCCCGAACACGCCACGGAAGTCCTCGCCGCGGCCGGCCTGGCACCGGAGCAAGTCACCGTGGAGGCCTTGGATTTGGCCGATCAGGGGGCAGTGAAGGATTTCGCGGTACGCTTCCTGGAATCGAACCCAACGCTGGACATCCTGATCAACAACGCGGCCATCATGGCCAGCCCGGAACAGCGCGTGGGTCCGGGCTGGGAATCCCAATTCGCCACCAACCACCTGGGCCACTTCACGCTCCTCAACACTTTGTGGCCCGCACTGGCAGCTTCCGGTTCTGCACGCGTCGTGTCCTTGTCCTCCACCGGGCACAAACTCTCGCCCATCCGTTTCGAGGACATCAATTTCGAGAACGGCTACGACAAGTGGAAGGCCTACGGCCAGGCAAAGACGGCCAACGCACTGTTCGCCGTCGAGCTGGACCGCGTGGGCAGTTCCTCCGGGGTGCGGGCCTTCGCGGTCCATCCCGGCGGCATCATGACCGAGCTCCAGCGCTATCTTCCCCGCGAAGAGATGGTCGCGGCGGGTTGGATGGACGACGCGGGCAATGTCCGGGAGGGTTTCAAGACTCCGGAGCAAGGAGCCGCCACGTCCACGTGGGCAGCCACGTCGCCGGCCCTGGCAGGCATGGGCGGGGTGTATTGCGAAGACTGCGACATCGCCAAGCCCACGGACCCGGCCTCGCCGCTCGCCCGATACCAGGGAGTGGATGCGCACGCAGTGGACCCGGAAGCCGCGACAAGGCTGTGGGCCGTGTCTGCGGAAATGACGGGTGTCAACGCGTTCGCGTAGAGCGGGATCGTGTGGGCTAGGCGCTTTCAGCCTGCTGGGGTGCCTTTTGGTGGTCCACGGGGCACTCGGCTGCGGATGACGCAGCCGGTTGCTCCACCTGGATGCCATACAAGGCCTCGAGGGCTGCCACGTAATCGTCTTGCTGGCCGTTGGCGGCGAGTTCGCGTGCGCGGACCGTGGGGATGTGGAGCAATTGCTTCACCATGCGGCGCAACGCGAACTCGACCTCTTCGGCCGCAGCGGTGCAGCCGTGCCGGGCCCGGACTTTCTCCATTTCGGCGTCGAGCACGTTCATGGTGTGGCGGCGCAGTGCCACAATGGCCGAGTCGACGGACCGGGCTTCGCGCTCTTGCTCGAAGGCCTCTGCCGCGCCGGAAACAATGGTGCTCGCTTGCGCCAGCGACTCCGCTTGTTCCTGGGGCGCTGCGAGCCGCACGGATTCGAGCGTCAGGAGCTCGACGCCGTCGAGCTCGCCCACTGCGGGGTCGAAGTCGTGGGTGAGGGCGAGGTCGATCGCGATGAGTGTCTGGGTGGACAAAGCGCGGACCTTGGCAAGCTCGGCGGCCTCAACGCGGGTGTCCGATCCGCTGCAGCCGATCATGACATCGGCGGCAGCGACGGCGGCGGGAAGGGTTTCGGCGTCGAGCGCGGTTCCGCCGCGGGTCGCCACGAAAGCCTCGGCCCGGCCTGAAGACGAGTAAACCGAGACGTCGGTGCAGCCGCGATCGCGAAGCAGCGACATAGTGGCCCCGGCGTAGGCCCCGGTCCCGAAGACAACGACCTTCTTGGTGCTCCAGTCGGCATTCTCGGAGAGGTCGGTGGCGAGGTCCAGGGCAACTGAGACGATGGACAGCCCCCGCGAACCAAGGGCGGTCTGGGCACCGACGTCCTTGGCCGTCTTGGAAGCGGCCTGGAACAAGCGGACCAGCCCGGAACTCGCGGTTCCTTCGTGCTGGGCAGTGATGAGGGCGCGGCGCACTTGGCCAGCGATTTCGCGTTCGCCGACGACGGCGGAGTCCAGTCCGGCGCTGACGGCGAAGAGGTGCCTGCTGACCTCAGGGCCGGTGCGGGTGCTGAAGGCGCGGGAGACGACTTGCTCGTTGAGTCCGCTCAATCCGCTGATCTGCGCGACGAGCGCCGAGCGGGCGGCTTCGAGGTTCTCGGCATGCGGGGTTTCGCCGTAGATTTCGTAGCGGTTGCACGTGGCCAGGACCACGGCGCCGGAGACAAGTTGGGAATCGGCCAACGCGGACGAGGCAACCTCGGATGAACCGTTGCTCAACTGAGCGACGGTCTCAAGATCGATGTCGGCGTGTGTAGCCACCAATGAGAAAAGAACCACAGCAAAGCAATCATAGCTTTTTCGGTGCCATGTAGAACAACGCGGGCCAGTGGTTCTCCGCACTGCCCGGAGTGACGCCTGTCACCCGAGGTGGTGCGGGACAGGCTGTCGTTATCTTTTGATCCCGATCTTCGGCACAATCGAAGGCATGACTTCCAGTTCCGCACTGCCTCACTCTGTGCCGGCCAACGGCGTTTCCGGCACCGCCGCCTCGAGCCTTGATGCAAGCCACCCGCTCATGGATGGCCGCACCGCAGACTCCCCCCTGATCCAGGCGTACCGCGGAGGCAAGCCGTCCCGCCGTCCAGTGTGGTTCATGCGACAGGCCGGCCGATCGTTGCCGGAATACCTCATAGTCCGTGAAGGCGTCGCGATGCTGGACTCCTGCCTGCGTCCCGAGCTCGCCTCCGAGATCACTTTGCAGCCGGTCCGTCGCCACGACGTCGACGCAGCCATCTTCTTCTCCGACATCGTCATTCCCCTCAAGCTGGCGGGTGTCGGCGTGGACATCGTCCCAGGCGTCGGGCCCGTCCTGGACAAGCCTGTCCGCACCGCCGCTGACGTAGCAGCCCTGCCGCAGCTGACGTGGGAAGCCCTCGAGCCGATCCGTGAGGCCGTGCGCCTGACGGTGGCAGAGCTTGGCACCACGCCCTTGATCGGCTTCGCCGGCGCTCCGTTCACGCTCGCCGCGTACATGGTGGAAGGCAAGCCTTCCCGCGACCACCTCGGTCCGCGCACCATGATGCACGCCGATCCGGAAACCTGGACCGCCCTGGCGAACTGGGCAGCCGACGCCTCCGGCATGTTCCTGCGCGCGCAACTGGAAGCAGGCGCCTCGGCAGGACAACTGTTCGACTCCTGGGCCGGTTCCCTTGGCTTGGCCGACTACGCCAAGTACGTTGCACCCGCCTCGACCCGCGCCCTTGACCACGTCCGCCACCTCGGCGCGCCGCTGGTCCATTTCGGTACGGGAACGTCCGAGTTGCTCGTCGCGATGCGCGACGTCGGTGTGGACGTCGTCGGCGTGGATTACCGACTGCCTCTTGACGAAGCAAACCGGCGGCTCGGCGGCACCGTGCCCTTGCAGGGCAACATCGACCCCGCGCTGCTCTCCGCGCCTTGGGAGGTTCTTGAAGCCCATGTCCGCGAGGTGATCGCAGCCGGATCCGCGGCCCCGGGCCACGTCCTGAACCTCGGCCATGGCGTGCCCCCGGAGACGGACCCCGCGGTCCTGACCCGGGTAGTGGAACTCATCCACTCGATCCCGGCAGGATAGCGAGCATGAGCCGCGGGCACGCACGGTCCGAACAAACACGGCCCGAACACGCATTTCCCGGAGATTCAGCAGCTGGCCCGGCCGCCGTCGTCCTGGGCGGCGGCATTTCCGGCCTGCTCGCAGCCCGGGGACTGGCCAAGGCCGGATTCACTGTCACCGTACTCGAAGCGAGCGACGCGTGGGGCGGCTGCGTGGGAAGCCACACTGTTGGCGGCCTTGGGCTGGACAGCGGAGCAGAGTCCTTCGCGACGCGTTCCACCGCCGTGGCCGATCTCGCCCGCGATCTCGGGCTCGGCGGCAACATCGTGGCGCCCCACCCTGGAGGTGCCTGGGTGCAGTTGCCGGACGGTCCGCAGGAACTGCCCAAGACCGGAGTGCTCGGAATCCCCGCGAATCCCTGGGACCCGGAGGTCCGGCGTTCCCTGGGCTTCGCCGGTTCCTTGCGGGCCTCGCTTGACCGCTACCTGCCCGTATCGGTGGGTACTTCCGCCGAGGTCACCAGCGTCTCTTCCTTGGTCCGGGCGCGGATGGGCAAGCGGGTGCTCGAACGGCTTGTGGCACCCGTCGTCGGGGGAGTGCACTCCGCTGATCCCGGATTGCTCGACGTCGACATGGTGGCCCCCGGCCTACGTGCGGCATTGCGTCAGCACGGCTCGTTGGCCGCGGCGGTGGCCAGCCAGCGCAAGGCCGGTTCAGGACAAACTGCCTCAGGGCAAAACGGGACCGGACCGGCGAAGGCCGGATCCGCCGTCGGCGGCTTGAAAGGCGGAATGAACACCCTGGTCTCCGCCCTCGTTGCGGAACTGCGTTCGCAGGGCGTCGCCCTCGTTTCCGGCGCCCTGGTGGATTCGATCACCCGCATTGAAAGCGGTTGGCAGGCTACCGCTGCGGGCACAACGTACGACGCCGGGCGGCTCGTGGTGGCGCTCGACGGTCCGGCCGCGGTCGGGCTGCTGGAGGGGGCACTTCCGGAATTGTCCGCGCTGCGTCCCTCCGCGGGCCCCTTGGTGAGCCTCGTGACGTTGGTGGTGGACGTGCCCGAGCTGGACCGCCGTCCCCGCGGCACAGGCATTCTCGTCGCTCCGCAAACCGCTGGTATCGAGGCGAAAGCGCTCACGCATGCCACGGCAAAGTGGGACTGGCTGGCAGAAGAAGCCGGCCCGGGAACGCACGTACTGCGCTTGTCCTATGGGCGGGGCGAAGGGGTGGATGCCCCTGAATCGGCGGCCGCGCTGGATGACGATGCCTTGTTTGAGGCTGCGCTTCGCGACGCCTCGACTTTGCTGACCGTGCCGATTGTCCGCGAAGACGTGCTCGATTGGGACGTCGTCCGGTGGGCGGGCGCCCTGCCGTTCGCCGCCGTCGGTCACAAACAGCGCGTGGCCGAGGTGCGCCGCATCTGCGCCGAAGCCGACGGCTTGTCCGTTGTGGGCGGCTGGCTCGCCGGAAACGGCCTGGCCGCGGTGGTTGCCGACACTTCTGCGCAAATCGACGCAACATTGTGAAATGCACCACTTCTACGCCTTGTAGAAGTGGTGCATTTCGACTTAGCGCCATACACGGGGCAGACTTGTACCATGAGCCACACTTCTGCCGAATCTGTCACTAAAACTGCCGAATCCGAAGAGCAGTTCTTTACGCTGTGGACCGTGTTCAAGCGGTCGGGCGATGTCCTGCGCAGCGCCGATGCTGTCCAGGATTTCGAGCAGCTGGCTGCCAAGCTCGCCGAGGACGGCGTGGTCCTCCGCGGGAGCTACGATGTCTCCGCAATGCGCTCCGACGCCGACATCATGGTGTGGCTCCACGGGGCCAAGCCCGAGGCCCTGCAGCAGGCCGTCCGCGACATCCGCCGCAGCGCGCTCTTCGCGGGCACTGAGATTGTCTGGTCCGCCATGGGCGTCCACCGCGAAGCCGAATTCGCCAAGAACCACGTTCCGGCCTACGCCCGGGGCGTCGAGCCCAGCACCTGGCTGTGCGTTTACCCGTTCGTCCGCTCCTACGAGTGGTACATCCTGCCGGCCGAAGAGCGTGGCAAGATGCTTCGCGATCACGGCATGCTCGGCCGCGACTTCCCCCAGGTCATCTCCAACACCGTGTCCTCCTTCGCTTTGGGCGACTGGGAGTGGATCCTCGGCCTGGAGGCGCCCGAGCTCGTTGACCTCGTGGACCTCATGCGCCATCTTCGGGCCACGGATGCCCGCAACCACGTCCGCGAGGAAATCCCGTTCTACACCGGCCGCCGCATCAGCGCGGCGGAGATCGCCGAGGTCCTCGCGTGAGCGGCCGCCACTCCACCGGCCCGGCCAGCCTCACCGAGGTCAATGACGTCACCGAGGCTGGACGCATGGCTCCCAAAGAGTACGACGCGGTCCTTCTCGCCTCTTTCGGCGGGCCCGAGGGCCAGGACGACGTCATTCCCTTCCTGCGCAATGTGACCCGTGGGCGCGGCATCCCTGATGAGCGTCTCGAAGAGGTGTCGCACCATTACCGTGCATTTGGTGGGATCAGCCCCATCAACCAGCAAAACAGGAACCTCAAGGCCGCCCTCGAAGCGGAGCTCGCATCGCGGGGCATCAGCCTGCCCGTGCTGTGGGGCAACCGCAACTGGGACCCCTACATCCCCCAAACGCTCCAGGAAGCCTACGACGCCGGCCACCGCAAGTTGCTGATGGTCACCACGAGCGCTTACTCCTGTTACTCCAGCTGCCGCCAGTACCGTGAGGACATCGGCATTGCGCTGACGGAAACCGGCCTTGACGGCAAACTCGAGGTGGACAAGGTCCGCCAGTATTTCGACCACCCTGGCTTCGTCGAACCCTTCGTGGAAGGAACGGCTGCAGGACTTGCGGAGGTCAAGGAGAAACTCGAAGCGGCAGGTCTCCAGGACGCTCCCGTGCACATCCTGTTCGCAACGCACTCCATTCCAACCCGCGACGCCGAGGCTGCCGGGCGTTCGGACGCCGAGCCCCGCGAGTTCGAGCAGGACTCGGCCTACGTGGCACAGCACTTGGCTGCCGGCGCAGAGGTGGTTCGCCGTGTTGAAGCCGAATCCGGGCTGACTGCGCCGTGGTCCTTGGTGTACCAGTCCCGTTCGGGTGCCCCGCATGTTCCGTGGCTTGAGCCGGACATCAACGATGCCATCGAGGAACTGGCCGGCCAGGGGATCAGGGGTGTTGTGATCGTCCCCCTCGGCTTCGTCTCCGACCACATGGAAGTGGCCTGGGACCTGGACACCGAGGCCTTGGAAACGTGCAAGAACCTCGGCGTCGCGGCGACCCGCGTCCCCACGCCCGGTACGCACCGCAAGTTCGTTGCCGGCCTGGTGGACCTTATTTGCGAGCGGACGGTAGCCAACAACATCGCCGATCGCCCCGCCATGACCGGGCTGGGGCCGTGGTACGACATCTGCCGTCCGGGCTGCTGCGCCAACTTCCGCGGCGAGAAGCCCACGATTGCCGGGGCGGACACCACAGTCGGCACCGGACACGATGCCTACCCCGTAGAAGAAAGCGCGAAATGACGGTTCGGATCGGTACCCGCGCGAGCAAACTCGCGCTCACCCAGAGCCAGCAGGCCGCGGACCAGTTGGCCGCCGTCGGTGGCTTCCCCGTCGAACTGGTGCGCATCAAGACCGAAGGCGATGTCCGGACGGGCTCCCTGTCCCAGATGGGCGGCACCGGAGTATTCGTCGCCGCCCTTCGCGACGCGCTGTTGGAGAATGCGTGCGACGTCGCTGTGCACTCTCTGAAGGATCTCCCGACAGGTTCGGCACCGGGACTCACCATTGCCGCAACGCCCAAACGCGTCGACGTCCGGGACGCCCTGTGCGCCCGTGATGGGCTCAAGCTGGCGGACCTTCCGGCCGGCGCCAAGGTCGGCACCGGATCGCCGCGCCGCGCCGCCCAGCTGCGCGCCGCCCGCCCGGATCTCGACGTCGTGGACATCCGCGGCAACGTGGACACCCGGTTGGGCAGGGTTCCGGGGCTCAGGGGAAACATCGAAGACGCGCTGGTTCCCGGAAAGAGTGGCGACCTCGACGCCGTCGTCCTCGCCGCCGCGGGACTGGAACGGATCAGCAGGCTCGACGTCGTGACAGAGTTCTTCGAGACCGACGTCATGCTTCCTGCCCCCGGGCAGGGCTCACTTGCGATCGAGTGCCGCACGGCCGACGCACCCGGGCAGTCCGGCTCGGGTGAAGGTTCCCAGGGCGCACTCGCCCAGGCCCTTGCCGCACTCAATGATGAAGACACCCGTCTGGCCGTCACCGCGGAGCGGGCCGTCCTGGCCCGTCTCGAAGCCGGCTGTGCCGCGCCCGTGGGCGCCTATGCTTACCGCAAGGGCAGCATGCTGTACCTGGAAGCCGTTGTCTGCGCCGTGGATGGGAGCAAGTCCGTGCGCGAGAAAAAGGCCACGGACGGGCTCACTGAGGTGGGCGCCACGTTGCTGGGCATCGAAGTCGCCGAGCTCCTGCTTGCCGCGGGTGCCGCGGACATCACAGATCTTGCAGCTTCCCGATAACCGGAGCCAACAGGAGACCATGGGACGGCACAGCGCGGTGAAGCCGGGGGAGACCCGGGTCCTTGAAGGCGCCCGGGTCCTTGTGACGCGCAGCCCGGATCGCGCCGCCCCGCTCGTCAGCGCACTGCGCGAGGCCGGAGCCGAGCCGCTCCTGTTGCCCTTGATCGACTTTGAGCGTGCACGCGACCAGCACTCCCTCGAAGTCGCCTTGGACGCCCTCCGCGCGGGAGCGTACGGCTGGCTGGTGGTCAGCAGCATCACCACGGTGCGCGCCCTGAAGGAAAAGGCAGCCGAGCGGCGCTTGGAACTGAAGGAGCTGATTCCGGATTTCGTCCGGATCGCGACGATTGGTCCGTCGAGCCGGCGAGTCCTTGAAGCGGAGGGCATTCCCGTGGACCTCGCGCCGGAGCTTGTCCAATCTGCCGCTGGACTCGTCAGCGTCTGGCCGACAGGCCCGGCCAACGTACTGTTGCCCCAAGCGGACATCGCCGACGCCGTATTGGCGGCGGGGATTGAAGCCAAGGGAGCCGCGGTCCAGGCAGTGACGGCCTACCACACTGTTGACTACCCGGCCGACCCCGAGCGCCGGCTCACGGCTGTCCTCGCGGCGGCGAACGGCTGGCAGCCCGGCGACGCATCCCGGGCGCCGGAACTCACTCCGGCAGCCGCCAAAGCCGAGCTCGCAAGCGGCCGGCTCCACGCCGTCGTCGCCGCCTCTCCCAGTGCGGCCCGCCGCATCCACGCCTCGCTGGCGCCGCTGCGGGATTGCCGCTTCATCGCGATCGGGCGCTCGACGGCGGCAGAGGCTGCCGCGCTCGGCATCCCGGTCGCGGCAACCGCCAAGGAACCCACACCCGCCGGCATCGTGGCCGCCCTACGCACCGTATTCGACACCGAAGGGAACGAAAGTTGAGCTTTCCAAACCACCGGCCCCGCCGGCTCCGCACCACCCCCGCCATGCGCCGGATGACCGCCGAACACCGGTTGGCGCCAGCGGACCTCATCCTGCCGGCCTTTATTCGCGAGGGACTCAGCGAACCAGCCCCGATCAGCTCCATGCCCGGCGTCGTGCAGCACACCACGGACTCGCTCAAGCGCGCCGCTGCCGAAGCCGTGGAATTGGGTGTCAGCGGAATCATGCTGTTCGGTGTTCCGGCAGTCCGCGATGCCCGCGGCACAGCCTCCCTGGATCCCGACGGCGTGTTGAACAAGGCCATCCGCGACGTCCGTGCAGAAGTCGGCGATGACCTGGTTGTCATGGGCGATGTGTGCCTCGACGAATTCACTGATCACGGCCACTGCGGTGTCCTGGACGCCAACGGCTACGTGGACAACGACGCCACCCTCGAAATCTACGCCCAAATGGCAGTAGCGCAGGCCGACGCCGGTGCCCACGTCCTGGGGCCGTCCGGGATGATGGATGGCCAGATCGCCGTGATTCGCCAGGCCCTTGAAGAGGCCGGACACCAGAACACCGCGCTCCTGGCGTACGCGGCGAAATACGCCTCCGCCTTCTACGGCCCCTTCCGCGAAGCTGTCGACTCGCAACTCAAGGGTGACCGCCGCACGTACCAAATGGATGCCGCCAACCGCCGGGAAGCCATCATCGAGGTGGAACTCGACCTCGAAGAGGGCGCAGACATGGTGATGGTCAAGCCGGCCATGAGCTACTTCGATATCCTCGCCGACGTCGCCGCCATGAGCCCGGTTCCCGTGGCGGCCTACCAAATCTCCGGTGAATACGCCATGATCGAAGCGGCTGCCGCGAACGGCTGGATCGATCGCCGCGGCGCCATCACAGAATCCGTGCTCGGCATCAAGCGGGCCGGCGCCGACATGGTGCTGACGTACTGGGCCTCCGAGCTTGCCGGCTGGCTTAAGGAGTCCTGATGACCGATACCGCTTCCACTCCCACAGCCCCTGTCGGAGCTACTGAGATCCTCCTGGGACTGAATACTTTCGGTGACGCCGGGGTGGACGCCGACGGCAATCCGAAACCGCACGCCCAGGTTTTGCGGGAGCTGCTGGCGGAAGCGGAACTGGCGGACGCCGTCGGGCTTCATGCCTTTGGGGTGGGGGAGCACCACCGGCGCGACTTCGCCGTCTCGGCGCCCGAAGTGTTCCTCGCGGCCGCCGCCGCCCGGACATCACAGATCAAGCTTGGCTCGGCCGTCACCGTGCTCAGCTCCGACGACCCCATCAGGGTCTTCCAGCGCTTCTCCACTGTTGACGCGCTCTCCAACGGTCGTGCGGAAGTGATGCTGGGCCGCGGCTCCTTCGTGGAGTCGTTCCCATTGTTCGGCCTGGACCTGGCGGACTACGAAGTCCTGTTCGAGGAGAAGCTGGAACTCTTCGACAAGGTCCGGGCGCAGAAGCCGGTGCATTGGGAAGGCCGCACCCGGCCGAACGTGAACGGAATGAGCGTCTTTCCACCGCTGGAACACCACTTGTTGCCAACATGGATCGGTGTGGGCGGCACCCCCGAGTCGGTACTGCGCTGCGCCCAATACGGCTATCCGATCATTTTCGCCATCATCGGCGGGGAACCGCGCCGCTTTGCCCCGCTCGTGGAGCTCTACCGCGAGGCAATGGGAAAATACGGGCACACCATGCAGCAGATTGCCACGCACTCTCCCGGCTACGTCGCCCCCACCGACGAGCAGGCCCGGGAGGAACTGTTTCCGCATTGGCTGGCCCAGCGCAACCGCATCGGCGCGGAACGCGGCTGGGGACCGGCGAGCAGGGGCGAGTTCGACGCCATGTGCGGCCCGGAAGGAGCCCTCTACGTGGGCTCCCCGGAAACGGTCGCCCGGAAGATCGTCTTTCTGAAGCGGAACCTCGGCGTTGACCGTTTCGACCTCAAGTACAGCAACGGGACCTTGCCCCACGAATCGATGATGCGCTGCATCGAACTTTTCGGCACCGTGGTGGCCCCACTGGTGGCCGAGCAGCTTGCCAGCGCCTGAACCGTCTTTGCAGGCGCCTTGCCGTCGCCTGAACCGTCCCGAATCCCTGAAAGAATGGACACCATGACTTCAAACACCCCTGTCTCCGACCAGCTGTTCGACCGTGCCCGCTCCCTGATGCCCGGCGGCGTCAACTCTCCGGTGCGCGCCTTCGGCTCCGTGGGCGGCACCCCGAAGTTCATGGTTTCAGCAAAGGGGCCGTACCTCACCGACGCGGACGGCCGCGAATACGTCGACCTCGTCTGCTCATGGGGCCCGGCGCTGCTGGGTCACGCGCACCCGGCCGTCCTCGACGCCGTCCACGCCGCCGTCGACCGCGGCTTGTCCTTTGGTGCCTCCACACCCGATGAGGCGAACCTCGCCGCGATCGTCAAGGAACGCGTCTCCGCCGTTGAACGCATCCGCATGGTGTCCACCGGAACCGAGGCCACCATGACCGCGGTGCGCTTGGCCCGCGGATTCACTGGGCGCAACCTGATCGTGAAGTTTGCCGGCTGCTACCACGGCCACCTCGATGGACTGCTCGCTGCGGCCGGCTCGGGACTGGCGACCATGGCGCTGCCCGGTTCCGCCGGAGTCACTGAAGCGGCCGCGGCCGAAACGCTCGTCCTGCCGTACAACGACCTCAACGCGGTGGAAGCCGCTTTCGCTGCGCACGGGAACAACATCGCAGCCGTCATCACCGAAGCTGCTCCTGCCAACATGGGCGTCGTTACGCCGGACGAAGGCTTCAACGCAGCGCTGTCACGCATCACCCGTGAACACGGCGCACTCTTGATCCTGGACGAGGTCCTCACCGGCTTCCGCACGGGCTACGCGGGCTACTGGGGCCTCACCGGCCGGCAGGAAGGCTGGGCGCCGGACCTGCTGACCTTCGGCAAGGTCATCGGCGGCGGCATGCCGACGGCGGCCCTCGGCGGGCGTGCCGACGTCATGGATTACCTTGCGCCCCTTGGCCCGGTGTACCAGGCGGGAACCTTGTCCGGGAACCCGGTGGCGATGGCTGCCGGCGTCGCCACCCTGACGCTCGCGACGCCCGAGGTCTACAGCTTCGTGGATGCCCGCTCGCTGGAACTCTCGGCGGCACTCTCATCCGCGCTGGACACCGCCGGCGTGGACCACTCCATCCAGCGAGCGGGGAACCTCTTCTCCGTGGCGTTTGGCACGTCGGCCAACGGCGTGCACAACTACGCCGACGCCCAGGCCCAAGACGTCTTCCGCTACGCGCCCTTCTTCCACTCCATGCTGGACTCCGGCGTCTACTTGCCGCCGTCGGTCTTCGAGGCGTGGTTCCTGTCCGCTGCCCACGACGACGCCGCCATGAACCGGATCTTCGACGCGCTCCCTGCAGCAGCCAAGGCGGCCGCGGAGGCCGCAGCCTGATCTACGGCGCTTTTCCGATGTTTTGCAGCCTGCTCCTTGCACGCACTGCCGGGCCGGGAGCAGGCTGTGGGCAACGATCGAATCGACAAGGCGATGATTCATCTGCTCAAGCCGTCCAGAATTTCACTGCTCGTCCTCTTCGCCCTGATGGCCGGGGCATTTGCCGGAATTGCGCATTCTGATAGCGCGGACCGCGGTTTGTTGGCGGGCGGGGACCCTCCCACGACGCTGGGCATTCCCCAGGCCGCCCCGCCGCCCAGGCTGTTAAACTCTCCACCGGTGGGATCGCCGAGCGCATCTACAGCGCCGGCCGGGCCTACTGAGCCGCCACCGCCACCGCCACCGCCTCCGCACCCGACGCCGGAACAGCGGCTCGCGGGCCTGACCCTGGAACAAAGGGTAGGGCAGTTGTTCATGGTGGCAGCCAAGGCCGACGGAAGCGATGCGGGCACCGTGGCCGATCTCCTGAACAACTACGTGGGCAATATCTATTTGGCCGGACGCAGCCAAGCAGGCGTTGCGGCGACAGCCTCAGTGGTGGCAAAGCTTCGGGCGGGCATTTCGCCGACCTCAAGCCGTGGCTTGCCGCTGTCCGTCGCTACGGACCAGGAAGGCGGCTCCGTTCAAGTCCTCAGGGGACCCGGGTTCCTGCCTATTCCCGCGGCCTTGGACCAAGGGAATTCGAGCCCGGAACAACTTCGCGCCGACGCCCGGAACTGGGGGTCCGAGCTCTTGGAAGCCGGAGTGAATGTTGATCTTGCGCCGGTACTGGACACAGTTCCCAGCCCCGAATTTGCTCCCTCGAACAAGCCCATTGGTGCGTTCAAGCGCGAATATGGCTTCACCCCGGCTGCGGTGTCCGAGCATGGGAACGCAATGGCGGCGGGATTACGGGATGCCGGTGTGGCGCCGGTGGCCAAGCACTTTCCGGGAATGGGGCGCGTAAGCCTGAACACGGACGTCAGCGCGAACGTTCACGATACCGAAACCACCCGGACGGATCCCTACCTAATGCCGTTCAAGGCCGCGATCGACGGCGGACTCCGGTGGGTCATGATTTCCAACGCCTACTACGACAAGATCGATCCCGACCTTCCGGCCCCGTTTTCCCCCGTGATCATGCGCACCATGTTGCGGTCGGACGCAGGGTTCACCGGCATCATCGTGTCCGATGATCTGTGTAACGCCGTGCAGCTGTCGCCTTGGAGCGTGGGGGACAGGGCAACGAATTTCATCGGCGCGGGCGGCACCATGGTTCTGTGCGCAGACACTGCTTCAGTTCCGGCGATGTATGCCCAGGTCCTGCAACGGGCGCAGACCGATCCTGGATTCCGCAACTCAGTGGATGCCGCGGCCTTGACCGTTCTTCAAGTGAAAGCAGGGAAATAGGCTGGACGCGAAAAATCCCCGGCTTCCGGACGGTTCACCACTACGGGTGTTTCGTCCGGAAGCCGGGGATTCCCGTCACAAGGCCTAGAGCACGTCCGAAAGGAAGCCCTTCAGGCGATCGGTCCGCGGCGCGCTAAAGAGTTGCTCCGGCGATCCGGTCTCCACAACGACGCCCGCGTCCATGAACGTCACGGTGTCGGACACGTTCCTTGAGAAGCCCATTTCGTGGGTCACAACCACCATGGTCATGCCGCCCTTGGCCAGATCGGTCATGAGCGCGAGCACGCCCTTGACCAGTTCAGGGTCCAGGGCCGATGTTGCTTCGTCGAAGAACATGACCTCGGGCTTCATGGCAAGCGCGCGGGCAATGGCCACTCGCTGCTGTTGCCCGCCCGACAGGTTCGCTGGCCGGGCGTCGGCCTTGTGCTTAAGTCCCACGAGGTCCAGTTGGGCCAAGGCATCTTCGCGTGCCTGTTCCTTGGACATGCCGCGGAGCTTCCGCAGGGCCAAGGACACGTTCTCCGCCACTGTCTTGTGCGGGAACAAGTTGAACTGCTGGAAGACCATGCCGATCCGCCGGCGCAGTTCATCCGGGTTGTCCTTGAGTACCGAACGGCCATCGAGCAGAATGTCGCCCTGGGCGGGTTCGATCAGCCGGTTCATCACTCTTAGGAGCGTGGATTTCCCTGAGCCGGAAGGGCCGATCACGGAAGCCGTGGTGCCCTTCTCGACGTGCAGGTCTATGCCCCGCAGGACGTGGTTGGACCCGAAAGACAGATGGATATTTTTTGCCGTCAGTGTTCCTGAAGCGAACTCGCTCATGCCTGGGCTCCCTTCCCGACGACGGCCGCTGCCTCGTCCGGTTCCTTCTTTTCCGGCCGGCCTGTCCTTAGGCGGCGGTCAATCGAGTTCACGAAGTGCGTCAATGGAATGGTCATCGCCAGGTAGAAGATTGCTGCCGCTACATAGGGCGACAGATTTCCGCTTGTGGAGGCCGCATCCTTGCCAATCTGGAAGATCTCGCGCTCTGAGGCCAGCAAGCCAAGGAGGAAGACCAACGACGACTCCTTGATCAACGCAATGAATTGGTTGACCAGCGCCGGCAGGACCCGCCGGACGCCCTGGGGAACCACCACAAGCCGCATGGCAGGGCCGTAGCCGAACCCCAGGGCACGTGTTGCCTCTAGTTGGCCTTTGTCGACACTCTGGATACCGGAACGGAAGATCTCGCCGATGTACGCCGCCGACATCAGGGACAGCGCCGCGACGGCCAACGGATACGGACTCGTGGAGCCGCTCAGCTGACGGATGATGGGGCCGAAGCCGAGGCCGATCACGAGGATGGTGAGGACGGGCGGCAGCCCACGAAGGACGTCGGTGTATATGCGGGCTATCCACCGGGCCACGGGGTTCCGGGAGATCCCCATCAAGGCGAGCGCCATGCCGAGCACAGTTCCGATCACGCCCGAGGTGACGGCCAAGACAATGGTATTCGGCAAGCCGACGGCGAACATCTTGGGGATGACTTCGCCTATCGCCTTCCAATCGAGGAAGGTCTCACCGAGTTGCTTGAGGATTTCCTGGAGATCCATGGAACGCCTGGGTTACTTGGCCGGGATCTGGACGGCCTTGCTGCCCGGCTTCCAGCCCTGAGGGGTCTGCTCCGCCTGGGTCGGGCGGTCCTTGTACCACTCGGCCGTCAGCTTGGTCCAGGTACCGTCTGCGATCACGGCGTCAAGGCCGGAGTTGAGGGCGTCGATCAGGGGCTGGTTGTCCTTGTTCACGGCCCAAGCAGTGAAGTTCTGGGTGTTGACGACCTTTTCGGCGATCTTTGTGTTGTCGCCGTCCTTGACCTGGCCGGTTGCCTGCTGCGACGGGGCGACCCAAGCGTCAACCTGGCCGCTCTTCACGTTGGCGTAAACCGTGTTGTAGTCCGGGAAACGGACGGGCTCAAGCTTGAGCGTGTTGGTGACGTAGTCGTCCTGGACGGTGCCCTGGACGACGCCGATGCGCACGTCGGACTTGAGGTCCGCGAAGCCCTTGACCTTGGAGTCGGTCTTGGTCACGACGGCCATGTAGCCGAAGTCGTAACCATTGGTGAAGCCGACGGTCTCGCGGCGCTTGTCCGTGGTGGAGATCGAGGAGGATCCGACGTCGAACTGCTTGTTCTTGACCTGGGAGAGCAGCGCCGAGAAGTCAGTGGAGGCGAACTCGACCTTGAGGCCCAGCTTGGCGCCGACGGCGCGCAGGAGCTCGTTGTCATAGCCGGTGAACTTGCCTGAGGGATCGATGAAGATGTTCGGCGGGGCGTCCGAGAGCGTGCCGACGCGCAGGGTGCCGTCGGTGATCAGGCCCAGCTTGGACTTGTCGATCTTGTCCACCGGAGTGACGTCCTTGGTGGTGTACTTGTCCAGCGTCTTCTGGTCGCTGCCCTGGAGGGCGTCGGTCGGCGAGGCGCTGCTGGTGCTGCCCGCTCCGCCACCGCAGGCGGCCAGGGAGACGGCGAGAACTGCAGCCACAGGGACAGCAGAGAACCACTTCAGGGCTTTGATTTTCATCAAGCAAATCACTTTCATCGGGGAACACGCGTTCGTATCGAGACGGGCGGGGAACGCAGCCAAAGCAGGTTTGGGCCGCAATATCAGAACTCGACCCGCCAAACTTAATTATGTCATCCGCCCATTCATCGATAAATTGACGACGATAAGGCGTGCAGTTCCCGGAAACTCCGAATTAAATTCAGCATTGAATGGAATTTGTCGCTGAAGTGCAGCACCCTACGGCGTCGAGGGGAATTCGTGGCTGACGTCCAGCTGGCTTTCAGGCAGCAGCTGCCATGTGACGTGCGTCCCATCATGCGGACGCTGGAAAAGCGTCCGGTCCGTGGACGGGCGCTTTGAAAGTCCCGACGCTTTAGAAGTCTCCGCGGCTGGCGTCTTCCGGGGGAAGAACCGGCCAATTGCCTTCGATGACGGCTGTTGGTTTTGTCTTGCGCAGGTAGCTCTGGAAATCGGCGGCCTGTGCAGCTGCCCAATCAACCTGGAGGTGGTGCAGCTTGGAAGCGGGCATCTGCAGCTTCGGGAATTTGCCGGCCATGGCATCAAGGACGCGCAGGGTGGCGAGGGCGTCTGCGGCGGAGGTGTGGGCGTTATCGAGGTTCACGCCGTACTCCTCGCACAGCGCGGTCAGGGTCCGCTTGCCCTTGCGGTATCGGTCGACCTGCTTGTTCATGACGTAGGGGTCAAGCACGGGGAAACGGCTCAGTTGAGGCACGCCGTAGCGGGCGGATTCGGCCGCCAGAACTGTGAAGTCATAGCTGGCATTGAACGCAATGACCGGCACGCCGTCGTCGAACAGTTCCTGGAGCGCTGCCGCGACTTCCCGCGTCACGTCTGCGGCCGGACGGCCCTCGGCCCTGGCCTTTTCCGTGGTGATGCCGTGGATCTCGCTGGCCTCCAAAGGGATCTCCACCCCCGGATCCGCCAACCATTCGAGTTCCTTGATGATGCCGCCGTCGTCGTCCACTACAGTGACGGAAGCGGTGACGATCCTCGCGGAACGGGAGTTCCGTCCCGTGGTCTCAAGGTCGAACGCGGCGCGGGGGAGGGTGTTCCAGGAGCTCATGCTTCAACGCTACCGGCGCCCTCCGACAAGAACCGGAGCGACACTCCTTCTGCGCCGATCCGGCTGCGCATGCCGATAGGCTGGTGGCATGCGGATGGAGTTTGTGACGGCGGTACTGGCCGTCGTGGATCTCATGCCGCCCGGCGTTGCCGTGTCCTATGGGGATGTTGCCGAGCTTCTGGGCTCAGGTGGTCCCCGGCAGATCGGATCGGTCATGAGCCACCATGGGAGCACAGTGGCTTGGTGGCGCGTACTGCGTGCAAGCGGGGAAGCGCCCCCAGGACTTGAGTCGGAAGCGCTACATCACTACTTGGATGAGGGAACGCCGCTGCACGGCGCCTACGCGGAGTATCTGCGGACCGGCGAGGGCCGCTGGCGGGTTGACCTGTCCCTGGCCCGGTGGGCTCCCACGGACCGCGATTTCGACAGTATCGACGCGATCTCTGAGCAACTCGAGCGTCAGCTCCATAAATTGTCGGTACCCGATGATGAAATGACCGTGTGAGTCCAACACCGACACCTCAAGCAACAACGCAGGAAGCAACATCGGCACAACCGCGGCAGGCACAACCGCGGCAGGCGCCCGCCCGGTTGCGCCTGCTTCCCCCGCGCGAGGTCCACTACGCAGCGCCGGAGTTGTCAGCCGACCAGGCTGCCGTCGTCGGGCTCCCGCACGGATCCGGGCCGGTCCTGATACCGGGGGCGCCGGGCACCGGAAAATCCACTGTGCTGGTGGAAACCGCCGTCCGCCGGGTTCAGCGTGACGGCGTGGATCCGGAACGGATCCTGATTCTCGCACCCGGCCGGCATGCGGCGTCGGCGTTGCGGGACACCTTTACCGGGCGGCTGGACCGCAGCTTGAGTACGACGCCGGCGCGCACCTGGGCATCATACGCTTTCGACCTGATCCGGCGAGCCAAGGCCGAGGGCGTGCTGCCGCTGCAGCGGCCGCCCAAATTGCTCTCGGGGCCGGAACAGGACCTCATCATCAAGGAACTGCTGGAGGGGCACGCCCGGCCGGGCTTCGAACTTCCCTGGCCGCAGGACTTGTCGGCCGCGTTGCCAACTCGGGGTTTCCGCCAGGAGATCCGGCAACTCTTCGACCGGATCATCGAATCCGGCCGCACTGCGGACGACCTCACGTCGCTTGCCTATGAATGCGGCAGACCGGACTGGATCGCTGCCGCAGACCTCTATTCGGAGTACCGGGATGTCCTGGACCTGCGCATGCCGGAAGCCTTTGACCCGGCAGGAATCATCACCGCGGCGCGCCAGATCTTCCAGGACTCGCCCGGATTCCTGGCGGCAGAGCGCGAGCGGCTGCAGTTGATCCTGGTGGACGACGTCCAAGAGGCAAATCCCGCCGTGTTTGAACTGCTCGCGGACATTGCAGAAGGAAAGGACGTTTTGGTGGCGTCCTCCCCGGACACCGTGGTCCAAGGGTTCCGCGGTGCCCGTCCTGACCTTGTCGCCGAACTGCCGCGGCTTCTCGGAGGCCTTGCAGGCACGGTGCGGGAGCTTCCGCTATGGCACACCCACCGGCATCGCCCTGTCGTTGCGGAGGCGTGGACCGGCGTGGCTGCGCGTATTTCGCAGCGTGCGGGAGGCCAATTGGCGCGGCGCCTGGACCCGTTGCCTGCATCGGCGGAGGAAACGCGTTCCGGAGGCAGGCAGGGCGCGGGCCGGGTGGAAGCACATGTCCTTCCCTCCACAGTCCACGAATTGCGCTACGTGGCACAACGCATCCTCGAAGCACAGCTGCGCGAGAACCATGAGTTCGGCGACATTGCTGTGATCGTGCGCAACGGTGGTCAACTAGCGCAATTGCAGCGTTATCTGAGCGGCCAAGGCATCCCCGTCCGTGTCCCGGTCGCGGATTCCGCTGTCCGCGACGAAGTGGCTGTTCGTCCCCTGCTTGAGGTGTACGGCGTCGTCCTGGATGCCGCCAAGCTGACGCCTGAGTCTGCCGTCTCGCTTCTCACGTCGAGGATCGGCGGCGCTACCGCCATCGAGTTGCGCCGCCTACGGCAATCCTTGCGCCGGGAGGAGCTGTTGGGCGGCGGTGGACGGTCCAGCGATGCGTTGTTGGTTGAAGCGTTGCTGGAGCCGGGGGCGCTGGGGTCTTTGGGTATCGAGGGTAGCTCGGCACGGCGTTTGGCCCGCATGATCGCGGCGGGACGTTCGGCGGCCGCCGAACCCGGAGCCAACGCGGAGACGGTGTTGTGGGCGTTGTGGCAAGCCACCGGTCTGTCTTCGCGCTGGACGGAAATGGCGCTCGACGGCGGCGCGGCCGGCGCCCGCGCGGACCGGGACCTTGACGCCATGATGGCCCTGTTCCACACCGCCGAGCGCTACGTCGACCAGCTCCCTGGCTCAGGTCCCGAACAGTTCCTGGAATATCTGCTCAGCCAGGAACTCCCCATGGACACCCTTGCCGCCAGGGCGCAGTTGGAGGAAGCGGTGGAGCTCATGACGCCGGCCAGCGCGGCCTGGCGGGAGTGGGCCGTGGTTATCGTCGCGGGCCTGCAGGAGGGCGTCTGGCCCAATACCAGGCTCCGGGGTGAACTCCTCGGCAGTACTTTATTTGCCGATGCCGTGGAGCATGGAGTTGAACACGCCTTGCAGCGAGGGCCCCTCAGCAGGCTGAGGGATATCCGCTACGACGAACTGCGCAGCTTCTCCACAGCCGTTTCGCGTGCCCGGGAAGTCCTCATATGCACAGCGGTTTCTTCCGAAGACGAGCAGCAATCGGCCTTTCTCGACTACGTGGTGCCTTTGGAACCAGGGCAATACAGGCGCGAGTACACGCCGGTTGGCCGGCCCATGACCCTGCGCGCCTTGGTGGCCGAGTTGAGGCAGCGCGTTCAGCCGGACGACGCCGCGCTTGCCCGCCCGGGCGTGGCCGAGGACGCCGCCGAAGCCGCGCGCGTGCTGGCACACCTCGCCACCGCGGAGCCTGCAGTGCCGGGGGCGCATCCGGATTCCTGGTGGGGATTGGCACCGCTCAGCAGCGAGGAACCGGTGGTCCCGGCGCAAGGCACGGTGTTCGTTTCTCCTTCGAAGGTGGAAACTGTGCACAAATCGCCGTTGGATTGGTTTGTCCAGGCGGCAGGTGGCGAAGCCGCTACCGACTTTGCCCGTAGCCTGGGCACCTTGGTCCATGCGATTGCCCAGGAGTTGCCCGATGCCTCCGGGGCCGAGTATGTCGCGGAGCTTGTGCGTCGCTGGCCGACCCTGGGCATGAAGGACAACTGGGAGGGCAGGCTTGACTTCCAGCGAGCAGAGCAGATGGTCCGGAAACTCGCCCAATACGTCCTTGTCATGCGGAGCGAGGGCCGAAGCCTGGCCGGGGTCGAAGCGGACTTCGAGGTTCCCCTTCCGGAAGTCCGCCTGGGCCACGTTGCCGAGGATTCCGATGCTGTCCGGAACGCCGTGCTTCGGGGACAAGTGGATCGTTTGGAAATAGACACTGAGGGCAGGCTGGTGATTGTTGACCTCAAGACGGGCAAACGCCAGCCAGGCAAAGCCGAGCTCGCCAGGCACCCCCAGCTGGGTGCCTATCAGGCGGCCGTGCTGCACGGGGCATTCCAGGATCTGCCTGTTCCGGGGCTTGTCCCGGGCGGCGCCGTCCTGGCGCAGCTGGGGACCAAGACGAAGACACCGGCGGTCCAAGTGCAAGAGCCCCTGGACCCGGGAGACAACTGGGCGCAGGACCTTGTCAGCGAGGCCGCCGTGCTCATGGCCGGAGCAAGCTTCGAAGCACGTCACGATCCCTCAAAGGGCAGCCATGGAGGCCACGGCTGCCGTCTGCCCGATATTTGCCCATTGTGCGCCAGGGGAAAGCAGGTCACCGAATGACCGTCCAGACACTCGCCGGAATCGAAGCCGGAGAGGCCGCCGAGGTTGCCTCCGTACTGCCGGAACCTCGATTCTCGCCCGGCGCATTGGCCGATATCCTCGGCGAACGGAACCGTCCCACGGAGGAGCAATCCGCCATCATTGCCTCGCCCCTGACTCCCCGGCTGGTCATCGCCGGCGCCGGATCCGGGAAAACCGCAACTATGGCGGACCGGGTGGTGTGGCTCGTCGCGAACGGATGGGTTCGCCCCGAAGAGGTCCTTGGCGTCACCTTCACCCGTAAAGCGGCAGGGGAGCTGGCCAGCCGCATCCGGGCCAAATTGGCCACCTTGCAGCGCATCGCGTCCTCGGACAACGGGCAGTTCGGCTTCCCGGAGGGGGTTGCCGGCTCCGACGAGCTTGAACCCAAAGTGTCCACCTACCACTCCTACGCCAGCGGGATCGTGTCCGATTACGGTCTGCGCCTGGGTATCGAGCGCGATGTGGTGCTGCTCGGCGGCGCCCAGGCCTGGCAGCTTGCGAGTGAAGTGGTCGAAGCTTACGACGGCGACTATGAGCACTTCACCGCTGCCAAGTCAACGTTGGTCAACGCCGTGATGCAATTGGCCGGCGAGTGCGCCGAACACTTGCGCGAACCCGCCGAGGTTCAGCGCTGGTTGATGGAGCGCGTGTCCGAATTCGCGCAGTTGCCCTATATGTCCGCGGCGAAAAAGAACCCAACCCAAGCCGCCGGCGATCTCGGCGCCATGTTGCGGACCAGGGCAAGTGTCGCGGATATGGTGGGGCGTTACCAAGACGCCAAGAGGGACCGCGGCGTCCTGGACTTCGGCGACCTCGTTGCGCTCGCTGCGAAGATTGCCCAGGACATACCCTTGGCGGCCGCCACCGAGCGGGCCCGGTACAAGGTTGTGTTGTTGGATGAATTCCAGGACACCTCGCACGCGCAACTAGTCCTGTTCTCCCGCCTGTTCGGAGGAGGGCACGCCGTGACGGCGGTGGGGGATCCCAACCAATCCATCTATGGGTTCAGGGGTGCATCGGCCGGCCAACTGTTCCACTTTGTCCAGGAATTTCCCGTCCGGGTGGAAGACAGCGTCGGAGCGGGATCCCTTGCCACCGCACCTACCTCGTACCTGACCACTGCTTGGCGGAACGGGCGCAACATCCTGGCCACCGCCAATGTCATTTCTGCGCCGCTTAACAAGGCCGGCGCGAGTGAGGGAACCCCGGGCTCGAGGGCCGAAGACAGTGCCGTGGCGGTGCCTCCGCTGCAGCCGAGCCCGGCGGCCGTGGACGGCAACGTTGTTCTCGGACGTTTTGCCACAGATGAAGACGAAGCCGCAGCGATTGCCCGGGACGTCCGCCGCTACCGGCGCACAGTCTTTGAAACCTCTGCGGACGGTACGCCGGTTTCTCCCACCATGGCAGTACTTTGCCGCCGTCGGGCCCAGATGGAGTGCTTGCGGCGTGAATTCGAGGTCCAAGGGATCCCGTACGAAATAGTCGGACTGGGCGGCCTCCTCGATACCCCTGAAGTAGTGGATCTCGTGGCAGCGCTCCGGGTCCTCGCCGATCCCGGCCGTTCCGATGCCCTGATGCGTTTGCTGGCAGGCGCCCGGTGGAGGATCGGAACTGCAGATCTGATGGCATTCCGCGACTGGTCGCAGTTCCTTGCCAGGCGGCGATCCCACGGCGGTGCGGGAGACAGCGGTATGGGGGACGATCCGTCAAGCGCGGATGAAAGCCCGATGGAGACGGTCGTGGAGAGCGACATAACCGATGCAGCCAGCCTTGTTGAAGCGCTGGACTTCCTGCCACGCCCGGGGTGGACCTCCGGCCATGGACGCTCCCTCAGCGTTGCGGCCTTGGACCGTCTCGGCCGCTTGTCTGCAGAGCTTCGGAACCTGCGCGGGTTCATCGGAGACGATCTGACCACGCTAATTGGCGAGGTGGAACGTGCCATGCTGCTGGACATCGAAGTCGCAGCCAAGCCCGGCACGAGTATCCACCAGGCCCGCCGGAACCTGGACGCATTCCATGACGCCGCGGCGGGTTTCCTGCAGACCTCGCAGCGCGTCGATCTATTGGCTTTCCTGGGGTGGCTTGAGGCGGCCGCATCAGAAGAAGGCGGACTGGACATGGCCGACGCCGAGGTGAACCACGAGGCCGTGCAACTGCTGACAGTTCATGCCTCCAAAGGCTTGGAATGGGACGTTGTCTTCGTCCCTGGCCTCAACGCCGGAGCCTTCCCAAGCAACCGGGACTCCCGGTGGAGCAGCGGTACCGCGGCCCTGCCATGGCCCCTCCGTGGCGACCGGGCGGACCTCCCCCAATGGGATCTGGACCAGCCGGACCAAAAGGGCTGGCTGGACGCAGAAAAGGACTTCAAATCGGAAGTCCAGCATCACGGCGAGGCTGAAGAGCGGCGACTCGCCTACGTTGCCTATACCCGTGCAAAGTTCGTCCTGTGGGCATCGAGCGCCGCGTGGAATGGTTCCCGGGCAGGCATTGCGGAGACGTCACCTTTCCTTGCCGAGCTGGCCGGCCTCGCCGGTGGGGCAGGAGACCATTCCGGCGGAGCATCGGCCGCTGCCATTCACCCGCAGTCCCTCAGCGAAGACGCGCTGCCCACTGAGAGCCCCCTGACCGCCGGCACAGAGGTGGCAATCTTCCCCTATGATCCGCTCGAAGGTCCCAGCGACCCTCGTACGGGGGAACGGCTCCGCTTGGTACCGGGGCGGCGGGCCGCCATGGAAGCGGCAGCAACCCGGGTCCGGGACGCTGTTGAGGCACTGCGACCGGATGCGCCGCTGGTCGATGCCACCCTGACCTCCCTCCGCGGGGCGGCAGCCGGCTGGGCCGCCGAAGCGGAGCTGTTGCTGGAACGGCAGTTGCGGCGGAAACCCGTCCAGGACGTCCATTTGCCCGGACACATCTCAGCATCCATGTTCGTCGACCTCGGAGACGATCCGGCTGCGGTCCTGGCCCAGCTCCGGCGTCCGGTGCCCCGGCAGCCCGGGATCTCGGCACGCAAAGGCACCGCGTTCCATTCCTGGGTGGAGGAATACTACGGAACCACAGGCATGCTGGATCTCGACGAAGCGCCCGGTTCTGATTCCCATATCGACGAAGCTTACGGACTCGATGACATGGTGGCGACGTTCACCAATTCAGAATGGGCACACCGGTCCCCGGCTTTCGTCGAAGTTCCCGTGGAAACAAGGATCGGGGACGTCGTGGTGCGCGGACGGATTGACGCAGTTTTCCGCGGCGCGGACGGCACGTGGGAACTGGTGGACTGGAAGACGGGCAAGCGCCCGGCCGGCAGGCAACTCAAGACCCGTGCCGTGCAACTGGCCGTCTACCGGCTGGCATGGGCGCGCCTCAAGGGTGTGCCGTTGGAGCACGTCAGTGCAGCGTTCTACTACGTTGCCGACGACGCTGTCGTGCGGCCCCACGACCTGGGCACAGCCGAAGAACTGGAGAAGATCATCGCTTCCGCGTTAGGCAACCGAAACCACCAGGCAGCCGAAACCACTAGGCAACCGAAACCACTAGGCAACCGAAACCACTAGGCAATCGAAACCACGGTAGCTAAGCCGGGACGGACTAGTGGTCCTTGGCGTCCTGGAGCGGCGCGGGCTCCACCACCTGGAGGGCCGTCGTCGACGTGTCGTCTGATTCGGACGGCGCCTCCGGCGTGGAGCCGGTTCCGTTTGCTGAATCTTCCGCAGGCTCCACGGCGGCTTCGTCTGTGGTGGCGACATCCAACGGTTCAACCGTGACCGAGGGCGTTGCGGCGGCCGTCTCCGGGCGAACCTCGGGAACGTCGTCGGGAGCAGGCTCGGGGATGGCTGTAACACTCACCGTGGGCTTCGCTGAGCCGCCCTCCGGGGCCTTGGCTTCCGAAGCAATGACGACTGCCGGTGCCGCCAGCCCGTCGGCAGCGGCAAGCTCCGCAGCGGCGGCCTCTGCCTCCTCGGCTGCCAATGCGTTTTGCTCTTCGATGTCGTCGGCGAGGGATTTGAGCATCGCCTCGGCTTCTGCCGTCATCTCGCTGTGACCGGCTGTCAAGGCCTTGACGAGATACTGGGCCAAGGCGAATTCGGCAAGAAGTGCCGAGCGTCGCAGCAAGTGGCCGTCAGGCGTGTCCCGCCGGGCTTCCGTGTAGTGGCGGAGGACGGACTCAACAAACTTCTGTTCGTTTGACGCCACGAGCCAGGCGAAGTCATCGGCAGGATCGCCGATCCGCAGATCCGTCCAGCCTGTCAGGGCGGTGACGCTGTCGCCGTCGATCAGCAGATTGTCTTCATGGAGATCGCCGTGGACCACGCACGGATTGAAGCGCCACAGCGCCACGTCCTCCAGGGCGTGCTCCCAGCGGCGGAGCAGGGAGGGCGGAATCTTGCCCGTGGTGGCGGCCTGGTCCAGCTCGTTCAACTTGCGCTGGCGGAATTCGTTTGCCGTGTAGCTGGGAAGATCGGCGTTATTGACGAGGGACTGGGGGAGGTCATGGACCGCTGCCAGAGCCGTGCCGATCTCCTTGGCCAAGGCATCATTGCAGGTGGACAGCTCTTCGATGCTGCGCGTGGCCCCCGCCAAGTGTGCGTATACAAAGGTGCTCAGCGCACCCTGGCGAACCGTTCCGGCCACGGTAGGCATCAGAAAGGGCAGCTCGGCCCGGATGGCCGGGGCGAAAGCCCTGAGAATCATGAACTCGGTTTCCAGCCGGGCACTGGCTTCCGGATGGCGTGGTGAACGGACGCGCCAACGCTTGCCCTCCGAATCCAGCAGAAGTGCCGAATCGAAATCGGCAGCATCATCCGGGGCGGAGGCGGCAGCCATCGGCGTCAGGCCGGGCACCGCCGCGGTAGCTACAGCGGCCAGTTCGAACGGTGTTCTTCTCACGTCTTCCACGGTAGATTGACAAGCGCCTCTGGCAGCGATGCAGCGCGGCGAGTCTCGAGATCCGCAGGAAAACAGCATCCAGGGGCGTGCATCGCTGGAGGATCCAAATGTCAATTGTCGGTGCGAGTCAGTACGGTAGGTACATGAGTTTCACCGAGTTCCAGGCGCCGGCAAACCACCTTATCGATACCGTTCTTCCCGTGCGCCCCGCCATGGTTGACCGTGGATCTGCTGAACGCCTGAAACCGGGCATGCTTGACGAAGTGATCTCATCGGGCAAAGCCAAGGCCCTGGTATTGTCGCAGCGCCAAGCCCTCGTAGTGGGCGACAAGCTGTGGCTGGGCGACGCCGCGCCGCTCTTCGAATCCCTCCAAGCCGCAAGCGGACCGCTCACAGCCATTTATCTCGGCCGGACCCTTGCTGCTTCCTCCGTCCCGGAGCAAACACCAATCGTCCTCTTTGTCCCTGCTGAGCCGGTTTCGCCTGGAGCCGCGGGCCTTCCGGCCGATGGCTCGTGGGCGGGATTCCGGGAGGTAGCCGCCCGCCTTGGTGCACTGGACACAGCCTTGTTTGTCGAGGCCAGTGCCATTTCCAATTGGCATGCCACCCATACCCACTGCCCGCAGTGTGGAACTCCCACGGAAATCGAAGCCGGCGGCTGGGTGCGGCGATGCCCGCGGGACAAATCGGAGCACTATCCGAGGACCGATCCGGCCATCATTGTCACCGTGGTCGGTTCCGACGGCAGGCTGCTCCTGGGTGGAGGCGGGCCGCTTGACGCCAAGAACTACTCCACGCTGGCCGGCTTCGTTGAGCCAGGGGAATCGCTTGAACAGGCCGTGGTTCGCGAAATCGGGGAAGAAGTGGGTGTGCGGGTCACCGCTTGCCAGTACCTTGGTTCGCAGTCGTGGCCATTTCCGGCCTCGCTTATGCTCGGGTTTACGGCAACAACGGACGACGTCGAGGCCCGGCCCGACGGCGTCGAGGTCACCCGGGCGCGCTGGTTCAGCCGCGCGGAACTCCAAGCAGCCGTGCTCAGCGGTGAGATCACGATCTCCACGAGGCTTTCGATCGCGCGTTCCCTGATCGAGCACTGGTACGGCGGCGTCATCGAGGACCTCCAGCAGTGACAGGCGGCATTTTCAACGACACCGTTTCACTCGAGGACCGGATTCTCGGCGGCCTCGATGCCGAGCAGCGCGAAGTCGCCAGCAACCTCAACGGGCCAATGTGCGTTCTCGCCGGAGCGGGTACCGGAAAAACCCGGGCCATCACGCACCGCATTGCCTACGGTGTCCACTCCGGGGTCTACAGCCCACAGCGCCTCCTGGCTGTCACCTTCACCTCCCGGGCCGCCGCCGAGATGCGCAGCCGGCTGCGGGATCTCGGCGTCGGAAACGTCCAAGCACGCACCTTTCACGCCGCTGCGCTCAGGCAACTGCAGTTCTTCTGGCCGCAGGCGATCGGCGGCGTCCTGCCAAACTTGCTGGACCACAAGGCGAACATGATCGCCGAAGCCGCGCGGCGGCTCCGGCTGAGTACCGATCGGGCTTCCATCCGCGACCTCGCGGCGGAGATCGAGTGGGCCAAGGTATCCATGCTCGCGCCGGCCAACTACCTTGAGAACGCGCATGGCCGAGGCACTCCGGGAGGCTTCGACCTCACAGCCGTCGCACGGGTTTTCCAGTCTTACGAGGACGTGAAGACCGACCGCAACGTGATCGACTTCGAGGACGTACTGCTGATCACGGTGGGCATCCTCCAGGAAGACCCGAAAGTGGCTGCCACAGTCCGCGAGCAGTACCGGCACTTCGTGGTGGACGAGTACCAGGACGTTTCTCCGCTTCAACAACGGCTTTTGGAACTGTGGCTTGGCGGTCGTGACGAACTCTGCGTCGTGGGCGACGCAAGCCAGACCATCTATTCCTTCACGGGAGCTTCTCCTAAGCATCTCCTGGGATTCAAGGGCCATTACCCCTCGGCGACGGTCGTCAAACTGGTCCGTGACTACCGTTCTACGCCCCAAGTGGTGAAGCTGGCCAACGATCTCCTCGGGTCCCGCCGCAGCGGTGGAACTGTTGCCGACGCCGCGTGGGCCAAGCCACTGCAGTTGGTGGCCCAGCGCCCGGCCGGACCGGAGCCGCGGTTCATGGAATGCCCCGACGACGAGGCCGAGGCGGCGGTAGTCGCAGGCCGGATCCGGGAATTGATCGACGCCGGTACCAAGGCGAGCGAGATTGCCGTGCTGTTCCGCACCAACGGACAATCGGAAGCCTATGAACAAGCACTCGCTTCCGCAGGTATCGGGTACCAGCTGCGAGGCGGTGAGCGGTTCTTCGCGCGCAAGGAAGTCCGGGACGCCATCCTCCAGTTGCGCGCCGCCACACGTGCGGTAGCCGAAGATTCCACTAAGGAGCCGCTCGGTCAACTGGTCAGGGACATCGTGGCTTCGCTCGGCTACACGGATTCCGCCCCGCATAGCGGCGGCGCCCTCCGCGAACGCTGGGAGTCCCTCGCAGCGCTCGTGGCGCTCGCGGACGAACTCGCCGTCAGCCGCGGGGCGGAATTCACGTTGATGGAATTCGTCAACGAACTCCAGGAACGTTCGGTGGCCCAGCACGCCCCTACGGTCCAAGGTGTGACGCTCGCATCGTTGCACGCCGCGAAGGGCCTGGAATGGGATGCTGTGTTCCTGGTTGGCCTGAGCGAGGGACTTATGCCTATTTCCTTCGCCGACACTCCCGAGAGCGTGGACGAGGAACGCCGCCTGCTCTACGTCGGAATCACGCGGGCACGCGAGCACCTGACCCTGTCCTGGTCCACGGCACGCACGCCCGGTGGCCGTGCCAACCGCAAGCCTTCACGCTTCCTCGACGGACTCCGCCCCGATTCGGTGCTCGGAGCCAGCGCGCGCAGCCGGGCCACGCCACGGCGCAAGGCGGCAGCACCGGCGTCGTGCAGGGTCTGCGGCACCATGCTCGCCACTGGCGCCGAACGCAAAGTGGGTCGCTGTAGCCAGTGCCCGCCCACATACGAAGAACAGACCTTTGAGGCTTTGCGGCAATGGCGCAAGGAAGAGGCCCTGAGCAACGAGGTTCCCGCTTATGTGGTCTTCACGGACGCGACGTTGACGGCCATCGCCGAGGCCCGCCCGGCGTCGCTCGAGGAACTGGCAAAACTCGCTGGTGTCGGTCCTTCCAAGCTGGAAAAGTACGGCGAAGCCGTGCTGGCGGTTCTGGTCGAGAACGGGTCTGCCTAGTGCCCCGGGTCGCGGGACAGCCCGCTTTGCCGCTGACCACCGACGACGGCGCACCCGTCGTCGTGCGTCGCTCGGCCCGCCGCCGTCGTACTGTGGCGGCTTTCTGGGAGGATGGGAACGCAGTTGTTGCAATCCCTGCCCACTTCACGAAAGCTCAAGAGGGTGAATGGGTCCGGCGGATGCTGGACAAGCTCAAGCGTCAGGGTGAGAGGGGCGCCCAAGGCGCCGGCAGGAGGAGACCCGCGAGCGACGCCGCCCTTGCCGGTCGTGCCGCGGAATTGTCTTCGAGGTATCTGGGCGGGCGTGCCACACCGACGTCGGTGCGCTGGGTCAGCAACCAGAAGTCACGGTGGGGCTCGGCAACTCCGGCGGACGGGACCATCCGGCTTTCGGACAAGCTCCAGGCGATGCCGCAGTGGGTGGTCGACTACGTGTTGCTCCACGAACTCGCCCATTTGCTCGTGGCCGGGCACAACGCCGCGTTTTGGCGCTTGCTGGAGGCGTACCCCGAAACGCAGCGTGCCAAGGCCTTCCTGGAGGGCGTCGCCTTTGCGACGTCGCGGGGGCTTGGACCGGATGAAGAAGGCGTCGGCGTCCCGGCCGGGGGCTGGGACGCCGACGCCGATTAGGCGTTTTAGGAGCGGCTAAGCCTTGGGCTCTCCGGGCTCCGTGTCGTCAGTGGAATCGCCGTCTTCAGGCTTCGGAGCCTCCGGTGTGCCCTCGCCCTTCTCCTCATCGTTCGGAGCGTCGTAGCCGCCTTCAAGGAGCTTCTGCAGCGCGTCGTCCACTTCGGTGTCGCTGGCTTCAGCCAGGCGGCGCCGTTCCGTGAAGCCCGCTGGGTCGTCGAGGTCATGCGCCGTGGGGAGCAAATCTGGGTGCTGCCAGATGGCATCGCGGCCGGCTATTCCACGCTCGTCCTTCAGAGCGGCCCACAGTGTGGCGGCTTCGCGCAGGCGCCGCGGGCGCAGTTCGAGTCCCACCAACGAGGAGAACGCGTGTTCAGCGGGTCCTCCCGTGGCGCGGCGCCTCCGCACCGTCTCGCGGAGCGCGACGGCGGATGGCAGCACGTTCTCGGTGGCGGCGGCAGTCAGTTCGTCCACCCAGCCCTCAACCAGCGCGAGCGCGGTTTCGAGTTTCTCCAGGGCGGCCGATTGTTCGGGAGTGCGCTCGGGCGTGAACACCCCTTGGGAGAGGGCTTCTTGAATGCCCTCTGGGTTGCCGGGATCCAGGTCCCGGGCGAGGTCCTCGACGCGGGACATGTCGATGTGGATTCCCCGGGCGTACGCTTCGATGGCGCCGAGGAGATGGCCTCGCAGCCAGGGAACCTGCACGAAGAGCCGGGCATGAGCGGCTTCGCGGACGGCGAGAAACAGCCGGACGTCGTTCTCCGGGACGCTCAGGCCTTCACCGAATTTCGCCACATTGGCCGGTAGCAATGCCATCTCGAGATCAGCGAGCGGAACTCCGATATCGGTAGAGCTGACCACCTCGGCGGACAGGGCACCGATGGCCTGGCCGAGCTGCATGCCGAAGATGGCTCCGCCCATGTTCTGCAACATGGACGAGGTGCCACCCATCATGGCCTTCATTTCCTCCGGCATCTGCTGTGTCAGCGCGTCCGACAGGGCATTGGCGATGCTGTTGGCCACCGGTTCCGTGAGTCGTTTCCACGTAGAGAGGGTGGCTTCCACCCATTCGGCGCGGGACCAGGCGCGGCCGATGAGGCCCGTCGCCTGAAGATCGGTGACCGGATCCAACCAGAGTTCCGCGAGCCGGAGCGCCTCGTCGACTTCTCGGGCCTGCAGGGCATTCACCGACGGATCCGTGCCCGCAGCGGCAACGCGGCGGGCATTCTCGTGTGCGAGCTGCCAATTGACAGGGCCCTCGGAAGTGGAGCTCATCATGGCCTGCACTTGGGCGAACATCTGCTGCAGCATGTTGGGATCGTTCGGGAGCCCCGCGGCCTTGGCTAATTCGGCGGGGTCGATGTTGCCCATGCCTTGCCCGCCCATCAGGTTCTTCAGCATTTCTGCCAAGGGATCCACAGGGGAATCGTCTCCATTGGAGGGGGTATTGGGGTTGGAGGTCATGGTGCCGCCGATCGTCGGTGTGACTGGTGATCACTTTCAAGGTACCGCGATGCCCGGGGGCTGTCTGCCTCAATAACGCGTCGTTCGCTCTAGGCAAAGCAGGTCTGGCGGGCACAGCGACGTAGGGTGGATCGTTGGTATGTTTACTCGCCTCCACCCTGAGGGAGTCGAAACGGTAGCGTCGGGCACACGGTTCCCGGCGCGGAGAGGTCTTTCATTGACTAGTTTGCCGAGCCCCGGAGCTGCCGGGGAACCCGGACAGCCTCTCGGCCCCTCCAACCCCCAGGGCGTCCCGACGTCGCCCGGCCATTCCCCGGCACAGGATGCGGCAGCATCGCAGGAGCCAGGGCAGGAACCGCCCCGCGCGCCCCAAGCGGCACAGCGCCGCGACGGACGGTACATCGCGATGCTCGTCTCCGGCGCCCTGACCATTGTGTTGGGAATCGCCGCGGCTGTTCTCCCTGTTCCTTACGTCGTGGAGTCTCCCGGGCCGACGTTCAACACCTTGGGCACGGACCACAACAAACCGGTCATCAGCATCACCGGGCACGCGACGTATCCTGCCAAAGGAAATCTGGACCTGACCACCGTCTACATCAACGGCGGTCCCAACGGACCCGTCAACATTTTCGAGGCCTTCCAAGCCTGGCTGGACGGTTCCAAGGCTGTGTACCCCGAAGAACTTCTCTACCCCAAGGGCACCACCAAGCAGCAATCCGAACAGGAAAGCGCGCTTGCCATGACCACGTCCCAGGAGAACGCTGTTGCCTCGGCCCTGCAGGAAGAGAACATTCCGTACGGGCAGAAGCTTGAAGTCGCGGGGTTGTCTGACGGCTCCGCCTCTGCAGGCAAACTCCAAACAGGAGATGTCTTCACGTCGATCAACGGCAAGGCGATTACGTCCCTGAACGTCGTCCAAACCGCACTGGCCGACGGCGCGGGCGCGCCCGCCGTCGTCGTCGTCGACCGGAATGGCAAGCCCGTGACGGTGAGCATCACCCCGGGCAAGGGCTCAAACGGCAAGTACATCCTGGGCGTGCTGCTGCAGTACAAGTTCACGTTCCCGTTTGACGTCAAGATCTCCCTGGACCAGGTGGGCGGACCGAGCGCCGGCATGATGTTCGCGCTGGGCATCATCGACAGCATCACCCCCGGCGACCTCACGGGGGGCAAGCATGTGGCCGGTACCGGGACCATTTCGCCGGACGGCACCGTGGGACCTATTGGCGGGATCGCCCAGAAAATGCGCGGAGCCCGCAACGGCGGCGCCACGCTTTTCCTCGCGCCTGCCGCCAATTGCGACGAGGTAGTAGGACACATTCCGGACGGGCTGCAGGTAGTCAAAGTGGACACTCTGGCGGACGCAAAATCAGCCGTGGAGCGACTCGCCTCGGGCCAGGATATGTCCCGCCTCCCGACATGCTCCAACAACTAGACTGATGATGGAACTTAGCTCCACTGCCACTCGTGGCACTAGTGACGGCCTCCGCCATTAGCACCCGGCACCGGGGCCGACGAACACACGCACTGATGACCGTTAACTGACGACCAGCGATGAGGTATCGAGTTTGTCCCGTCCAGCCAGCACCAGCCCGCCCGGAAGACCGCAGCGGAGACGGGGTGCCCTCACTCCAACTTTGATCATCGTCGCCGTCGCGGTGGTGGGATTCATTTTCTTCGCCAATGTGTGGACAGACGTCCTCTGGTATCAGCAGCTGGGCTTCTTCGAAGTTTATTTCAAGGAAAACCTTGCCCGGATACTAATTTTCCTCGCGGGCTTCGTCCTGATGTCCGTGCCGATCTTCTACGCAATCCGCGTTGCTTACCATGCGCGGCCTGTCTATGCCCCGGATGCCGAGGTCAGGGACAACCTGAACCGGTACCAGGCCCAGCTGGAACCCGTGCGACGCGTGGTCATGATCGGCATCCCCGTGCTGTTCGGCCTGTTCGCCGGCAGCGCGGCCGCGAGCCAGTGGCAAGCGGTGCTTTTGTTCTTCAACCAGGTACCGTTCGGCCAGACCGATCCCCAGTTTGGCCTGGACATCAGTTTCTACCTCATGACGTTGCCGTTCCTTGGCTTTGTCACGGGTTTCCTCATGAGCGTTGTGGTGATTGCCGGAATCGCGGGAATCCTCACCCACTACCTCTACGGCAGTATCCGGCTCATGGAGCGGGGGATCTTCACCAGCCGTGCCGCCCAAATCCACCTGGCCGTGACCGGGGCTGTTTTCCTGCTGCTGCTTGGAGCCAACTTCTGGCTTGACGTCTACAGCACCGTCCAAAACAACGGCGGACACTGGGCAGGCGCCCTCTACACCGACGTCAATGCGGTGATCCCGACGAAGACCATCCTGGCCGTTGCCGCGGGTCTGGTAGCCATCCTCTTCATTGTGGCCGCCGTGATTGGCCGTTGGCGCTTGCCCGTCATCGGCACGGCCATGCTGATCATCACGTCCATCCTCGCTGGCGGTGTCTACCCATGGGTCATCCAGCAGTTCCAAGTCCGCCCCTCGGAGCAGACGCTGGAAAACAAGTACATTGACCGCAACATTGCCATGACCCGGTCCGCCTACGGTTTGGACAAGATCAAGGTTTCTCCGTACAACGCCACCACGGACGCCAAGACCGGGGCGCTTGCCAAGGACGCCCAGACGGCCGCCAATATCCGGCTGTTGGACCCGAACCTGGTTTCCTCGGCGTTCTCCCAGCTGGAGCAGTACCGTCCGTACTACCAGTTCCCCAAGTCTCTCAACGTCGACCGTTACACCGTGGACGGCAAGACCCAGGACACCGTGATCGCTGTCCGCGAATTGAACCAGGACGGGCTGAACGCCAGCCAGCAGACCTGGGTCAACCGGCACATCGTCTACACCCACGGTTACGGCGTCGTCGCCGCCAAGGGCAATACCTTCACGGTTGATGGCAAACCGGACTTCCTGCTGTCCGGAATTCCATCCATGGGTACGCTTGGCAGCGATGCGAGCTACCAGCCCCGCATCTACTTCGGTGAAGATTCGCCGGACTACTCAGTGGTCGGTGCCCCGGATGGCGCTCCGCACCGTGAACAGGACCGTCCGGCCGGCAAGGACACCTCCACCGAAACGCAATACACCTTTACCGGCAACGGTGGCCCCAGCGTGGGCAACTGGTTCAACCGACTCCTGTACTCCATCAAGTTCCAGTCCTCGGACCTGCTGCTCTCTGACGGCGTCAACGAGAAGTCGCAGATACTATACGACCGCACTCCGCGTGAGCGCGTGGAAAAGGTTGCTCCCTACCTGACGGTGGACGGCAGCGCTTACCCCGCAGTGGTCGACGGCCGGGTGAAGTGGATCGTGGACGGCTACACTACCAGCCAGTACTTCCCCTACTCCCAGCAGCAGCAACTGGGAAACGCTACGGCCGATTCGCAGACCACCTCCGGGCGCACTGCGGCCCTGCCGAACAGCACGGTCAACTACATCAGGAACTCGGTCAAGGCCACTGTTGACGCCTATGACGGCTCGGTCACGCTGTACGCCTGGGATGACCAGGACCCCATCCTGAAGTCGTGGGAGAAGATCTTCCCGACCACCGTCAAGCCGTACTCGGAGATGTCGGGACAGCTGATGAGCCACGTACGCTACCCGGAGGACTTGTTCAAGGTCCAGCGTGAGTTGCTTGGGCGTTACCACGTGACCAATGCGGACAGCTTCTACCAGAACAACGACGCGTGGAGCGTTCCGAACGACCCCACGGTCACGGATCCCGTGCGGCAGCCTCCGTTCTACATGTCCCTGCAGATGCCTGACCAGACCAAGCCGGCCTTCCAGCTGACATCGTCGTTCATCCCGCAGGTGGTCAACGGCGCCGCCCGGAACATCCTGTACGGCTTCCTCGCGGCCGATTCCGACGCCGGTAGCCAGAAGGGGGTGAAGGCCGACACCTATGGCCAGTTGCGATTACTCCAATTGCCAACGGATACCCAGGTACCGGGCCCCGGCCAGGCCCAGAACAAGTTCAACTCCGATCCTGAAGTGTCGCGGGAACTCAACCTGCTCAGGCAGGGAGCATCTGATGTGCTCAATGGCAACCTCTTGACGTTGCCGGTGGGCGGAGGCCTGCTCTATGTCCAACCGGTCTATCTGAAGTCCACTGGTGAGACGTCATATCCGACGCTTCAGCGCGTGCTCGTGGCCTTTGGCGACAAGGTCGGCTTTGCCCCCACGCTCGACGGTGCGTTGAAGATCCTCTTCGGCGGTGACTCAGGAGCATCGGCAGGGGACTCGGCCAATAACGGCCAGACTCCCACTCCGCCGGGGACAACGACGCCACCGGCTGCAGCGGATGCGCAGGCCCAGCTGAAGGCTGCACTGGATCAGGCCAACAAGGCCATCCAGGATGGCCAGGCTGCACTGGCCAAGGGCGACTTCGCCGGATACGGTGCCCAGCAGAGCATCCTGTCCGCGGCGATACAGAAAGCGCTCGACGCCGAGTCCCGGCTTGGTGTCACTCCGGCTCCGTCGGCAAGTGCCAGCCCTTCGGCGAGCCCGTCGCCGTCGTCGTCCTCGTCGCCTTCGCCGAGCAAGTAGGCAATTCTCCAGCAGGCTGATTTCGGCTTGGCTGGGGTTTCGAAAGACCGGGCCAGCCCTCAGACGAGGGCTGGCCCGGTTTTCTCTTGATCTGGCTTCTGATCTGGCGGCCCGTGAGAGGTGGCCGCTGGACAGGGGAGACGGAGGTCACGTCGTTTGGATTTGGCCTGACATTCACCTGCAGGTAAAGTAGTTCTTGCGACGCGGGGTGGAGCAGTTCGGTAGCTCGCTGGGCTCATAACCCAGAGGTCACAGGTTCAAATCCTGTCCCCGCAACTGGAGAAAAGATCCGGCACAGTGGAAACACTGTGCCGGATCTTTTTGTTTTCCACCAATTTGTGGAGGGGGGATGGGTAGATCGTGTCCCCCGTGTGGGCGTGCAGACTCCGTCCTGACCTTCTTTGCGCCGCCTCGACGCCGATATGACGCGACTCGCCGTGTCGCAAGCGCTTTCCCAAAGCAAAGAAGGTCAGGATGGCGCCAAGCCCCCGAGAATAGCCCCCTCAAGGGCTGTCACTGCGCCCGAAGGTCCTCCAGATCCCATCGTGCTGCAGCGCACATCTGAATGGTCAGGGGCGCCCTCGAATGTGCGGTAGAGTTGATTCTGCGACGCGGGGTGGAGCAGTTCGGTAGCTCGCTGGGCTCATAACCCAGAGGTCACAGGTTCAAATCCTGTCCCCGCAACCAAATAAACGAAAGAGTCCGCCCGTCTGGGCGGACTCTTTCGTTTAACTCCTGTTTTGCAGCCCTCTCGATCCCGGGGTCATAGGACAAAACGTGTGTAAATCCCTGATGCGTCATGTCCGTCCCGGGATCGTCTTCGCTGGGATGTCAGATTCTGCTCAATCATTCGAATCGACAAATTCCGGGCCCGCGGAATCACGGGGCGGGCAACCTCAGCGAAGCGAATGATCTAGCAGAATCCAGCGGTGTGCGCAGATCCTGTCGATCTGGATCTGGTCTTGGACACGGATTTAGACGGCTTATGCGGGCCGATCCGGGTGAAACGTTTTTTCACACGTAGAAGGGCCGAGGTCCACACTGAGATTGCCCAAAAACACACTGATTTTTGGCAAATCTGTACGGATTTTGACCACTTCGACCGCTGAGAGGCGAAATATCGCGCTAGTTTCTTGGGCGGGGGAACAAAGCTTCATCACGGGATTTCCCCGCAGCCAGTTCAAGAAGCTAGGAGGAAATCGATGCAAAAACTCTCAACGCTATTGCTCACGGCTCCCGCACTAATCCCACAACAAACCGCGGACGCGATGGCCCGTCGTAAGAACGACGTCGGATTTCTGATCGTGATCCCGATTGTAGCCGTCATCGTCATGGGCTTCGTTGCCGCTTGGTTCTGGTATTGCCAGCAGCGTGGCGCTTGGCCGGCAGTGGATATGCCGAGTTGGGAATCCGGGGGAACGGGGAAGCTCTACTGCCGGGTCTAGATCGACGCAACGGTGAATGAACCATTGAAATCTGTGCATTTCACCTGCAGGGTCGAGGAGCTCGGAAAGGACTATGGAACGGTACAAGCGGTGCGGGACATCTCGTTCGAGCTTGTACCCGGAGAAGTATTCGGACTCCTCGGCCCGAACGGGTCCGGAAAGACAACCACCCTTCACATCCTGACTGGTTTGCTTGATGCGAGCCGGGGCAGTGTTGAAGTCAACGGCATTCCTATTGGCCACAAGGAGTCCCGGCAATGGATCGGGTTCGCGCCCGATGACTTGCCGTTGCCTTTGTCGTTGACGGGCACTGAATACCTGGATCTCCATCACCGGCTCCGGAAGCGTGACGACGGGGACGTTGCCGCCCGGTTGGCCGACGTGCTTGGTCTGACGACGGCCCTGGAACGATCCATCATTGGCTACTCCCATGGCATGAAGCGGAAGTTGCAGCTGATCGCCGCCGTCATGCATTCTCCGGAACTCCTCGTCCTCGACGAACCGTTTCGCGGGCTCGATCCGGAAGCTGCGGCTGTGCTTCGGGATTTGCTGGCGATGTTCGCCGGGGCTGGCGGTTCGGCGCTGATAGCCACACATGACATGCTTCGGGCCGAGCGCGATTGTGATCGGGTGATGATCCTCCATAACGGTCAACAGGCCGCATTGGGCAGCCCCTCCGGACTTCGCGAAGCCTACGGAGGGCTCGCATCGCTTGAGGCCGTGTTCCTTCAAGCAACGAATCTTGACGAGTTCCAGGCGGAGCGTCGGGAACAACTACAGGCGGCGCTCCGCGTTGGCCGGCTCGAGGAGGGACCTCAATGAACACGACGTCGAAAATAGTTGGTGCTGTCCTGGGTGGTATGGCCGGGGGACTGGCGCTTTCGTTCATTCTATTCGTGGCCACGAGCGTGATCGCCATTTCGACGGGCTCCCCGGCGACCCTGCCGGGCCTTTTTACCGCCACGGCCGGAACCGAAAACGGGGCATTGGCCTTGGAATTCCAGCCCAACTTCGCCGGAATCCTTGTGGTCATAGCGTTGTCGGTGCTTGTCAGCGTGTTGATGGCGGTGCGAAGCAGCAATGCGTCCCCGGGACCCTCAGGACGCAACTAGTGGGCGCCGCAGCGACGGTCGCCCGCACTACGCTCACAGCTTGGACGAGAGAGACGGCGGGACAGCTCCGGCTCTCTGTAACTACAATCAGGGCTTTCACGTTGACGGCAGTTGCCACCGCCATGGCCTTCGGGACGATCCTGGCTTTGCTGGTCGGGAGCGCAGAAGGAACACAACAGATCACGCTCACACCCGGATTGCTATCCTTTATGTTGGCCGGCCCGTTCCTGACAATCGTGTTTCTGACCGCTTTGTTCTCGATACTAGGCCCGTCCAGGAACTCCCTTGGGACTCTGCTGGAGATGCTCCCGGTTTCCCGGAGGGCGGTTTTCGCGGGGCTGCAGATGCCGGTGCTGGCTTTGTCTTTCATTTTGGCCTTCGGCCTCTGCATTCCTTCACTCGCCGCCCTTTGGCGCACCAGCGTTGACGGTTGGGCTGCTGCGGTTGCGTCAATTCTGTTTGTGGCCTTCCTTGCCTCTGCCGAGTTGCTGGTCCTGGCCATGTTCCAAACCCTGGGCTACGTGTACCGGCGTTGGCTTAAGTTACCGCGCTACTACGCCCTGACGTTCGCCGGGGTTTCTTGCTTCATCATCAGCACACTGCTCGTCTGGACAGATGTCCTGCCGCTGCCGGAGAGCATGGCCGATACTGTCGAGGGTCCACGGAACTTCGCCATGCACCGTCTGTGGGGGCGTGCACTGGCGCCGTTGTGGACTGGCGCCCCTGCTCCGTGGCAGGACCTCGTGATGGGTGTTATCTGGCTGGCGGTTCCTTTGGGCCTGATGTTTCTTGTGGCTCGCGTGGACATCGACAACCACGCGGACGTAACGCTCCGGCTCTTCGCCAACGCCCCACTTCCCCGGAACAGGCTGCTTGCTGCCGCGTACATCGACGGGATACAACTCTTGCGCAGCCACCAGTTCACCGTGTTGGTATTTCTGTTGGCGATAGGGCTTGGCGGCATCGTTGCCTTGTCCACCCACCCTGAGTTCGAGTTCCTCGCAGCGGCCGTAGCGCCCAGCTTGGCTGTAGCACCTTGTATGGTTGGCATGCAATCCTACGGGCTGACAAGCAGGACCCACTGGGTCCAGCGTCACCTCATTGGACGCGCCACTTCCTGGGTTGCACCCAAACTCATCGCCTGCTCAATGATCTCGTTGGTGATTGGTGCTGTTTTCGTCGGATCGTTGGTCGCTGCGGGTCTCCTCACCGCGGATCATTGGGCCCGACTTATTCCTGATGCTGTCCTGGCTTGGGCTGCAGGCATGATCGGTGGAGTGCTCGTGCCATTCAGCCGCGAGCAGCCTTTGGCCAGCGGTGCCACTGGCTTCACGGTCTTCCTGATCTATGGCGCTTCGTCTTCGGCGTCGCGCTGGACGGGAACGCAGCTCGGGAAGTTTTTTGGCGATGCTTCGTACCTCGGGGAGATTCTCTCCAGCGCAGTCTTGACTGTCCTCCTTGCATCGGCACTTGGTCTCCTTGTACTCCGGGTGTCCAAAGATGGATGACGAAGCGGCCGGAGGAACCGAGCTTTATCCGGTTGAGGGTGTTGTCCAGCAAGACGGGAAATGGGCCTACACTCCGCTGGGGATATCCATCTTGGCTCCGCGGCCGATTATCAGACCAGGCGACAGCCCCGAAGACTTCGTGCGTGCTCGCGAGGCCCTCGACAGCGGGCTGGCTTCAGCCCGGCACGTCGGGCACCGAAGTTTCCTCAACAAACTGCTGTGCGCTGCTCCCTTGCCCGCCACTGCATCGGCAGCTCTGCTACCGGGTGGGGTACGCGCCCAAGCCCAATCCTTGACGATGATGCTCAGAAAGCTGGGCTGGCCCCTGGCGCTCGTCACTGGAGCTTGGTGGGGGACGGAACCCACTGGCCTGCTTATCCTTGGCCTTCTCAGCGCGATGGTCTTCCTCGTCCTGGTGTCGTTGATTCTGCACGAACTGGGACACGTGGCCACCTTCAGGATCTTTGCGCCATCTGCGCCGGCTTTGTTCAGTGTCCGTGCAGGGAGGTTGCGACTGGTTCGTTGCTGCCTGCCAAAACATCAGGACCTTGCCGTCACTATTGCCGGCCCCGCTGCACCGCTTATTCTCCCAGTGGTGCTATGGCTCTTCTATGCATCGTTGCCCGTCCTATTCTGGACTTCAGCAGTAGTCGCAGGTTCGCATCTTGCTTTGCTGCTTCGCGATGACGGCGATGGGCGTATGCTCCGCGTGGCTCTGAGGCAAGGCCCGGCGTGACGCACCGCGAACCGAACGCTTGAAGCGTTGACAGTCCAGCTCCTGGAGGATGACACTTGGGCCGAATGGCCCCTTCATCCTGACGGAACGGGCCAGCCTGAGGAGGCCCGAGATGATCAATGCAACGATGGTCGTGGCGACAATTCCGGTCACGGATCTGGATCGGGCGAAGGAATTCTACGGCGGCGTCCTGGGGCTGACCTTCCTCTGGGAAACTCCGATAGGCGTGCGGTACCGCTGCGGCCCCGTCAGTGAGATCTCAGTCTTCAAGCGTCCGCCTACTACCACCGAGCACACCCTGGCCCACTTCGAAGTCGACGACATCGAGGCGGTCGTCCAAGACCTGGCCGCCAAGGGCGTAGAGTTCCTCGACTACACAGAGGGTCCCCTTGCCACAACAGGGCACATCGCTCAGCTCGGCCCCGCCCGTGGCGCATGGTTCCGTGATCCCGACGGGAACACCCTCGGCATTCGCCAGGGCTAGATCGATCGCTTCGAAAGAAGGCCTGCAACCTGCTGCCGGCCCGAATCCCCATGCCCGGCGCGGAGAATCCCGGCAGAATCAATAGGAGTTCCTAGCATTCCGTCCTTCGCTCCATGGTAAATACTAGGAGTTCCTAGTATTCTCGATTCCAAGCGTCAGCCATTTGCATCGAGGGAGCTGTTGAATGAAGATCGTCGTGCTCGTCAAACAAGTGCCGGATACGGCCGAGGAACGGAAGCTCGACCTGGCAACGGGCCGGCTCGACCGTGAGGCTGCCGACTCCGTGGTCGATGAAATCAACGAGCGCGCCCTCGAAGCCGCGCTGCGCATCAAGGATGCCAACAAAGGCACCGAGGTTGTGGCAATGACCATGGGTCCTGACGACGCCACGCAGTCCTTGCGCAAGGCCCTCTCCATGGGAGCCGATTCAGGGGTTCACATTGTGGATGATTCCCTGGCCGGCGCCGACACCGGTCGAACGGCCGCAACGCTGGCGGCTGCACTGAGGTCTACTGGGTTCGACGTGGTGATGGCCGGCAACGAATCGACGGATGGCCGCGCCGGCGTCGTGCCCGCCATGGTTGCCGAACATCTCCAACTGCCACTGTTGGGTTCATTGATCTCCGCGGAAATCGCCGACGACGGCGTGAGCGGCGTTCGCCAGGGTGAGGGTGGAACCCTCAATGTCCGTGCCGGACTGCCCGCCATCATCACTGTGACCGAGCGTTTCCCGGAGGCCCGGTTTCCCAACTTCAAGGGCATCCTGACGGCCAAGCGCAAACCCGTCACCACGTTGTCCGCCGCCGAGCTTGGCGTCCCGACGGGCGCCAGCCACACCGTAGTGGTCTCCACCGTTGAGCGGCCGCCGCGCGCGGCCGGACGAAAACTCATAGATGACGGGACCGCGGCCGACGAGCTGGCCGAGTTCCTCGTCGCGAATCGCCTGGTCTGAGGGAGGAAAAGAAATGTCAAACGTCTTGGCGCTCATTGAAGTTTCCCACCGCGGCGAGATTGCCGCTTCCGCCCGAGGGCTGCTGGCTGCCGCAGCCACGCTGGGCTCTCCGGTCGCCGTCGTCGTGTCGCCTGCACCCCTGGCGGACGACGACGTCGCGCGCCTGGGTGAGCTGGGCGCGGCAAGGATCTACTCGGCGGTGACAGCTGTCGCCGGCACTGTTTTGGTGGCACCCGCAGTGGACGCCCTGAGCGGGGCCGTCGACGCCTATGGGCCGGCTGCCGTCCTGACCGCGAACTCGGTGGACGGCCGCGAAGCTGCTGCAAGGCTTGCCGTGCGGGTCGGCGGAAGCGTGCTCGCCGACGTCGTGCAGGTTCGTGGCGACAACGGAACGGTTGTTGCCCAGCATTCGGTATTTGGCGGGGCCTACACGGTCGAGTCCGTGGTGGAAGGCGGGCTGCCCATCCTGACCATCCGGCAGGGGGCGATCGAAGGCGAGGCTCCCGCAGTCACAGCAGGAGTGGACATTGTGTCCCTCGAAGTCAGGACAGAAGGTGCCGCAGTCATTGACCGGTTCAACGACGACGTCGCCGTCTCCGTCCGGCCTGAGCTACGGAGTGCCGCCACGGTGGTTTCGGGCGGGCGGGGTTTGGGCTCGTCCGAGAACTTTGTCCTGGTTGAACAGCTCGCCGACACGCTGGGGGCGGCGATCGGTGCGTCACGCGCCGCCGTCGACGCCGGGTACGTTTCCCAGACGGCCCAGGTAGGCCAGACCGGTGTGAGCGTGTCCCCGCAGCTGTACATCGCATTGGGAATTTCCGGAGCCATCCAGCACCGCGCGGGCATGCAGACCGCGAAGACCATTGTGGCCATTAACAAAGACGAGGACGCGCCCATTTTCGAGGTGGCCGACTTCGGAATCGTGGGCGATATTTTCACGGTGGTTCCGAAACTCATCGAGGCCGTCAAAGCCCGTTCCAACTGACGGCGTAACAGGCTTTGGCCGCTTCGGTCCAAAGCCTGTTAGCTTGATGCGTCCCTGATTGCAAAGTTCTTCCGAGAGGTGTCCGAGAAGATGTCCACCCCCGCCAAAAAGTCGACAGCAGCCAAGAGCAAATGGTCCCAACCCCTCTGGGTGGTTCCAGGCGTGCTGCTTGCACTTTTGCTCATCGTCTTGTTGGCCAAATGGTTGACGGGCCTGTCGGGTGTGCAGTCGTTCTTGCACGACTTCCCGGGCGCATCCAGCCTCCCGGAGAGTGCCCCTGTAGGTTTCCCGGCATGGCTCGGGTGGCAGCATTTCCTCAATGTCTTCTTCATGGTGCTTATCGTCCGATCCGGTTGGCAGGTCCGCACAGCCAAGAGGCCGCCAGCCCAATGGACCCGCAACAACAAAGGATTCATCCGGACCAAGAATGCGCCGACCAAGATCAGCCTGGACCTGTGGTTCCACCTGACCCTGGATGCCCTGTGGGTGCTGAACGGCATCGTCTTCATCATCGTGATCTTTGCCACCGGTCAATGGATGCGGATCATCCCCACCAGCTGGGATGTCTTCCCGAACGCCATTTCCGCTGCCCTCCAGTACGCTTCCCTGAACTGGCCAACTGAGGACGGATGGGTGAACTACAACGCCCTGCAGTTGCTGACGTACTTCGTCACGGTATTCATCGCCGCCCCGCTTGCCATCATCACTGGCCTGCGCACGTCTTCGGCGTGGCCGAAGAAAGCCGGCACGGTGAACAAGATCTATCCCATCGAACTGGCCCGGGCAGTACATTTCCCAGTGATGGTGTACTTCGTGCTCTTCACCATCGTGCACGTCACCTTGGTCCTCGCCACAGGGGCGCTGCGCAACCTGAACCACATGTACGGCAGCAGCGACGATATCAACTGGGTTGGTTTCGGCATTTTCGCCGTATCCCTCTTGGTGATTGTGGGCGCGTGGTTCCTCGCGAGGCCGCTGTTCCTTCGCCCCGTCGCTTCGCTGATGGGCAAAGTCAGCAAATAAACCGCTACCAATAGCCGGACAACCCGGGAAAAGGAGTGCCAATGTTTGAGCTCACAGAGGACCAGCAAGCGGTGGTGGAGATGGTTCGCGACTTCGCCACAACGGCCATTGCGCCGCACGCCGCAGAATGGGACGAGACCAAGCATTTCCCTGTGGATGTCCTGCGTGAAGCGGGGACACTTGGCATGGGAGGCATCTATGTCCGGGAAGAATTCGGCGGCTCGGGGCTATCCCGCACGGATGCGGCGCTGATCTTCGAGGAGCTGTCCAAGGCAGACCCCACCATCGCGGCCTACATCTCGATCCACAACATGGTGGTCTGGATGATCGACGCTTTCGGCAACGATGAGCAGCGGGCCCAATGGGTGCCGCAGCTCGCGTCCATGGAAGCGCTGGGCAGCTATTGCCTCACGGAGCCGGGAGCCGGCTCGGACGCCGCCGCGCTGAGCACCAAGGCAGTGCTCGACGGCGACAGTTACGTTCTTAACGGCACCAAACAGTTCATATCGGGCGCCGGAGTTTCCAGTGTCTATGTGGTCATGGCACGGACCGCGGACACGGGCAGCCAAGGCATCACCGCAATAGTTGTGCCTGCGGACGCGGCAGGCCTGTCCTTCGGCCCGAATGAAAAGAAAATGGGATGGAATGCCCAGCCCACCCGGCAGGTCATCTTCGAGAACGTACGGGTCCCTGTGACGAACCGACTTGGCGAGGAAGGCAGCGGATTCGGCATCGCCATGAAGGGCCTCAACGGAGGCCGGGTCAACATGGGCGCTTGTTCGCTGGGAGGTGGCCAGGCGGCCCTCGAGAAGTCCATCGCCTACCTCAAGTCACGCTCGGCTTTTGGTGGCCCGCTTATCAACCAGCAGTCCCTGCTGTTTGACATCGCCGACATGGATACGGAACTCGAAACCGCCAGGACCTTGGTCCTCCGGGCCGCGGACGCCTTGGATCGTGGAGCCCCGGACACCGTGAGATTGTGCGCAATGGCGAAGCGCGTAGCTACAGACGCCGGTTTCAACGTGGCAAACAAGGCCATCCAGCTGCATGGCGGCTACGGCTACTTGTCGGAATACGGCCTCGAGAAGATTGCCAGGGACCTGCGAGTCCACCAGATCCTGGAAGGCAGCAACGAAATCATGCGGCTCATTGTTGGACGGCTCGCCGTAGGAGCTTAAAGCACGAATGGCCGGGCCTCACGTGTGAAGTGAAGGCCCGGCCATTCGTTTGGCGGGACTAGAGCTTGTCGAAGTCGGCTTCGTCCACTGTGTCATCTTCCTGCGCAGTGGCGCCGGCGCCGATAGCAGCCTTCGATCCGCCGGACTTCAAGGCCGCAAGGCGGGCCTCGATTTCCGTCTGCTCTCCGAGGTCCTCAAGCTGGTTGAACTGTGCGTCCAGGCTGGAGGCTGCCAGCTCCTGCTGCCCGAGGACCTTGGCCTCTTCGCGGCGGATCTTCTCTTCGAAGCGGCCCACCTCGCTGGTGGGGTCCATGATGTCGATGCTCTTGAGGGCGTCGTGCACCTGGGTCTGGGCAGCAACCGTCTTGGAGCGGGCAACCAGCTCGTTGCGCTTGCTCGTGAGCTCGTTGAGCTTGCCCTTCATCTGGTCAAGGCCGCTCTTGAGCTTGTCCACGACCTCCGACTGGGACGCGATGTTGGGCTCCGCTGCCTTGGCCTCGTTCTCGGCCGACATCTGGCGCTGGATGGCTACCTTGGCAAGGTTGTCGAACTTCACGGCGTCGGCCGCGTTGCCGGCTGCACGGTACTCGTCCGCCTTGCGGGAGGCTGCGAGGGCCTTGTTGCCCCAGTCCTGGGCGTTCTTGATGTCCTCGTTGTAGTCAGCCTGCAGCATGCGGAGGTTGCCGATGGTCTGCGCCACGGCGGACTCGGCCTCGGCGATGTTGTTCGAGTAGTCGCGGACCATCTGGTCCAGCATCTTCTGCGGGTCCTCAGCCTGGTCGAGCAAGGCATTGATGTTCGCCTTGGCGAGCTGTGCGATCCGCCCGAAAATGGACTGCTTAACCATGGTGTTGCCTTTCGTCCTGCTCAGTGGTGCCCACTGAATCCAGTGATCAGTTCTTGTACCGCTCTACGTGGGGAACAGGCCCCCACCTAGTCTTTGGGAGCTAGAAACTACCGGAGTCGCCGCCGCCGAAGTCGCCTCCACCCCCACCTCCGCCGTCGCCGCCGAAGAAGCCTCCGCCCCCACCGCCGTCGCCGCCGAAGAAACCTCCGCCTCCGCCGTCGTTGTTTCCGCCGCCCCAGCCGCCTCCGCCGCCATGGAGGATGGAGTTGATGAGGATGCCGCCGAGGATCGCTCCGCCGAGGCCGCCACCACTGCCTCCACCACCGAACATGCCGCCGCGGCCGTAGCCTTGGTTGGCGAAGCCGCCGAACTGATCGACGTCGGACTGGGCCAGTTGCGCGGCTTGTGCAGCGAGGGACTGGGCCTGCTGGGCGTACGTCAGTGCGGTGACTGGGTCATTGCGGGAAATGGACAGGGCGTAGTCGAGATTCCGTTGCGCTTCGGCCAAACGGGTACGGGCCTCGGGCCCAACGCCGCCGCGTCGCGCCGCGATGTAGTCCGAGGTAGCGCTGATCTGGGACTGGGCAGCCATGATGGTCTGCTGGAGCGCGGCTTGCGCGCGCCTTGCCTGTTCCTGGTGGTCACGGATTCCCGTGAGGGACTGGTCCAAGGCTTGGTGTGCCTTCTCCACCCGGTCCAGGGTGGCAATGGGATCGATCTTTCCGCCCTGGATTTCAGCCTTGACCTGCGCCAGTGCGGCTTCGACGCCGGCTACGGGGCCAGCCAGCTCCGGGTGTTCGCCGGACTGGATCATCGCCTTGGCCTGGGCCAGGTCTTGGCTAGTCTCCACCACGGCGCCCTCCAGCGAATTCCGGGCTTCGGCGAGGTTGCCCGCCACCTTGGAGATCGCGTCGATCAGCACGTTGGTCTGGTGCAGACCTTCTTCTGCGGCGCGGACGGCCACAGCGGCGAGGCTCCTCTCACCTGCGGCGAGCTTTTCCTGCGCCGTCGTTGTTGCGTTTTGAACGAAGGCAAGCCGGTCCTTGGCCTGGGTGATGTTGTCGCTCACGTGGCCAAGTGCGCTGTCTGCGTACTTCTCGCGCAGGCCGTTGAGCGATTGCTCCGCGCTGCTGATCTTTGCCTCGGCTTCGTTGGCGCCGGCGGCAACAGTGGCCAAAGCCTGCGGCGCGTTCTTCTCGAGCTCGCGCAGGGAGTCGAAATCTGCTTTCTGCTCCCGGAGCGACTCAAGGGCCGCGTCCGAGCGCCGGATGATTTCGCCAAGCCAACTGCGCTGCTGCTCTTCGGTGTCCGGGATGTGGTCATCGAGCTGTTGCTGCAGCTTGAAGGACTCGGTCATGTGGTTCTTTGCTTCCAGCAAGGCCTTGGTGAAGTTCCCGACGGCGGCATCGCCGTATTGCGCCTGGGCGAAGCCGAGTTCCTGCTCGCTGGACTTGATGGTGTCGTCCGCTTCGATGAGCAGGGAGCCGGCTTTGCGCCGCAAGTCCGGGATGCTCAAGGATGCGAGAGGATCGAGCTGTTCCCCTTGCGGGCCATAGCTGACGCTGGATGCCTGGCTCTTCTTGCGTCGGTTGCGGAAGTACAGGTACGTGCCCACACCGCCGGCCGCGACAACGCCGGCGCCGATCAAAACGACTGCACCCGAGTTGCCGCTCGGAACCGTGCCGCTGCCTCCGCTGGCGGCGTCGCCGACGGCGGCCGCGGTGTCGATGGCCGCCTGGGCAAAGTCACGCTTGCCTGCGCCCAGGTTGGCCGCGATGGCATTGGACGAAATGGTTGACCGCTTGGAATAGATCGCACTGGCCGAATTGGGTGCGAAATAGTACTGACCGGCCGTGGAGATGGCCAGAATGACGTCAGCCTTGCCCATACCCTTCTTGTTGGCCACTGCCGTGGCCCAGGCTGCGGGCGATGAGGGGTTGTCGAAGGAATCCACCGTGACCACATACAAGTTGTATTTGTGGTCCTTCAGGAGCTTCTGGATTGCATCCTGGACCTCGCCCTTGCGGTTGCCCAGGACGTTCGCGTTGTCCACGATGTTCTGGCCGGACGGAATGGTCACCGGGTCTGCGGCCCAGGCTGCGGTGGCCGGGAAGACCAGCAATCCGGCCAGGCCGATGACGGCGAGTACACGTTTCAACATTGACCGCATGTGCAACCCTTCAGCACGTCTGCGACTGGTCCGGGCCGGAGCAATCGAAACAGAATGCATCAGCGCCCCCACGCATGGTTGTCAAGCGGCAGGTCGCTGTGGCAATTCCACTTGATACTATGGTGCACCTTTTGGAGCGTCCACAGCGGTAAATATGCCGCCAGCGAAACGGGGAGAGATCTGCCCTTCTCCAGCGTTGAGGGGCTAGTTGGCGCCATTCGACGGCACAGCGCCAATCCGATGACGGCGTTCAGCAAGCTCCCAGCGAACGTCGACTCTTGATCCAGCAAGAGCGACGATAGTTAAGGGGACGAGGAAGAAAGGAAGTCCCATGACGGAGAACCCAGCACAGGGCGCCGAGCCTGAGAACAATGGCCCCGAGAACCATGGTCCTGAGGGCACCGGCAAGGCGGAGGCGGACAAGCAAGCCAATTCCCAGCCTACGGCCCCGCTGCCGGCATACCAGCCGGGTCAGGATTTCACGGCGAAGCCCGAATACACTGCGCCGACCCCGGTAGCCCCCGCCCCCTGGGCCCAGGGCCCGGCCGAAAACGCTACCGAGCAGATCCATGCCCAGCACGGCGCGCCCCAACACGGCGCGGGACAGCAGCACCCTTACCCGCAGCACCAGCCTTTCTACGGGGGACCGAACCCGGCGCAGCACTATCCCACGCAGCAGTTCCCGGCTCACCCGGGCGGCCCGGCGGCCAGCCCGAAGCGCAAGCCGGTCTTCGGCGTCGGGACCTTGGTGGCCTGCATCCTGGCAGCCGGTCTCGTGGGCGGAGGCGTGGTGGCCGCCAGCGATCAATTGCTCAGCAACCGGGCTCCGGCGGCGGCCAGCAGCGGCCAGACGGGAACCGTGATTGTCAACAACACGGACAATGTCAACGCGATCACCGCAGCCGCGGCCAAGGCTACGCCGAGCGTCGTGACCATCATGGCCTCAAGCGGAAGCCAGGGCGGCACCGGTTCGGGCATCATCCTCGACGACCAGGGCCACATCCTGACCAACACCCACGTGGTGACCCTTGACGGTGCCAGCGCAAACGCTGCGATTGAAGTGCGGCTGAGCGATGGACGCGTCCTGAAGGCGACGGTAGTGGGTACGGACCCGCTGTCGGATCTCGCCATTATCAAGGTGGACAACGCTTCCGGCCTCGTGCCGGCTACCCTGGGTGATTCCAGCAAGATCAACGTCGGGGACAATGCGATCGCGATCGGCGCTCCGCTTGGCCTGCCCGGCACGGTCACCGACGGTATCGTGTCCACTCTCAACCGCACCATCAGCGTGGCGTCCTCGGCTGTTCCCAACGGCGGCTCGGACAATTCGCAAAACGGCGGCCAGGGCGGATTCCAATTCGCCCCTCCAGGCGGTGGCCAGAGCCAGAGCAGTGCGGGCCAGGGCACCGTTTCGCTCAACGTGATCCAGACCGACGCGCCGATCAACCCGGGCAACTCCGGTGGAGCGCTCGTCAACACCAAGGGCGAGATCATCGGCGTCAACGTGGCAATCGCTTCTGCCGGCAGCAGCAGTTCCTCGTCTTCGTCCAGCGGCAACATTGGTGTGGGCTTCAGCATCCCGATCAACAACGCGAAGCGTATTGCGCAGGAACTCATCAAGAACGGCAAGGCCACCCACGGGCAGTTCGGCGTCAGTGTTCAGCCTAAGTCGGCAACAGGCAGCAGCTCCGGGTTCTCGGTCGGCGCCCAGGTCGCGGCTGTTACCAAGGGCTCTGCAGCTGAGAAGGCCGGGCTCAAGGTGGGCGACGTCGTGACCAAGTTCGCCGGTATAGACATCACCGATCCAGAACAGCTCACTGCGGCTGTCCGGGAGCAGCCGGCAGGCGCAACGGTCAAGGTGACCGTTCAGCGTAGCGGCCAGTCGCAGGAGCTCGACGTGACCTTGGACGCTGCTCCGTAACAGCTGCGCTGTAATAGCCATGCAGTAGCGGCGGATTCCAGCCGAGCAAGCAGTTAGCAGTCGACGACGGCGGGCGGCACCAAGGGTGCGGCCCGCCGCCGTCGTATGTCCTTGCTGCTGTATGCGCAGGCGATCCACGCAACAGGAGTTAACGCGGCGCCGTTGTCCGACATGTCCCGCAATATGCTTAGCTAGGACGAGCCCGTACGCCGGGCACTCTTGGCCATGCGCCTAGTTGCTGGCCATCCCCGAGTATGGAAGGCTGCCTCGAACACAGTGGGAGATACATTGAAGATTGTTGTTCTGGTCAAGCACGTCCCGGACGCGCAGTTCGACCGACACCTCACCGGCCCAGGCAACACCACGGACCGCGACGAGAGCATCCTGTCCGAACTGGACGAGTATGCGCTTGAAGCAGCGCTGCAGCTCAGCGAGGCCCGCGGCGGTGCGAAGGCCGGCAACGAGGTCATCGCCTTGAGCATGGGTCCCGCCGGTGCCGTGAACGCCGTCAAGAAGTCCTTGCAGATCGGTGCCTCCTCGGGAGCGCATTTGAGCGACGACGCCTTGGCCGGTTCCGACGCCGCCGCGACCTCGCTGGCTCTCGCCGCGGCAATCCGGTACCTCGGCGCCGATTCGCCAGTGGACCTCGTCCTGACGGGAATGGCCTCGACCGACGGCGAAACGTCCTTGGTTCCGGCGCAACTCGCCGAGCGGCTCGGACTTCCGCAAGTCACTTTTGCTTCCTCCCTGGAGGTCAATGGCGAACACGTCGTCGCGCGCCGTGACGGTGACGCCCACGCGGACACCGTGGAAGCAACCTTGCCCGCGCTGGTATCCGTGACGGACCAGATCAACGAACCGCGTTACCCCAACTTCAAGGGCATCCTTGCAGCGAAGAAGAAGAAAATCACGGCACTTACACTGGCCGACATCGGCGTCGATGCCGCGCAGGTGGGCGCCGCGGGTTCGCTGACTGCTGTCGAGACCGCGGAGGCGCGGCCGCCGCGCACTGCCGGTACCATCATCACCGACGAAGGCGACGCCGGCATCAAGCTGGTTGAGTTCCTGGCCGCCCAGAAGCTGCTCTAAGAGGATCCCGCACATGGCAAAAGCACTTGTATTCATTGACAACCCGGGCGCGGCGCTCAAGAAGAGCAGCCTGGAACTCCTGACGATCGCCAATTCCCTCGGGCAAGCGGTGGTCGCCGTCAACGGCGAACTGCACGACGACGTCGCAGCCGCCTTGGGGGCGCACGGAGCCACGGTTCTCTACCGTCCGTCCGCCACGGACCTGGACGACTATCTGGTTGGCCCGAAAGCCGCGTATCTTGCCGCGGTAGTTGCGGCCTCCGGGGCCGAGACCGTCCTGCTCGAGAACACAGCCGACGGCAAGGAAATCGCGGCCCGTCTTGGCGTGAAGCTCAACGCCGGCGTCATCACCGATGTCGTGGGCGTCGACGCTGACGGCACGGCCCACAAATCGGTCCTTGCAGGTTCGTACACGACCACGGCCAAGGCGCGCACCGCCGTCGCCGTGCTCACGGTCAAGCCGAACAGTGTCGACGTCGAGGCCCCGGCCGCGGCGGGGACCCCTGAGGCCGTCACTATCGACGTCCCGGCCGATGCCACCGCGAATGCCGCACGGGTCACCGGGCGTGCGGAGAAGCCGGCCAGCGGGCGTCCTGAGCTCACGGAAGCCCGGATCGTGGTTGCCGGTGGACGCGGCGTCGACGGCGACTTCGGTCCCTTGGAAGAACTTGCCGACGCGCTGGGCGGTGCGCTCGGGGCTTCCCGTGCCGCCACGGACGCAGGCTGGATCGGCCATGACTACCAGGTTGGCCAGACGGGCAAGACCGTATCCCCGCAGCTCTACATCTCGGCGGGCATCTCCGGAGCGATCCAGCAGAAGGCCGGGATGCAGACCTCCAAGGTCATCGTCGCGATCAACAAGGATGCGGAATCGCCGATCTTCGAAATCGCGGACTTCGGCATCATCGGCGACCTCTTCAATGTTGTTCCGCAGGCCACCGAAGAGATCAAAAAGCGGAAAGGCTGATCCCTTTGTCTTCTGACGCTACGTCAGCAAAGAGCCCGTTCAACGCCTCCACGGAGCGCGTTGAACGGGTGCTTTGTTTTACCGCCCACCCGGACGACATCGACTTTGGCGCGGCCGGCACCATCGCTGCCTGGACCGCTGCCGGCGTCGAGGTCAGCTACTGCGTCATGACCGACGGCGACGCCGGAGGCTTCGATCCGGCCCACCGCGAAGAGATCGTCGCCATGCGCGCAGAGGAGCAGCGGCAGGCTGCTGCCCTCGTCGGCGTGACCGATGTGCACTACCTCCATGAGCGCGATGGCTACCTTGAACCGACGCATGAGGTCATCAAGCAAGTGGTGAAGCTCATCCGCGAAATACGCCCCGACGTCGTCCTGGCCATGCACCCGGAACGCAATTGGGACAGGATCCAGAAGAGTCATCCCGACCACCTCGCAGTGGGGGAGATCGTGACCCGGGCGGTGTACCCCGCGCTTGAGAACCCCTTCGCTTACCCGGAACTGGCGGAAGGTGGTCTCGAGGCCTTCAAACTGCCATGGCTGTGGCTCTTCGCCGGTCCAGAAGCCCGTGAGAACTATTTCGTGGATGTCACTGACCACATAGACGCGAAACTGGCCGCGATCCGGATCCACGCGAGCCAGCACCCCGATCTGGAAGGCATGGAACGGGCCGTCCGGGGCATGCTCCGGCACAATGGCTCGCGCGCCGGCATGCCCGACGGGCGCAGCGCCGAGGCTTTCCATGTGGTGGAAGTCAACGGATCCCAAACCATCGCCGGTTTCTGAAATTGCTGATGTGTTACCTGTGTCATATGCTTAGTCTCGTTTAAATCATATTTAATTGAGGAAGGCAGACTTTGATGGCGAAGACTGCACAGCAACCGGTATTGGTAATCATGGGCGTGTCCGGTTCCGGTAAATCGACAGTGGCCGGCGTCTTGGCCGGCCGGCTGGGTTGGGACCTCGCCGAAGGCGACGACCTGCACCCGGAAGCGAACGTGGCAAAGATGCAGGCAGGACAGGCACTCAGCGATGAGGACCGTTGGCCCTGGCTGGACATCATTGCCGATTGGATCAGGGAGCGCACCGCAGAAGGAAAGCCCGGCATCATCACGTGCTCGGCCTTGAAGAAGCGCTACCGGGATGTCCTGCGCGGCGAGGGCGTCGTGTTCGTCTTCCTCCAGGGGAGCAAGGACAAGATTTCCGACCGGCTGGCTTCACGCCACGGGCACTTCATGCCTGCCTCGCTGCTGGAATCCCAGTTCGATGCACTCGAGGCGCCCACCGAGGATGAGAACCACATCTCGCTGTGCGTCTCCGCTTCTCCGGCCGAAGAGGCAGACGAAATCATCGAACGGCTCGGCCTTGAGGCACAGCAGGCCCATCCGGTCGGTGGCGCTGCGTGAACTGGACCGGGCACGATACCCAACTCCTCGTGGTCGCGGCCATCGGCATTGCGCTGATCGTCCTGCTGATCGCCAAATTCAAGGTCCACCCCTTCCTCTCCTTGGTACTCGGCTCGGCCTTCGTCGGCCTGGCATCCGGAGTCGGGCTCGACAAGGTCGTTAGCAACTTCGAAGACGGAGTGGGCGGCGTCCTCAAGGAGGTCGGCCTCCTGATTGCGCTCGGCGCCATGCTGGGCAAGCTCCTGGCGGACTCCGGCGGCGCAAACCGGGTAGTCGATACCCTGCTTGAAAAGGCCAAGGGCAACAAGGTGGTCTGGATGATCACCTTGGTTGCGGTCATCATCGGCCTCCCGATGTTCTTCGAGATCGGCCTCGTCCTGCTGCTTCCGGTGATCGTCCTGGTCACCCAGCGCTCGCAGATGAAGCTCATGCGCATTGCCATTCCGGCGCTCGCAGGGCTGTCTGTGTTGCACGGCTTGATCCCGCCGCACCCCGGGCCGCTCATCGCCGTCAGTGCAGTGAAGGCTGAACTGGGCACCACCCTGGCGTTGGGGCTCCTGGTGGCCGTCCCCACCGTGATCATTTGCGGACCGCTGTTTTCCCGTCTGGCCGCGCGCTGGGTTCCCGTGGATGCCCCCGCGGTGGCCGGTGGCGTGGACACCAAGCACGCCGTCGACCTCAGCGAGGTCAAGCGCCAGCCGACCTTCCTCGTCACGTTGCTGACCATCATTTTCCCGGTCGTGCTCATGCTGCTGAAGGCCGTCGCGGACATTGTCTGGCCCGACGCCGCTCACGCTCCCATGATCCGCACCGTCCTGGACTTCGTTGGCCAGCCCCTCGTGGCGATGACCTTGGCAGTGCTCGCGGCCATGGTGACCTTCGGCTACGCCGTCGGCTTCACCGGCAGCAAGATCACCGCAAAGCTCGGCAACAGCCTCGGCCCCATCGCCGCGATCCTGCTGATCGTCGGCGCAGGCGGCGGCTTCAAGCAGACCCTCATCGGTGCAGGCGTCGGTGACGCCGTCAAGAAATGGGCCGAGGGCGCCAATATGTCCGTACTGGTCCTGGGCTTCATTGTGGCTGTGGCGCTCCGCCTGGCCACAGGTTCGGCAACTGTCGCCACAGTGACGGCGGCCGGCATCGTGGCTCCGTTGGCGAGCAGCCTGAGCCCGACACACGCGGCACTCCTTGCCTTGGCCATCGGTGCCGGCTCGCTCTTCCTGTCCCACGTCAACGACGCCGGATTCTGGCTCGTGAAGGAACTCTTCGGGCTGACGGTCGGGCAGACGTTCAAGACCTGGTCAGTGATGGAGACGCTCATCTCGGTGGTCGCCTTCGCCTTCATCATGGTGCTCTCGCTGATTATTTAGCGGGGCCGCTTAGCAGCCAGTACGACGGCGGCCCGTCCCCTATGTTTCCAGTGGGGACGGGCCGCCGTCGTGCTTTTCAGGAGGAACGGCCTAACTGAGGTTTTCCGCTGCGTAGACCTTGATGCCTTCCAGCAGGTAGGGCGCCAGACCGACCCGGACCTTGTCGTAATTGGCGGTGAACCGGGGGTCGTCCACGTACATCTGTCCCAGGCCTACGTAGGATTCGGCGTTTGGCGTCCAACTGGCGCAGATCCACTTGTAATGCCGGCCGACGGCTGCCTGGACGTCCGGGTGGTCCGCCGGAAGGGCTGCGTCGAAACAGCGGGCGAGATCCTGGTTCAGGTCCGCGTACTCCTCCATGAAGGCCTGTTTTTGGGCCGTTGTCATGGCCGAATGCCGGGCCTTGCTCTCCTCGACGGCCCGATCGCCCCAGCGCTCGCGCGCCTCGGCTTCGTAGGGGTTGCTGTCGAAATCCTTGAAGATGTTCTCCGCGGTCATGGTTTCTCCTTGGCGTAGTGCTGCGATAGTGGCGTCGACCGTCCGGGACATCCGGTCCAGTCGGTCGCGCTCGGCCAGCAGCCAGTTCCTGTGCACGGCAAGTGCCTCCACAGGATCGGCCTGGCCATCCAGAACTTCGCCGATGGTCTCGAGCCCAAGGCCAAGTTCACGAAGCAGAAGGATCCGCTGCAGGCGCAGCAGCTCAGGCTGGCCGTAGTACCGGTAGCCGTTGTGTCCCGTGTGGGCAGGCTCCAAGAGCCCGAGCTGGTCATAGTGGCGCAAGGTCCGCGAGGAAACCTTGCTGGCCTTGGCCAGCTCGGAAATGGTCCAGGTATCTGCCTTGTCCTGCTTCATGTATCCAGCGTAGAAGTTGACGTTACGTCAAGGTCAAGCCCCGCCGTCAGGAACCCCTTGGCCGGACACGGTCCCGTTGCTGCTACGTGAGAGGCGCTGCTGCGACCGTCGGGAGTGTCGGTTTCTTGGAGCCGCCCACGGGTTCCACCGTGATGCCTATGGCCGCCGCGCTGGAAATGCCGGAGACAACCGCCGGATGGCTCAAGGCCTGGGCGTCCATGAGTCCCTGTGATACAGGGTCGGAGCCGTCCTTGGGAATAAGCCACATCTGATAGACCTTGCCGGCGGGGGGAGCGGGAACTCCGTTCATACGGACCACCACAGCGTTCTTCGAGCTGGAGATGGACACGGTGGCGGTACCGCCGCCGTTGACATCGACGGTGGCTTGCCGGACATCGCTGGCTTGCAGTACTTGGTTCACAGGATCGTTCTGCCCGGCTACGTAGACGCCCACGCCTACACCGCCAAGCGCAATGACCGCGGCCGCTGCAGCGGCTGCTACCCAACCACGGACGCCGCCGAAGCGTCGGCGATCCCGTCGGCTCCGTGCCGCGGCAAGGTCAACGACGTCGGGGGTAACTTCCATAGTGGCACTGGCAGGCAGTTCGGGAACCGACGATGGCGCGGACACTGCGCCGGCTTGTGCGAGTGGTTGGTCCGGGAGCTGCCTCAGGATGTCCTGCAAGAGCCCGGGCCGCGGTTCGGCCTCGTCGGCGAAGGAAGTGGCGAGGGTTTCGCGTGACTGCCGGACCCGCTCGAGGAACGCCGAGCGTTCAGGCGCCGTGGCAATGTATTTGTCGATTTCCGCCCGCTCGGTGTCGCTCAAGGCGTCGAGGGCATAGATCTCGGCAAGCTCCAGGACGCGGCCTTCGGCAAGGTCAGTGGCTATATCGCCGGCGAACATCCTGCGGAGGCCTTCCTTCCCGAAGTCCTGCTTGTTGTCATCGTGTTCGGTCATGTCAGCTCACCCCCAGACAGGTCTTGAGTCGGAGAAGTCCATCGCGGATGCGGGACTTGATGGTCGGAATCGCGGCCCCGAGTTGTTCGGCGACTTCCCGGTACGTAAGCCCGCCATAGTAGGCGAGCCGCACGGATTCCAATTGTGTTTCCGTCAGGGTGCCAAGGCAGCGGGTGACCGCCTCGGCCTCAAGCCGGCTATTGGCTTCTTCTTCCACTGAATCGTGGTCAAGGAGTTGGCTCGCGGCACCATATTTCGCCTCGCGATCCGTGGCGGACTGGGCCGAGCGGACGCGGTCGATCGCGCGCCGGTGGGTGATCGTCATGAGCCACGCGAGCGGGCTGCCCGCCTCGGGATCGAATTTGGCCGCGTTCTGCCAGACCTGGATGAAAACTTCCTGGGTGGTATCCTCGCTCAGGCCCGCATCCACCAAGACACGCTTGGCCATACCGAAGACACGCCGCGCCGTGAGCCGGTAGAACTCGCTGAAAGCGCCGCGGTCGCCGTCGGCCATCAAGCCCAGCAATTCCGCAAGCTGCGCGTTCGAGCCGGCAATCAGGCCGGGGGCCTCGGGGCCTCGCACATTCGGTGTATCCATCACCGTCCAGCTTAGGTTGCCCGTGACCTTCGCAGTACCAGAAGCACCGCGCGTCTTGAGAGTGGTCACCTGCGCCCCTTCCGCGGCCGTCGCTGCACCGGCCCCCTTGCTTCGCAGGCCAGATGCCTGCCCAGGCTGTTGGTGCCTGCACAGGGTATTCGGCGCAGGGGGAGCGTTGGATGGGTGATCCGCCGAGGTGACCATGCGGATGTCCGGGCTGTTAGGCCGGGCTGCTAGAGCTTCGCGCCCGCAAAACCGTGTTGGCGCCAGGCCTCGTACACCGCGATGGAGGCGGCATTGGCAAGGTTCAGCGAGCGGAGGGACGGCAGCATGGGGAGCCGAACGCGGGCCGTGACGTGCGGGTCCTGCTTCAGCCAGTCGGGAAGCCCGACGGACTCGGGTCCGAACATCAGGACGTCGCCCTCCTCGTAAGCAATGTCCGTATAGGAGGATTCGCCGTCGGACGTGAATGCGAAGACGCGCTCGGGCTGCAAAGCCGCCCAGGCAGCCTCGATGTCCTTGTGCACCGTGACCACCGCGAGGTCGTGGTAGTCGAGCCCCGCGCGGCGCAGCTTTGCGTCGGAGAAGTCGAAGCCCAGCGGCTCCACGAGATGGAGCTCCGCGCCTGTGATGGCGGCGAGCCGGATGGCGTTTCCCGTGTTGCCCGGGATTTCAGGGGTGTGGAAGAGGATGCGGAACACGTATCAATCCTAGCCAGCGAAAATACAGGGTTGTTCCTGCAGGCTCAGTGCATGCCGCGCAGAAGCCGGGCCAGGACCGGGACAACTACGGTGTTGGGCACGGGGCCTGAACTCAGGAACTGCTTGAGGCCGCGGGCCAGCCCGGAGGCATTGACGATCTGGACCGAACCGAAGTCGACGTCCGTGCGCCGGTAGTGGTCGATGACCGGCTCGTGCGGGTTGCCGTCCGGGCTGTGGACTACTACCCAACCCGTCACATTCAGTTCCGGGAAGATCTCCTGCATGTGGCGCACGATCAGCTCGAGCTGGGGTGGCGGTACCGAACGGCCGCCGTGCTTGAGCGCCACGCCGTCCCAGGCATAGGCGCCCTTGGGCAGCAGCATGGAACCGATGAGCGCCAGGCGGTAGCCGGCAAGCAGGGCATGATCGATGTGGCTGTCGTCCGAGGGGGAGCGGAGCCCGTTGATGAGCCGGGCTGAGGGGATGGCAGGCAGGATTTGGCGGCTGATGAGCTGGACAGTCCGCATTTCGCGCTGAATGCGGGCTTCGGCGCCGAAGATCCCACGCTTCCGGGGAATCCCGTGGATCTGCAAGGCGGCCTCGCCCTTGGAGAGCAGCGGCACCTCGTGGGGATCATCGAAGGGCGGCACATAGACGGGGGCGTCGCCGGCCGTGTTGCGCGGGGCATTCGGCCTGTGGACCCCGGCGCGGGTTTCCGGCCCGGGAGCGCCGGTGCCGCCGTAGTCCGGCCTTTGCGTAGGGAAGGGGTTCGCCCTGCCGGAGGTGCCGCTCGCATAGCGACGGTCGTACTCCGCGCGTCGCTTGGGATCAATCAGGGTCTCGTACGCGAGCGTGACCTCCCGAAAGACCTCAGGATCCCCGCCATGGTCCGGGTGGGCGTTCCTCGCGGCCTTCCGGTAGGCCACTTTGATCTCCTTGTCCGTCGCAGTGACGGGGACCCGGAGGATCTGATAGTGGGAACTGCTGCCCTGAGCCAACCATGGGCCTTTCTCTGGGATTCTGAAAATTCCTGCCGTCCCGGTGCGGAGCGGCGGTCTTGGCAAGTCTAGCTAGCCCACCATGAGAACGACGGCGGCCCAGGCTTTAGTTCCGCTGATCCCGCGCCTGCCGGTGGCATGATTCATGCTGTGAACTCCCCGGCCGGCTCCGATCATCACCCAGACCCACCCAGACCCGGCCCACCCAGCCCCGGCCCCGAACGGTTGAACGGATCGCCACGCGGAACGATCGTGCTGGCGGTCAATCCCGCCGCAGCGTTTGGCCGGCATGCCCTAGCAGGGGACGAAGCCGCCCGCTTCCTTCGCGCCGAGGGTCTCGACGTCGTCGTACTTCGGCGCAACAGCATGGACGCCTTGCGGGAAGCGGTAGACGAAGCCCTTCGCGCAGGCGCCGAAGCCTTGGTGGTGGTTGGCGGCGACGGCATGGTCCATTTGGGCGTCAACTCACTTGGCAGGACCGGGTTGCCGCTCGGGATTGTGCCCGTGGGTACGGGGAACGACGTAGCCCGGATGCTTGGACTGCCTTTGCAGGATGTCGAGGGCTCCTGTGCCCGTGTGGTTTCGGCGCTCGCCGACGGTGGGCGGGTGCTCGACGCCGGCCGCATCACCACCGGCGGGCGCACTATTTGGTTTGCTGGAGCCGTATCCGCGGGATTCGACGCTGCCGTCAACGAACGGGCAAACTCCTGGAGGTGGCCCCGCGGAGCACTCCGCTACACCCTGGCGATGCTCCGGGAGCTCGGATCGTTCCGGGCGATCAACTACACGGTGACGGCCGACGGCGTGACGTCGCGGGAAGGTGCCATGCTGATTTCAGTGGCCAACGCCCAATCGATCGGCGGCGGGATGCGCATCGTCCCGGATGCCGCGCCCGACGACGGGTTGCTGGATCTGTTTATCGTCAAGCCGCTGTCCCGGCTGGCCCTCCTCGCGGTCTTCCCGAAGGTCTTTTCCGGCCGGCACACCTCGCACCCGGCGGTTGAAATCCGCCGGGTGCGTTCAGTGCGGCTTGCCGCCGAGAACGTGGTGGCCTACGCCGACGGTGAGCGGATCGGCTTCCTTCCCTTGGACATCGACGTGGTTCCGGGCGCCCTGCGGGTATTGGCCTGACCGGCCGGTCAGTGACGCGAGGCGACGGCCAGGCGGTTGAGCGCGAGGGCGCCCACGAGCAGGCCGAAGTCGCGAAGGGCGACGTCGAAGAAGTTGCCGAGCACCAGCAGGTTCACGATGATGCCCAGAAGCCACACGGCTACCAGGAGCGAGCCAAAGCGTGGCCGGACTGCCACTGCGACGCCGGCGACAATCTCCACGACGCCCACGATGTACATGAAGGTCTGGGCCGGGACCGGAATCACAGAAGTGGCCACGGGCGCCAGGTAGATCGTCCAGTGGGTCAGCAGGTTGGTGAACTTGTCCAGGCCGAAAATGATCGGCGCCACGGTGAACACGGTCCGGAGGAGCAGGAATGCCTGCCGCTGGGGATCGAGGGCCATGCGCGATCCGGTTTTCGCTTGGGCCGGGGATGATGCGATGTTCATGATGCCTTCTTTCTAAAAGTTGATAGTTTGATTTTAGAAAGCCCGGAAGGATTAAGCAATGAGTGTTGATTTTAGAGTTAAGCTGGTTGCATGACCGGACTTCCTTGGCTGCGTCGGCTTTCCGCGCTGGCATCACTCGACGACGGCAACCGCCGCCGCTTGTACGAGCACGTCTGCGGCGCAAGCGACGCGGTCAGCCGCGACGACGCCGCGATGGCTCTTGGGCTTCCCCGCAGCACGGCCTCCTTTCACCTGGACCGGCTGGTCCGTGACGGGCTCCTCAGTGTTGAATTCCGCAAGCTTGGCGGCAAGGTCGGTCCGGGTTCCGGGCGCCCTGCGAAGCTGTACGCGCCTGTCATTGAAGAGATCGGCGCCTCGGTTCCGGAGCGCCATTATGATCTCGCCGGGGAAGTGATGGCCTCTGCCATCCAGGACTTGATGGCGAAGGGTGGCTCGCCCCGCGAAGCTCTCCTCGAAACCGCCTACGCCCGGGGCCGCGAAGCCAGCAGCGCGGAGCCGCATTTCGAAGATGTCCTGGCGAACTATGGTTACAGGCCGGAAGCTGACGAGGACGGCGGCTACTCCTTGGTCAATTGCCCGTTCCACCGGCTGGCCGAAAGCCACACGAGCGTCGTCTGCGCCATGAACGGCGCCTTCCTGAGCGGAGCGGCGGCCGCGTGCGGAATTGCCGAGGACCGGATCGCCGACGACGACCGCGAAGGCCATTGCTGCGCAAGAATCCTTCCGACATCGTGATCCGTCCGGCGGATCAGTCCCGCGGAGAGGAGAGCGGCCGGGGAAGGCACCTTCCGTCGCCGGAGCCTGATTCCGCCTGCCTCGATAGACTTGGGTAGTGCCTGTTTACCTGGACCATGCCGCCACCACGCCCCTTGCCGCCGTCGCCCTCGCTGCCATGACCCGCGAGCTGGCACGGACCGGCAATCCGTCATCGTTGCACGCTTCAGGTCGGCGTGCCCGGCGATCCGTGGAAGATGCGCGAGAGGCGATTGCGGCAGCGGCCGGGGCGCATCCTTCCGAGCTCATCTTCACGTCCGGAGGCACCGAGGCAGACAACCTCGCCGTCAAGGGGATGTACTGGGCCCGCCGCGACGAAGACGGCCGGCGCAAGCGGATCCTTTGTTCCGCCGTCGAGCACCACGCGGTGCAGGACACGGTTGAATGGCTTGAACGGCACGAAGGGGCCGAAGCGGTGTGGCTTCCCGTCGATTCCCAAGGCGTGGTGCGGCTGGACGCGGTGCGGGCGGAGATCGAACGTGATCCGGGATCGGTGGCCCTGGTCACCGTCATGTGGGCGAATAACGAGGTGGGCAGCATCCAGCCCGTCAAGGAAATCGTGGAAATCGCCGCCGCCCACGGCATTCCTGTGCACTCGGACGCTGTCCAGGCGTTCGGCTCTATTCCCCTCAGTTTTCGCGAATCCGGGCTCGCTGCGATGTCGGTGTCGAGCCACAAAATCGGCGGACCCGTGGGTGTGGGCGCCCTGTTCCTGGGGAGGTCCACCAAGGTCACTCCCGTCCAGCACGGGGGAGGGCAAGAGCGCGACGTCCGCTCGGGAACCCTGGATACGGCGTCGATCGCTGCTTTCGCCGCCGCAGCAGAGTCTGTTGCCCGGAACCTGCCCGCGGAGCGCGAGCGAATCAGTGGCTTGCGGGACAAGATCATTGAGGGGGTCCACGCGGCCATTCCCGAGGCTGTGCTGCGCGGAGCGCCTGGAGACGCCCGGCTTCCGGGCAACGCGCACTTCACCTTCCCTGGCTGCGAGGGCGATTCCTTGCTGTTCCTGCTGGACCTCGCAGGTATTGAGTCTTCCACGGGATCCGCCTGTACCGCAGGGGTCCCCAGGCCATCTCACGTCTTGCTCGCCATGGGGCTTGATGAGGACACCGCCCGGGGTGCACAGCGATTCAGCCTGGGGCACTCCTCGGACGACGCCGACGTCGACGCCCTCCTCAAGGCCCTGCCGGACGCGTATGCCCGGGCGAAGCTTGCCGGAATGGCCGGTCACGAGTCCAGCATCCAGACCGCGGGCACCGTGGCCCGGGGCCACGGTAGCGGTTCTGCAGGCAGCTCGGCGGGCGATTAGGTACCGGGCAACAACTGATCCAGCGGAACGGCAGGATCGGTCAGGCGGTCCACGTCCACCGGAACGCGCCCCGAAATGAGTGCCTTGACGGGCTTTTGTACCCGTTGCTGGTTGACACTCATGCCGGCCACGATGGCGCCGTCCCGTAGCCAGAAGGCAAGGAAGCTGTTTTCCTCCAACGCGCCGCGGATGACGGGTACTGACCCTGCCGCGAGCGTGGGATATCCCCAGTACTCCATTGAGACGTCGAACTGGTCCGTGTAGAAATACGGGACGACGTCCAGCATCGCATCCTGTCCCAGCATCGCTTTCGCGGCGACCTTGCCGCCGTTGAGGGCGTTGGACCAGTGCTCGCTGCGGTGGTGATCGCCCGTGAAGGGGTGGAGGGCGTTCGCGACGTCTCCGGCGGCGAACACGTCCGGACTGCTGGTCCGGAGCGATGAATCCACCACGATTCCGTTGCGGATATCCAAACCGGCGGCTTCGGCCAAGGCCGTATCCGGAACGACGCCGACGGCCATCACCACGAGGTCAGCAGCGAGGACTTCGCCGGAGTTGGTGACGACGACGCTCGCCTTGCCCCCGACGCCGGTGATTTCCGCGGCGCTCGCGGGGAGCCGGAACTGCACGCCGTGCTTTTCGTGCAGGCTGCGGAAGAAGCCGCCCAGTTCGGGTCCTATGGCCATGCTGAGAGGTACGTCTTCCAAGCCCAGCAGCGTCACGGTATTGCCGTAGCTGCTCGCGGCCGCGGCAAGCTCCATGCCGATCCAACCCGAACCGATCATCACGACATTCCGGCCTCCGATCGACAGTTCTTCCTTGAGTCGGCGCGAATCATCGAACGTCCGGAACGTCATGACACCCGCAAGATCGGAACCGGGGAGCGGAATCCGGCGCGGCTGCGCCCCCGTGGCGATCAGGAGCTTGCTGAACTGAAGCTCGGTTCCTGATCGCAGCTGTGCCGTGTGGGCGGCAGGATCGGCAGCCGCGACCGCCTCGCCAAGGAGGAGTCCAACGTCGTTCTCCCCGTACCAGCCGGCCGCCAGCACTGGGACGCTATCCTCGCTGGCTTTGCCCAGGAGGAACTCCTTGGAGAGGGGAGGGCGCAAGTAGGGCTGTTCATTCTCGGCGCAGACCACGGTGATGCGGCCCTGGAATCCTTCGGAGCGCAATGTCTTGGCAGTCGTTGCGCCGGCCAGCCCGCCGCCTGCAATAAGGATGTGTTCGGTGTCCATGGTGACTCGATTCGCGGGGCGTCGGCGGTTCGCATGCGCGGTCCGCGTGTGCGTGAACGCGCGTGCCGCAATCTAAAACTGTTAGTTTTGACTTTAGAATCGTCCTCGACGGTGGTCAAGGCATTTTTGGGGCGGATTCCCGCGGGCGCTAGAATAGTTGGGCGCGCTCACTCTCTTCAGCCGCAATTCTTCTCCCTAACATCAACAGGAAGCCAGCATGCGAGTTCTTGCAGCCATGAGCGGCGGAGTCGACTCCGCCGTTGCCGCCGCCCGTGCCGTCGAGGCAGGGCACGACGTCGTAGGCGTCCACTTGGCGCTGTCCCGCATGCCCGGAACGCTGCGCACCGGCAGCCGTGGCTGCTGCACGATCGAAGACTCCCGCGACGCCTGGCGTGCCTGCGACGTGCTGGGGATTCCCTACTATGTGTGGGACTTCTCGGAGCGCTTCAAGGAAGATGTTGTCCAGGACTTCATCGATGAATACGCCGCGGGCCGCACTCCCAATCCCTGCATGCGCTGCAACGAGCGGATCAAATTCGCCGCCCTGTTGGAGAAGGCCATCGCCCTGGGCTTCGACGCGGTCTGCACGGGCCACTACGCCAAGGTCATCCAGGACGCGGACGGAAACCCAGAACTCCACCGTGCGGCGGATTGGGCCAAGGACCAAAGCTACGTGCTCGGCGTCCTGACCCACGAACAGCTCAAGCACTCCATGTTCCCGCTGGCGGAGACTCCCTCCAAGGCCGAGGTCCGTGCGGAGGCCGAGCGCCGCGGCCTGTCCGTGGCAAACAAGCCGGACAGCCATGACATCTGCTTCATCCCGGACGGCGATACCGCCGGCTGGCTCGCCGAGAAGATCGACATGACCACGGGCGACATCGTGGACGAGGCTGGAACCAAGGTAGGGGAGCACCCCGGGGCGAACGCGTTCACCGTCGGCCAGCGCCGCGGCCTCAAGCTGGGCACCCCGGCCGCTGACGGCAAGCCGCGCTTCGTACTGGAGATCCGGCCCAAGGAAAACAAGGTGGTCGTCGGGCCCGAAGCCCTGCTGGCCATCGACGAGATCCGCGGAATCAAGGTGTCCTGGGCAGGCCTGCCCATTGCCGAGGTCGCTACCGGCGCCGAGTTCGACTGCTACGCGCAGGTGCGCGCCCATGGCGATCCCGTTCCTGCCAAGGCATCTGTGGAGCGGCACGTCGACGACACCGGCATCGAGCGCGAAGGCCTCGTGGTGACTCTTGTCGATCCCCTCCGTGGAGTGGCTCCCGGGCAGACCATCGTGCTGTACCAAGGCACCCGTGTCCTGGGCCAGGCAACCATCGACGCCGCCCGTTCCCTTCAGCGCGCGGAGCTCTAGGCCCGCGAATTCCGGTGACTTGCTCCCCGGAAAGTCGCGCGCGAAATTGTGAGCGCTAACGGCCTCCGCTCGCTAACGTTCGAAGCCGCGTGCGCCGGTCTGCCTAGCCCACTGCGCGCCAAAAGAAAAGTAAATTTTGTGTCTCAACTCACAAAATCAAACGTTTCACCTGAAAAGCTTCTGATTGAATCGTGGAGTCAGGAGTATGTGCTCCTAGGAAATTACCGACGGCGGTTCGCCGTATCCATCGAACAGAAAGTTCACTGATGGCATTGAACAAAAAAGCCTTGCGAAGCGCTATCGCGTTCGCGGGCATCTCCGTATTCGCGTTGACGGCCTGCACGGGCCCGGCAGGCGGCGGCAGTTCGGCTTCTTCAGCTGCCAGCGGTCCGATCGCATATGGCACCACCGACAAGGTGACTGCACTCGATCCCGCGGGCTCGTACGACAACGGTTCCTTCATGGTGATGAACCAGGTATATTCCTTCCTCCTCAACTCGAAGCCAGGAAGCGCCGACCCCGTTCCCGACCTGGCAGCGTCGGCGTCGTTCACGTCGCCCACCGAGTACACCGTCAAGCTGAAGCCCGGACTCAAGTGGGCCAATGGCCACACGCTGGACTCCACCGACGTCAAGTTTTCGTTCGACCGGCAGCTCAAGATCAACGACCCCGCCGGTCCTGCAAGCCTGCTCGCAAACCTGGACAGCGTCACCACCCCTGACGCCAACACGGCCGTTTTCAAGCTGAAGCTCGCCAACGACCAGACGTTCCCGCAGATCCTCAGCAGCCCGGCCGCGCCGATTGTTGACCACCAGGTCTTCCCGGCCGACAAACTCCTTTCCGATGACGACATCATCAAGGCCAAGGCGTTCTATGGCCAGTACACGATCGACAGCTACAAGAAGAACGAGCTCATCAGCCTCAAGGCCTACCCTGACTACCAGGGTGTCCTAGGCAAGCCGGCCAACGACGCCGCCACGATCAAGTACTACGCCGAGCCCACCAACATGAAGCTGGACATCCAGCAGGGCAACATCGACGTTGCGAACCGAAGCCTCAGCGCCACCGACGTCGACGACCTCAAGAAGGACTCGAAGGTCAAGGTCAACGTTGGTCCCGGCGGCGAAATCCGCTACATCACCTTCAACTTCGACACCATGCCGTTCGGCACCAAGGCAGCCGGTGCCGACCCGGCCAAGGCACTTGCCGTGCGCCAGGCGATCGCCAACCTCGTTGACCGCCAGGCAATCGCGGACCAGGTCTACAAGGGCACCTACCTGCCGCTCTACTCCAACGTCCCCAGTGGCTTCCTGGGCGCCAACGAGTCGTTCAAGGATGCCTACGGAGACAACGGAAAGCCGAGCTTGGACAAAGCCAAGAAGGTCCTTTCCGATGCCGGCGTCAAGGACGTCGTTACGCTGAACCTCCAGTACAACCCGGACCACTATGGCAAGTCCTCGGGCGACGAGTACGCCATGATCAAGGACCAGCTTGAGAAGTCGGGCCTCTTCAAGGTGAACCTGCAGTCCACCGAATGGGTGACCTACAGCAAGGCCAGCCGTGCGGACGAGTACCCGCTGTTCCAGTTCGGTTGGTTCCCTGACTTCAGCGACCCCGACAACTACCTGACCCCGTTCTTCCCGAACGGTGGCTTCTTGAAGAACCACTTCAACGACCCGGCCGTGACGGACCTGATCAACAAGCAGCTGACCACTACGGACAAGTCGGCTCGCGAATCCACCATCAAGGACGCCCAGAACGCTCTGGCAAAGGACATTTCCACTTTGCCGCTGCTCCAAGGTGCCCAGGTTGCCATCTCGGCGAAGGGCGTGAACGGCGTCGACAAGACGCTTGACGCTTCCTTCAAGTTCCGATTGGGAACTATTTCAAAGTAAGCAGCCGGTAGGGGGAGGCGGGTGCCAACAGGTGCTTTGCCTCCCCTTATTGCTGATTGCCTCACATTTTGAGCAAAACCCCGCGCGATCCGCGGGCAATGAACTTTAGGTAGCAATGACAACACTTATAGAGGTGCCCGACGTCGAACCGGACGCGGTCGCTCCCAAGAGTAAATCAGCGGGCGGGGGTCTCGGCAGGTACATCGTGGTCAGGTTCTTCCTGATCATTCCCACGATCTTCATCCTCGTGACTCTGGTCTTCTTCCTCATGCGGGTCATCGGAGACCCCATCACCGCGGCGCAGGGCGGCCGGCTTCCTCCGGATGTCCTGGCACAGCGAATCCACGACGCCGGTTACGACCGGCCGATCATCATCCAGTACTTCGAATACCTGGGCCAGCTGATCACCGGCAACTTCGGCACCACCATCACCGACCGGCGGCCCGTCGTCGAAATGCTGTCGACCTTCGGTGCGGCCACCCTTGAGCTGTCCATCAACGCGCTGATCGTGGCGCTCGCGGTCGGCATCCCGCTGGGCATGATCGCCGCGCAACGGCGCGACAAGGCAACAGACGCCTTCCTGCGCTGCTTTGCCATCCTCTGCTACGCCACTCCGGTCTTCTTCTCCGGACTCTTGCTGAAGCTGACGTTCTCGGTTTGGCTCGGCTGGCTCCCTGTGGCCGGCCGCGTGTCCACCCGCACTGAGCTGACCATGGGCCAACTGGCCGCTCCCACCGGGATCTATTGGCTCGACGCGCTGCGCAGCGGCGATTTCACCGCACTCGGCGACGTCGTGTCGCACGCTGTGCTTCCCGCCATTGCCCTCGGTCTCCTGACCGCCGGTGTCTTCCTGCGCCTTGTCCGGACCAACGTCATCGGAACCCTGGGCAAGGACTATGTCGAGGCCGGCCGTTCCCGTGGCGTGAGCGAGTTCCGGCTCGTGACGAAGCACGCCTACAAGCCGGCGCTCATCCCCATCATCACCGTCATGGGCTTGCAGATCGCCCTGATGCTCGGCGGAGCCGTGCTTACCGAGACCACTTTCGAATGGAAGGGCCTTGGCTACCAACTGGTCCAGTACCTGAACGCCAGGGACTTCGTGGCGGTCCAGGGCATCGTGGTGCTGCTGGCCGTCATCGTCGCATTCACCAACTTCGTCGTGGACGTCGTCGCCGCGCTGATCGACCCGCGAGTGAGGTACTGACATGAGCACCGCAACAGTTTCAGGACGGAAGAAGTCCTTCCTGTCCGGACTTCCCGTCATTTCCCATGTCAACAAGAGCGTCGGCCTCCAGCGGGGCATGCTCATCACCGGGCTTGTCCTGACCGGGCTCTTCCTTCTCTCCACCGTGCTCGCGCCGTTCATCGCGCCATACGGCTATTCCCAACTCAGTGACGCTTCCGGTTCGTTCCCCACCCAGGACGCCCCGAGCAGCAAGCACCTGCTCGGCACCACGGTCGGCGGCTATGACGTCCTCTCCCGCGTCCTGTGGGGTTCACAGACCGCGGTGACCGTGATCGTCGTCGCCGTCGCGATGTCCATCTTCCTCGGCGTGGCGCTGGGCCTGCTCAGCGGTTACTTCGGCGGCTGGCTGGACCGGGTGCTGGTAGTCATCGCCGATGCCATTTATGCCTTTCCGTCCCTGCTCTTGGCGATCGTCATGTCGATCGTCATCAGCCGTGGCCAGTCGAGCTTCTGGGGCGGCATCCTCGCCTGCGCCTTCTCGATCACCGTGGTGTTCGTTCCGCAGTATTTCCGCGTGATCCGTGCCGAAACCATCAGGCTCAAGGCCGAGCCCTTCGTGGAATCGGCCATGGTCCTGGGCGCTTCCAGCCTCCGGATCATCACCCGGCACATCTTCAAGAACGCCACCAGGACGCTACCGCTGATGTTCACCCTGAACGCCTCCGAAGCGATCCTGACCCTGGCCGGCCTTGGCTTCCTGGGCTTCGGCATTGAACCGTCCTCGGCTGCGGAGTGGGGCTTCGACCTCAACAAGGCCATGGCGGACGCGTCCTCCGGCATTTGGTGGACCGGTGTCTTCCCCGGTATCGCGATCGTCCTCACCGTGCTGGGCCTGACCTTGGTCGGCGAGAGCATCAACGACCTCAACGATCCCCGCCTGCGCGGTCGCAAGCGTGCCGGAGGCAAGGCCTCCCGTTCCAAGGCCGCGGCAGGAACCGACGGCAAGAACACAGGGGCCACTACCGCTCCTGAACCAGAAGCAGGTAAGGCATGACCACCAACATCGGCAACATTTCGGACCAACCGCTGCCAACCGGGCAGCCTGTCCTGGACATCGAACGGCTCAAAGTCACCTTTGCCACCGACAGCGGCGACGTCTACGCGGTCAAGGACGTCAGCCTCGAGGTCAAAGCCGGCGAAGTGCTGGCGATCGTAGGGGAGTCAGGCTCCGGCAAGACCGTCACGGCCAAGACCATCCTCGGCCTGCTCCCTGAAACGGCCATCAGCTCCGGGGCTGTGCTGATCAACGGCAACAACGTCATCAGCGTCAGCGCGTCCAAACTGCGCAAGATCCGTGGCCGCGACGTGGCCATGGTCTTCCAGGAACCGTCAACGGCCCTGAACCCGGTTTTCACGGTCGGCTGGCAGATCGCCGAAGGCATCCGGGCACACGCCTTGGACGGACACCGCATCTCGGCCAAGGAAGCCAAGAAACGGGCCACCGAAGCCCTGCGGAAGGTGGGCATCCCCGATCCCGAAATCCGCGTCAACTACTATCCCCACCAGCTTTCCGGAGGCCAGAAGCAACGCGTGGTCATCGCAGCCGCGCTCGCCTTGAACCCCGGTTTGATCGTGGCGGACGAGCCTACGACGGCGCTGGATGTCACTGTCCAGGCCGAGATCCTTCAGTTGCTCCGGGACCTGCGGGACAAGTACGGCACCTCGATTGTGCTCATTACGCACAACATGGGTGTCGTGGCCGACCTGGCCGACCGCGTCGTTGTCATGTACCAGGGCGACGTCGTCGAAGAGGCCACCGCAAGGGTCCTTTTCGCCGAGCCCAAGCAGGACTACACCAAGAAGCTGCTGGCCGCGGTACCGCACCTCGGCCGTAACTCAGCGTCCGAAGGGGCCACCGAGCGCCTGCACCAAGGCGGAAAGATCCTGGTTGAGGCCAAGAACCTCACCATCGAGTATCCGGGCCGCCTCGGGAAGCCCGGGTTCAAGGCCGTGGACAACGTGAGCTTCACGGTCTCCGAGAACGAGGTCTTCGGCCTGGTCGGCGAGTCCGGTTCGGGCAAGTCCACCATCGGCCGCGCTATCGCGGGACTCAACAGGGCAACCGGGGGCAGCCTCAAGGTCCTCGGCTACGAAATGCTGGGCTTCAAGGAACACACGTTCAAGCCGCTGCGCAAGGATATCGGCTTCGTCTTCCAGGACCCGGCCGCCTCGTTCAACCCTCACCTGACCATCGGTGAGTGCGTTGCGGAACCGCTGCTCATCCACACCCACCCGAGCCCGGCTCAAGCACGCCTGCGCGTGGCGCAGTTGCTCGAATCGGTCCAGCTGCCGGCGTCGTACGCTGAGCGCTTCCCGCACGAGCTCTCCGGCGGGCAGCGCCAGCGCGCTTCGCTGGCGCGTTCGCTCGCACTCAACCCGCGCCTCCTGATCGCCGACGAGCCGACCTCGGCCCTCGACGTTTCCGTGCAGGCAAAGGTCCTGGAACTGTTCAAGGACATCCAGGAAGAGTTCGGTTTTGCGGCGCTGTTCATCAGCCACGACCTCGCCGTCGTGGACATCCTCTCCCACTGGGTGGGTGTGTTGTACAAAGGCGAGCTCGTGGAGCAAGGGATCGGCAGCCAGATCATGGGCAATCCCCAGCACGACTACACCCGCAGGCTCATTGCCTCGCTGCCCGTGCCGGATCCTGACGAACAGGCCCGACGCCGGGAAGAGCACCGCGCGCTGCTGGGCATCTAGCCCGCCTCCTGCGGCGACCCGCAAGAACACATGCCCGCCCTTCTCCGCGAAGGGCGGGCATGTTCGTTCTACCGGGCTACTCGGACACGATGCTGATGTTGAAGAGCTTGTCCTTCGGCTGGCGCACGAAGATCCGGAGCCACAGCGGCATCCACATCTCAAGGCCGCGCGCGACGTCGAGCCCGCCCAAGTCGTGGATGTGTTCCGGAAGCCAGCCGAACTCCCGAAGGAGCGCGACGACGGTGGCTTTCGCGTCGTCGTCGTTCCCCGCCACGAAGACGTCATGGGCACCATCGGCGAGCCTAAGCGGATCAACCATCAGGGGTGCAGTCAAGGTGTTGAGGGCCTTGACCACACGCGCCGCGGGGAAGGAGCGCTGGATGGTTTCGGCAATGCTGTCGGTATTGCAGACGGACAGCGACGGCGGGAATCCGGCGGAAAAATCCAGCGGGTTGGACACATCCACAAGCACCTTGCCCGCCAGGTTCGCCGCTCCGGCTTCACTCAACGCCGCGAGAGAGACCATGCCCGGGGTTGCGTTGACCACGATCTCGGCCATGGCTGCCGCCTGCGCGAAGGAACCGGAGCTTGCCCCCGGACCCGCCTGCGCCGCCCACTCCGTCCCCTTGGGATTGCCGGCCTCCCGGGAACCCATCATGACCTCGTGGCCTACCGCCACCAATTTGCCGGCCAGGGCATGCCCCACCATTCCGGTGCCAAGAACTGCGATTTTCATGCGTGCTCTCCTTATCATCGGCGCGGACATGCCCATTCTGCCCCTCGGACGGCGGCCAGCACACCCTAGACTGGAGGAATGACCGAGCAGAACCACGCCCTCCCCGACGCCGACTCCTTCGATCCTTCTGCCAGCTCCCTCGCCGGCCGGGTGGACCAGGCCGTCATGGACGAGTTGCTCTCCATCCGCTCAAGCATCGACAACATCGATGCCACCCTCGTCTTCCTCCTCGCGGAACGCTTCAAGGCCACGCAGAAAGTGGGCGTCCTCAAGGCGACGCACAAGCTTCCTGCCGGGGACCCGGGGCGCGAGTCCGCCCAGATTGAGCGGCTCCGCCGGCTCGCCGAAGAAGCGCACCTCGATCCTGCCTTTGCGGAGAAGTTCCTGAATTTCATCATCAGTGAGGTCATCCGGCACCACGAGGCAATCGCCGAAGGCCACCAGGCTTCCATCGCGCAGGCCTGAACCCGTGTCTGCCGAAACCGTGCAGAACCAGGTCACCGCTACGGCGTTGGGTCCTTGGCCCGGGACGGATCCTGCTGAGGCGGCACGGGTCATCCGTGGCGAGCTGGGCAGCCCGCACCTGCCGTTCCTGGCCGAGCTTCCGGACCGTGGCGTTGGCTCCGACGCCCTCGGCCGGACGGCATCGCTCCTGGTCGAGCTGGCCATCGATGTGCAACCGCACGGCTGGCGCCTGGTGGACCGCCCGGGCAAGGACCTGCGGCGTGCGAAGTCCGCCCTCGCTATGGACATCAACATCCTGGCCGACGTTGCCGGCTCGGAAGAATCCTCCGCCGAGGAACTCAAGATTCAGTTGCGCGGGCCCCTAAGCCTCGCGGCGGGCCTCTACTTGCATAACGGGGAGCGCGCCCTTCTTGACTACGGTGCCCGCAGGGACATCGCTGAGTCTTTGGCCGCCGGCGTCGCCGAGCACGTATCGAAAGTCCGTGCTGCCGTGCCCGGCGCCGGTATTGTGGTCCAGCTCGACGAACCGGACATCTCTTCAGTGTTGGCCGGCACCATTCCCACGGCGAGCGGCTACCGCACGCTGCGCTCCATCCCTGGCGAAGAAGTCACGGGAGCCTGGCGGTTGGTGGTCGACGCGCTGCGGGCCGCAGGGGTGGCGGAGATTGTGGTTTCCGTTCCGGAGATCGAAGCCCCCATCCAGCAGATCCTCGCCTCCGGAGCCGACGGCGTCGCCGTTCCCCTCAAAGCGCTCACCACGCGCCAATGGGAACAGATTGCCACTGCGGTGGAAGCGGGCAAACGCTTGTGGGCCGGCGCTTTGCCCGTAGAGAACCCAAGGGCAACCCTGCCACGCACCGCTGAGCTCGTGGACACCGTCTGGCAGCCTTGGCGCCAACTCGGCCTACCGGCGTCGAGCCTGGGGGCCGTGCGCGTCACGCCGTCGGACGGGTTGGCCGGATATTCGCCGTCGGGAGCCAAAGAGGTTCTGAACCGTTTGACCCAGCTTGCGGACGGGCTGAACCAGCTCGCGCTCGGGTAGCCTGCCGTCCGGCTCCCTCTAGACGCGCCGTTCCCAACGGTCCGGCTCGGCGTAGCGGGGGAGCCCGACGGCGGCGGTGGCGGTTCGCGGGGCTGCCGCGCCGTCCGTCGCGGGCAGCGACGGCGCCAAACGGTAGTCGAAGGATCCCGCGTAGACCAGGACCAGTCCGACGTGTGGCTGGAGCACCTTCACCTGGATCCGATGCTTGCCTTCTGCCGCGTCCCACCACTGCTCGGCATAGGCCTTCGCGTCAAGGGAAGCCGGCAAGGCGAGCCTCAGCGGACCCAGGAACAAACGCGAATCACCCGAGACGCCGCGAAGCCGCCCCTCCGGTGTCACATCCAGATCCAACGCCGTGGCCAGCCTTCGATGCCGGCCCAGATAGTCGACCAGGCGCGTGCCGCCCTCGCTTGTGGTCTCCGCGACGGTGGTGTCGTGGAACAAGCGGGTGTGCCCGGGAAAGAAGATTTCACGCCGGGCCGTGAGGCTGGACCGTCCGAACGGATCAAAATGGGCATGATTTTCGATGCGGAACGGGATGCGCTCGCCGTACTCGGGGAAGAAGGCCTCTTCCCCGGCAACCGTGGCAAGGAGTGGGCGGAGCCACTTTTGCCGGCAACCGACCACCTCGAACACGCCCTCGCCGATTCCGTAGGATCCGGAGCCCGGGGCAAGGGAAAAGTAGTCCTGGAGCTCGGGCTGCAACTGCCGGAACTTGGCGCCCAGCGCCAACTCGTAGATGGGTGTGCTCATGTGCTTTCCTCGGATTCCGGTTGTTGATTTCTGGACTCGGGGCCTGGCCAGGCTACAGGCGCCCGGCAGCCTTCAGCCGTATGTACGCATCCGCCAGGAGCGGCGGCAGTTCCAACGGCTCGGCGTCGACTACCTCCGCCCCGAGCTGGCGCAATTGGGCGCTGACGGCCTCACGGTCCAGCAGGGCACGTTCGGCGGCCGAGGCACGGAAGACCTGGCTCGCCGTCGTGCGTTCTTCCTTCATTCGCCCCAGCAAGGGGTCCCGGACCGATCCGATCAGCACGACGTGCTGACGTACCAGTTGCGCCACCAAGGGAATGAGTCCTTCTTCGGGGGCGCCGCTGTCGAGCGAGGTCAACAGGACCACGAGGGAGCGGTGCGCCGAAATGGCCCGCACCTGGGCCGGGACTTGGGCCCAATCCATCTCGATCAGTTCCGCCTCAAGCGGAGCCATGGCCTGCACCAAGGAGCCGAGGAGGTTGCCCTTCGCCGCTGAATCGACGCGCCCGCGGACGCGCCTGTCGAAGGCGAAGAAGTCCACGCGGTCTCCGCCCCGCTCAGCAAGCACCGCCAGCAGGAGAGCCGCTTCCATCCCCGTGTCCAGGCGGGGCTCGTCGTCGATTCGGGCGGCTGCAGTGCGCGAGGTGTCGAGCATGATCACGACGCGGCGGTCCCGTTCCGGTCGCCAGGTCCGGACGACGACGGCGGTGCGCCTGGCGGTTGCCCGCCAGTCGATGGAGCGCACGTCGTCGCCCCGGACGTAATCGCGGAGGGAATCGAACTCCGTGCCCGCCCCGCGGATCTGGACAGCGGCCTTGCCATCGAGCTCCCGCAGTTTCCGTAGCTTCGACGGCAAATGCCGCTTGGAATGGAACGGCGGCAGGACGCGCAGGCGGCCGGGAAGGGCCACGGTACGTTGCCTGGCGGCCAGGCCGAGCGGGCCGAAGGAACGCAGCGTTACGTGCGGTGCCGTAAGGTCGCCCCGCCGTGTTGGCCTCAGCCGTACCGATATTCGCCGCCGCTCACCAGCCGGGATCTCGACACGCTGAACCGGGGCGAGGGTCCCCGCGGAGGGCTGCCAGGCGTCGCGCACCATTCCGCGGAAGGTCCGCCGGTTGCCGTTTTCCAGCGTCAGGACGGATTCCGTTTCCGAGTTCAGGGTGACATTTCCGAGGTCTGTCCGCTGAAGCATGATCTTGGCGGGCGATGCGGCCAGCAGGAGGTCGGACAACACCAGGGCCAGCAGCACGGCGGTGGTGAGAAGGATCGTAGCCCAGGCGGGAAACAGCACCAAGGGGGCCAACGCGGCGAAAGCCAGCAGCACAAAGCGGCCTGTGATTGCCATTCAGCACCCCTGGATGGTCGTGGACGGGACAGTCATGGGGCACGGCCAATCAGCGCGGCACGGGAACAGAAGCCAGGATGCTGCCGAGGACATCATCTACGCTCACACCGTCCATTTGGGCTTCGGGACGAAGCCCCACACGGTGCCTCAAACATGGCAGGGAGAGCGCTTTGACGTCGTCGGGGGTGACGAAGTTGCGTCCGGACAACCAGGCCCAGGCACGCGAGGTGTTCAGCAGCGCTGTGGCGCCGCGTGGGGAGACTCCCAACTGGAACGACGGCGCCGCCCGGGTCGCCCGCACGACGTCCACGATGTAGCCGAGGATCTCGGGGGCCACTGTCACTCCGGCCACCGCGTCGCGGGCATTTTGGAGTTCGGCGACGCCCGCCACGGGCCTGACTCCCGCGGCCAGCAAGTTGCGCGGATCAAAACCTTCCGAATGCCTGCGGACCACTTCGATCTCTTCGGCACGTCCGGGCAGCGGCATGGAGAGCTTGAGGAGGAAACGGTCCAGCTGGGCCTCCGGCAGGGGATACGTGCCCTCGTACTCGACGGGGTTCTGCGTGGCGGCGACAATGAACGGCGACGGCAGGGGCCGGGAGAGTCCGTCAACGGATACCTGGCGCTCCTCCATTGCCTCCAGCAGCGAAGCCTGGGTCTTGGGCGGCGTTCGGTTGATTTCGTCCGCCAGCATGATGTTGGTGAACACCGGCCCTTCCCGGAAGGTGAATTCCGAGGTGTGCGAGTCGTAGACGAGCGATCCGGTGACGTCACCCGGCATGAGGTCCGGAGTGAACTGGACGCGCTTCGTATCCAGGCTCAGCGCCGTGGACAAGGCCCGCACCAGCAGTGTCTTGGCAACGCCCGGAACGCCCTCAAGCAGCACGTGGCCTCCGCAGAGCAGCGCGATGAGCATGCCAGTCACCGTTGCATCCTGCCCGACGACGGCCTTGCCGACTTCGTGACGGACGTCCAGCAGGGCTTTGCGGGCAGGATCGGACCGGGTGGCTGCCTGCACCGCCGGCTCCTGCGACGCCGGACCTCCCGGATAGCCATAGGCGCCGTCGGTGAAACCGTCTGCTTGATTGCTCTGTGCTTGATTGCTCTGTGCTTGATTACTCATTGGGCTATTGCCTCCTGCTCGAGTGTTTCGATGCTTTGTGCCCATTGGACGAGTTCTGATTCGGTGCGTGGCCGGTGCTCCAGCAGGAGCATACGCAGCTCCTGTGCCGGCCGGTCGACCTTTCGGGCCACGGCATCGAGTACGGCATCTGCGCCGGCCTCGGGGCCGAGCCGGAAGTGCTTGGCAAGCCTGGTCAAAGTTCCGGACCGCAGATTATCGGCCGCCTGGCCGACGGCGCGGGAATCCTGGTAGAGGCGGGCGCGGCCTTCGGCGGTCTCCACGGCCTTGACCACCACCGGCAGCGGCTCGAATACGAGCGGACCAAGCCGCCTGCCGCGCCACAGCACAGCCAGCAACGCGACCACCGCCAACCACAATCCCAGGAAGCCAACCCACGGTGGCGCCAATTCATTCAGCGTGGGCGGTCTGCCGTCGCTTGGTACGTCTCCGAGGCCCGGAAGATACCAGACGAGATCCGGAGTCGGCCCGAGAGTTCGGAGGGCCAAGGCGGCATTGCCCTCTTCCTGCAGCAGATCGTTGCTGAGCAGGGCTGTGCTGCCGAGAACCACCAAGCGACCGTCCGCGCTCGCCGCGTACATGCCGCCGTCGTTGCTACTCGGCCTGTAGCAGGTCACCTCGGCGCCCGTGTAAAGGAATCCACCCTTTCCGGAGACATCCCCTGCGGCGAGTGGATCAGCCTGAACGCACCCCGCTCCCAACGTTGAAGTGCTGTCGGGAACCACCCCCGCGTTATGGATCTCGCTGCCCAGTCCGGTCAGGGTTCGGAGGCCGGGGGCCACCACCACCACGCGGGCAGCCGATTGCAGCAAGCTTTGCAACTGGGTGGGGCCGAGATAGCCATTGCGGTCATACAGGAAGACGGTGGCGCCTGGTTTCCCGGCGAGCACGGAGGTTGTCGTCGCGAATGAATCGGATTCCGTGACCGCGACGCCGTGCCGCCGGAGGATTTCGGCCGTGGCCATGGCACCATCCGGTGCGGGATTGCTGGCAGAGAGGGGTTCCTTGTCCCCGTTTGCGGGGGATTGGGCCAGGGCGGCAATGCCCAGTCCCGCGACGATGGCTCCGATGATGAGCCAGGCCATTTGGCGGCGCATCCAGCCCCGAAACTGCGCCGACCACCGGAGTGTTTGAGTGTCCGCAGTCATCGCGGCACCGCGAAACCGTTGGCGGAGTGCCCGGCGAAATCAGGTTTCATGGCCGATAACCCGGTGTCCAATGCCAGCACGGCGGCGTGATCGGACGCGGTGGCGCTTGCCTTCCCGTATTTCACGCCATCGAAAATCCGCGCCGCTTCCTCAAGCCGCGAACTGGCTGCCCCGAACGCGCGCCCCAATTGGGCAGCCGCCTCGTCCGCTGTCCGGCCAACCTGGATATCGATGACTGCCCGGTCCTCCGCAGAGCGAACCACCGCGCGGAACTGTTCGACGACGGCCGTTTGCCAGTCCTCGCGGCTTGCCGCAGCAGATGCCCGGGCGCGGAAGGCATCGGCATCAACTGTTGCCTCGCCGTCGAAAACCTCTGCTGATGTCTTCTTCCTCGCGTTGAGCCTCGGCCTGACCACAATCACGGCAACCACAATGAGGACTACGGCCAAGGCGGCGATCAACGGCATGCCGATATCTGGCCCGCTGATGGAACCGCCGTTCAGGGAACGGAGCCAGTCGATGAACTGGTTCCACATCTGATCGATCCAACTGGGTTTGGCCGATGCGTACTGCGGTTTGGACAGTTCCTCAACCGCCCACCGTTGGGCTTCTCCGCGGTCCGGATCAACGGGAGGCTCGGAGGCGGCGAAAGGAAGCGCGAAGGGCGCGGATGCCGCAATCATCCTGTGGGGAAACCCTGAGCGGGGTTTGGCGGCCATGGACGCGGACTGGCTTGAGGTGCCCGGCGCCGGCCCGGAACGCCGTCGGGATCTTCTCCGGTCTCCAGAAGCCGCAGGAGCTCCACGTCCAGGCCGTCGCGCCGCATCCTCAGGTCCATGTAGATCAAGGCTGCCACGGAGGTCTGGAAAGCGAAGCCGACTGCACTTATGAGGACCGCTACGACCTGCGAAACCACAAGCAGGACAATCGCCGTGGTGGTCACCTGCGAGGCGCCGGCATGGGGTGCGAACACAGAGGTTACTCCGCCGGACGCCAAGCTCAGGGGAATCTGGATGACCGACCCGATGATGCCCACCATGAAGGCCACCAGCAGGGTGATTCCGAAGATCCGCCACCAGCTCCGGGTGGTCAGCGCCCACGAGCGCCGGAGACCGGCGAAGACGCCGAGTTCTTCTACAGTGATCGCGGCGGGGGCCACCATCAGCTTGGTGTAGATCCAGACATAAACGACGATCGCACCGAATCCCAACGGGAGAAGCAAAAGCGCCCCGGCCGGTCCCAAGCCGGTCAGGATGAGGGCGGCCAGCACGAACAGGACCACGAAGAACACCAACGATCCGGCAAGCAAGAGGAAGGCGAGGCCTACCAGGGGCCAGATACGGGAGCGGGCCAGGGACCACATTTGCTTGAAACCGGTGGGCCGGTTCAGCGCCGACCGGGCGACGGGGATGGCCATGACGCCCTGAAGGATGGCGGCGAGCACCATGGCGAGCAAGGAAATTCCCAGAATCCCGGCAGTGGCGCTCATGATCGGGCCAAGATAGCGCATCGCGTCGTCTTGGCTCGTGAATCCTCCTACGGGAGGTCGGACCATCCCGAGCATGCCCAGCGCGGCCACCGTGCTCAATGCACCGGTGACCGCCTGGACAATAAGGGCGGAGCCGAACATGGTTTTGGCGTTCCGGCGGATGGTCTGGAAGGCGCCGTCCATGATCTCGCCGAAGAAGAGCGGCCGGAGGGGCACGATTCCGGGTTTCGGGGGAGCCACATAGCGGGGCTGGCCATAGGGCGGCGGACCGCCGCCCGGCCAACGCGGATCGATCGGCGCGCCCCACGCTTGCCCCGGATACTGTGGCGCGCCCCATTGCGGCCGGGAGCCCCACTGTGGCTGGGCGCCGGGCTGTGGCTGGGCGCCCCACGGTGGCTGGGCGCCTGGCTGCGGCGCGCCCCACTGTGGCTGGGCGCCCCACGGTGGCTGCGGTCCCTGTTCGGGCCGGTTCCCCGGATCTGGCTGTGACACTTTTTCCTCCCCAAAAGATGCGTCCGCAGCAATGCACGGGACCCCGAAAGGGGCCGTTCGCCCAGCCTATAGTTCCGCCGTCGCGCCTCATAGCCCAATCGCCTGCTGGCTGCAGCGCGCCATGCCGTGATCTGGCTCAACGGGACAAAGGCCTGGTGATAAGGGAATATATAACTATGAAGGCACGCATCCTGGTAGTAGACGACGACGAAGCGCTGGCCGAAATGATCGGCATCGTGCTGCGGAACGACGGCTTCGACCCGGTTTTTTGCGCGGACGGCGGGCAAGCACTGGAGGTCTTCCGTTCCTCAAAGCCAGATCTGGTACTGCTTGACCTCATGCTGCCCGGATCGGATGGCATCGAAGTGTGCCGCCAGATCCGCGGGGAGTCGGACGTTCCCATCGTCATGCTTACCGCCAAATCGGACACCTCCGACGTCGTCCGCGGCCTTGAATCCGGTGCCGATGACTACGTGCCCAAGCCTTTCAAGCCGGCCGAACTCGTGGCCCGGGTCCGCGCCCGGCTGCGTCCCGGAGACCAGAAGGCGCCCGAGACCCTGCGGATTGCCGACGTCACCATCGACGTCGCGGGCCACTTGGTGACACGCGGCGGAGAGCGGATTTCGCTGACGCCGCTGGAATTCGATCTCTTGGTCGCGCTGGCGCGCAAGCCCTGGCAGGTCTTCACCCGTGAACTGCTCCTAGAGCAGGTATGGGGCTATCGCCACGCTGCCGACACCCGGCTGGTCAATGTCCATGTCCAGCGCCTCCGGTCCAAGATTGAGCGTGACCCGGAAGCTCCCGAAGTTGTATTGACGGTTCGTGGTGTCGGATATAAAGCAGGCGCCTGAGTCTTCCACCGGCGAGCCCGGCACTGACCAAGAGGCCCCGGCGGCCAAGGTCAAACATCCCGCTTCAGGACATCCTGTCCCGGAACACACGGATGCCCGGGCACTGAACCTCCCGTGGATCCTGGAGCGCACCCGCATTTGGACACGCCGCGCCCTGATTCTGGCACTGCGTGTCTCCCGCCTTGTAGTGACCGGACTTCGCCACATCCGGCCGGGAATCCGGTATTTGTGGCGCGCGCTGCTGCGCCGTTGGCGCCGCTCGCTCGAATTCAGGACCGTCGCGGTGACGATCGTACTGTCGATGGTGTCATTTGCGGTGGTCGGTGCGTACCTCTCGAACCAAATAGCGAACAACCTGTTCCAGGAGCGTTTGAAGCAGGCCGAATCCGAGAGCCGTTACTACGTCAAGCAAGTCCAGGACACCTTCGACGGCTCACAGGCCAACGACCAATCAAGCGTCATCACCCTCGTCTACGACACCCTCAAGGCAGTGGAGGGCAACGGCTCGGTCATCCAGCGGCGATACGTGTTCGAAGCGATGCCCGAACAAACCAAGCCGCGCAACCGGTGGGTGGAATCGCGGGCCTCGGATCAATTGACTGTCCGCGTCATTCCTCCGGCACTTCGCAAGTCGGTGCAGGAATCGGGCAAGGACCAGTACTGGGCTTCCACTGAGTTCCCTGTCGGCAACCAGGACCACCCCGGCATCGCCGTCGGCAACAAGGTCACGTTCAACGGCACGGTCTACGAGCTCTATCTCCTCTATGACCTGGATACCGCCCAACAAACCCTTGACGAAATCCAGAACGTGCTGTGGGCGGGCGGCGCCGCACTCATCCTGATGATCGGCGGGATTGCCTGGTACGTGACCAGGAACGTCGTGAGTCCCGTAAGCCACGCCGCGGTCGTCTCCGAGAAGCTGGCCGCGGGCCAGTTGCAGGAACGGATGGTGGTCAAGGGCGAAGACGAGGTGGCCAGGCTGGGCGCCTCCTTCAACCACATGGCCGCGAGCCTGCAGGAACAGATTACGCAGCTGGCCACGTTGTCCCAGATGCAGCAACGGTTCGTCTCCGATGTGTCCCATGAACTGCGGACACCGCTCACCACCGTCCGGATGGCGGCGGAAGTGCTGTTCGATGCCCGCGACGACTTCGACCCCATCAACAAGCGCTCCGCGGAACTGCTCTACAACCAGGTGGAGCGCTTCCAGTCCTTGCTCTCGGACCTGCTGGAGATTTCACGCTTCGACGCCGGAGCCGCGGTGTTGGACTCCGAGCCGACGGACATCTTCCAGGTCGTCTCGCATGTCATCGACGGCGCCTCGCCTGTTGCCGCGGAGTACGGCTCCGAAGTGCGCCTTACCTCGCGCCACAAGCGGATCATCGTGGAGATGGACGCCCGCCGGATCGACCGCATCCTGCGGAACCTGCTGCTCAACGCCGTCGAACACGGCGAGGGGAAGCCCGTCCACGTTTCCGTTGCGGCCAATCACGACGCTGTCGCCATCTCCGTGCGTGACTTCGGCATAGGGATGAGCCCGGCAGAAGCCGCGCGGGTCTTCGATCGTTTCTGGCGCGCCGATCCCGCGCGTGCCCGGACCACGGGTGGCAGCGGACTGGGACTTTCCATTGCTGCGGAGGACACCAAGCTCCACAACGGTTGGCTGCAGGCTTGGGGGCGCAAGGGATCCGGTTCGAACTTCCGGCTGACGCTGCCCCTCAAGAAGGGAGGCACCATCGTGAAATCACCGTTGCAGCTTGAACCCGCTGACATCCATTTGCCGGGCGCCGCCCCTGAGCGCCAGATGCTCGTTCTGGATGCGGGCGACCCGCCCCAGGAGCGCGCTTCCGCCGCGGATCCGAAGCCGGAGGACGCTCCGTCACTGCAGCCTGTACTGCCCGCCGTACTGCCTTCAGCCGGAAACGACGACGCCGACAAACCCCAAGGGGGGACGGCACCTTGAGTTCCCAACGCCCTTACCTTTCCCGGCGCCCGTACGTGTTAAGGGCCGTGATTGCCGTTCTTGCTGTCCTCATGGTGGTCCTTAGTTCCTGCGCCCAGATCCCGAGGTCCGGTCCGGTGGGGAAGAGCAAGGACGAGAGCGCGGGCAACCCGAACGCTCCCGTCTTCTTCCCTCCGCCGCCACACCCCGGAGCCACTCCCGAGTCCATCATCGAAGACTTCTATGGTGCAGGCAGCGGTTACGAAGGCGACTACGCGGTGGCCCGGCAATACCTCACGCAGGCGCTGTCCGTGAGCTGGAAGTCGGACAAGCGCACGCTCGTTTTCCGCAAGGCGACAGTCGTCAAGACCGGTGTGGAAAACGAGTTCAAGTACCAGTTGGACCTCGCCTACTCGGTTGACGCCGACGGCGTCGCGACGCAGTTCCCGGAAGGAACAACCGAAACAATTCCGGTGACCCTGGAACAGGTCGACGGCGAATGGCGGATCTCAGCCGTCCCGGACGGCACCGCGATCCCGGAAGAGACGTTCAAAGTCATCTACGCGGCCCAGCCCATCTATTTCTACGACCCTACGTTTATGTATGCGGTTCCGGACGTCCGGTGGTTCATCAAGAAGAACACTGTCAAGGCGATGACCAGCGCCTTGCTTGACGGTCCTGCGCCCTACCTCCAGGGCGCGGTGGTCAGTGCTTTTCCTTCCGGCATGAAACTGGCCCGGGAGTCCGTGCCGGTTGTGTCGGGCGCAGCCCAGGTGGACCTTTCCGCGAAGGAACTCGTGGATGCCTCTGCCGAGGACCGGCAGCGCATGCAAAACCAACTAACCTTGACCTTCCGTAGCCAGCCGGACGTGGTGAACGTTCAGTTGCGGGCTGACCAGGACCTTGTCCGGGTGGAGGACAACGGTTCGGTCCTGCCGCCAGTGCTTGAGAAGAATGCTCCTGCGCGCCAAATCGCCATCAGCAACGACGAACTCGTGCGCTACGAGAACAACAGGGTCTCGGCCCTCCCGGACATGCAGCCGGTGGCCGGGCTGAATCCGAGCGCTCCCGCAGAGTCCCCGACATCCCAGGCCGTGGCCTTCCTCAACGGTGCCGGAACCGTCCTGTATTCGATGATTCCGGGCCAACCCGCCCGTCAACTGACAACCAGGAGCACCCTGAGCCATCCCTCCTTCAGCCCGCAGGACTGGGTCTGGACGGCAGGCCCGGGAGCCAACGGTGCCACCGAGGTGGTGGCGTTCAAACCGTCCAACGTTCCCCAGGGCCAGCCCGTCCCCACGGTGACGATGGCGCCGCCATGGCTGGCAGGGCGCGTGGTGAGGGACTTCCGGATATCCCGCGAAGGGACGCGCGCATTGGTCATCTCCGAGATGAACGGCAAGTCATCGGTGCAGGTGACCGGTATTGTCCGCAATCCTGACGGGACCCCCAAGGATCTGACTTCACCCCTCACCTTGTTCGCCTCCGCTCCGGTTGATCAAGGGGTTTGGGTCAATTCCACGACGGTCGCGGTGATGAAAGCCTCGTCAACCGAGAACGTGGTTCCCGAACTGTTGTCCTTGACGTCGAGCCAGCCGCAGCTGCTTCCGGCATGGCCGAACCTGACGACTATCAGCGCAGGCAACGGACCGGAGCAGATCTTCGGACAGTCAGGGGCAGGCGTGTTCCAACGAGTGGGCAACGGCTGGGAACTGCAACTCAAGGGCCCCGTAGATCCTTCCTTCCCGGGCTAGGCGTTCACCGCGAAACGCGGTTTTCCACATAGCGCGCCTCGGGAGTGTTGGCCGTCGGCGAGGAGCCGGATGCTTGGGGCATGGGTACTGACAGCCGTTGCCGAGCGCGCGACCCTGACCTTGCCGTCGTCCTTGGTGGCGCCGCGCGCCATAGGGGACTCCATCCTGCCCGATGGACGAGGCTCGCCCAGGGCGTTGGTGAGGCCTTCGTCGAGTTGCTGGCGGTTCTGGCTCCCGTGGAATGCGTTTGCTGTGGTTCCGAGGATTCGGCGCTCTGCCGCTCCTGTGCGCGGCAGTTGCGCCTTCTGTGCTCCCGTCCATTCCGCGCTGAAGGGCAGGCACCGGCCTTGCTTAGGGTGGATGGGTCCGTGATTCTGCCTGTTGTCGCAGGCGGGCACTATCGGGATGAACTGGCCCAAGCACTCCTTTCTTTCAAGCATCTAGGCCAGGGACGGCTGGCCTCGGTGCTCGCGCCTGCGCTCGGCAAGGCCATCCGGTCTGCCGTTGGAGACAAGGTGGATGTCTGTCTTGTACCGGTTCCCAGTAGCAATGCGGCCTTTCGGCGTCGCGGCTTCAGTCCGGTCCATCTCTTGCTCGGCCGCCTGCGGCGCCTGGACGCTTTGCCGGGTCTGCAAATCATGGATGCGTTGAAGAAGGCGCCTGGACCGGGAAACGGGCAAAAGGGCTTGGGCCGCGGAGAGCGTGCGCGCCGTGTCCGCGGCTCCATGACCCTTCGGTTGTTCCGCAGAGCTTCCTTGGAGGGCAGGATATGCGTGATCGTCGACGACGTCCTCACTACCGGTGCCACCCTCGCCGAAGCCGCCCGGGCGGTGTCGGCGGCGGGAGGCGTGGTGCGTGGCGCCGTGGTCCTGGCAGCCACCCGGCCGCCGTCCGGAAGCGACCTTCCTCCGGACTTGCAACACACCCGGCCCGTGCCGACTCAAACAAAAAATAAGTGACGAAAGGATGAATTACCCGTGGCGATGAACTAACGTCGGTTATGGGTACCAAGAACAGATGTACCTGTCGATAGCGGCTCGGAAAGGGGCTCGACTGTCCGTCAGATCAGCCCCGAGAAGCGCCCTTATCGTGTCACCTGAGTTGTTTGGAGGGCACCATGGAGTTCATGATCAGCGGCCGTAATCTGACCGTTTCGGATCGCTTCCGCGAGTATGCCGGCGAGAAGATTTCAAAGATTGAATCGCTTGGGGACAAGGTCCAGAGGGTTGACGCGAAGGTTTCAAAGGAAACCAACCCGCGCCAGACACCGGGCCAGCTCACGGTGGAAGTGACAGTTCTGGGCCGGGGCCCTGTGATCCGGGCCGAAGCGAGCGCCGCTGACAAGTTTGCCGCCTTTGATCTCGCCTACAGCAAGCTGCTGGAAAGACTCCGCAGGGCCAAGGACCGCAAGAAGGTTCACCACGGCCGCCACACCCCCAAAGCCGTCCGTGAGGCTACTGCGACGCTTGAGCCTGCCAGCGCAAGCGAACCCATTTACGTAGAGGCCAGCAACCACCAGGAGCCAACGACGCCACCGGTGGAGACCTCGCCCTACGACGTCGACAACGACATTCCGGCCGGTGATTCCCCGGTCCTGATTCGTCGCAAGGTTTTCCCCGCCGCTTCGCTCACCCTTGATGACGCGGTGGACAACATGGAATTGGTGGGCCACAATTTCTACCTGTTCGTGGACAAGGAAACCAACACGCCGTCGGTTGTCTACCGTCGCCGTGGCTGGACATATGGAGTAATCACTCTGGATTCCACATGCGAGCCAGGAGACGAACCCGTGGAGGAAAAGATCCACGCTTACCGTTCGAATGACCAGGCCGCTACAGCCTAGGCCGCATTCGTTTTTCCCATGAAAGGACTGGCATGGCCGCTTCGCTGAGCCTGTTGCAGGCACGGCGGATTGCATTGGCAGCCCAAGGACTGGACAAGGAACGGCCCACCGGCCCCGTGACTTCACGGACGGTGGGCCGCACCTTTGCCCGCCTCCAGGTGGTGCAGATCGACTCCGTCAACGTCCTCTCGCGCAGTCACTACCTTCCTTTCTTCTCAAGGCTTGGCAACTACGACCGAAGCATCCTTCATGCGATGGCCGGGCGAAGTCCGCGGCGCATGATGGAGTACTGGGCGCACGAGGCGAGCTTCATCCGCCCGGAACACTTTCAAGATCTGCTGCTCTGGCAAAACCGCGCCTGGGTAGGCGCGTCCCACTTGGAACGCGGAATCCGGGAGGACATGGCCAACCGGATCCTCGAAACGCTCGCAACCGGACGCCCCATGACTGCCGCTCAATTGACCGCGCATCTGGGGCACCAGGAAGACCGGCAGCACGACAACTGGGGTTGGAACTGGAACCTGGTCAAGAGGGTTTTGGAACACTTGTTTGAAGAGGGACTCGTGACGGCTGCGTCGCGGACTGAGCAGTTCGAGCGGCGGTACACGCTGACATCGCGGGTTCTACCGCCAGGATTGCCTGCCGTCATCGCTCGCGCAGGAGCGCTCCCGGACGCTGGCTCCGACGTGTCGACGGCGGCCATGGACCGGCTGATCGACGCCGCAGCCCAGGCCCATGGCATCGGAACAATCCGCTGCTTCGCAGATTACTTCCGGACTCCGGTGAAGGCTGCAGCAGCATCGATCGACAGGCTCGTTGCCGCCGGGCGTCTGGAACCGGTCACGGTGCGTGGCTGGGACCGGGCTTTGTACCGGCATGTGGACGCCCGGCTTCCCCGGGCCGCGACGGGCCGCGCACTCCTCAGCCCGTTCGATTCGCTGGTCTTCGAGCGTAGAAGGCTCGAGGAGTTGTTCGGTTTTCACTACCGGATCGAAATCTATACGCCGGCGGAGAAGCGCAAGTTCGGCTACTACGTACTGCCTTTCCTCCTCCGTGACGCCGTGGTCGCGCGCGTAGACCTCAAGGCGGACCGCGCAGCCAAGCAACTTCTGGTGCGTGCCGCCCACGCCGAGCCGGACGCCCCGGCGGACACCGCCGTCGAGCTTTCCGCGGAGCTGCGGCTTATGGCCGGGTGGCTGGGGCTCGACGACGTCGTCGTGTCACCGACGGGGGATCTCTCGTCGACGCTTGCCTCGGCAATGGCCCGCGGCTGAGACCCGGAGGGCTCCGACAGCGGCCTATGGGCGCGCTGCGCTCCGCTCTCAGGGAAACGGGGCCGCGCGGCGTTGGTCTCTCCCGTAGACTGAAACCGCCAGAATTCGGCAGCTTGAGACTGGGAGCAACTTTACGTGGCATCACTTATCGAAAAACTTCTCCGCACGGGTGACAAAAAAACCCTGAGGCAACTGCGGACCTATGCCGATTCCATCAACGCCCTCGAAGACTCCTTCAAGACCTTCTCCGACGCCGAATTGCGCGAGGAGACGGACAGGCTGCGCGCCCGTCATGAGGACGGCGAGAAGCTGGACGATCTCTTGCCGGAGGCTTTCGCGGCTGTGCGGGAAGCTTCCTCCCGCACCCTGGGAATGCGCCACTTCGATGTCCAGCTCATGGGCGGGGCCGCTCTCCACCTCGGCAATATCGCCGAGATGAAGACCGGTGAAGGAAAGACCCTCGTGGCCACTGCTCCGGCCTTCCTCAATGCGCTCACCGGCAAGGGCGTGCACGTCGTGACAGTCAACGACTACCTCGCCGAATACCAGTCCGAGCTCATGGGCCGTGTCTACCGATTCCTTGGCCTCAGCAGCGGGTGCATCCTGTCCAACCAGGATCCCGAAGTGCGCCGCCAAATGTACGCGGCAGACATCACTTACGGCACCAACAACGAATTCGGCTTCGACTACTTGCGCGACAACATGGCGTGGGACAAATCCGAGCTTGTGCAGCGCGGCCACCACTTCGCGATTGTCGACGAAGTGGACTCCATCCTCATCGACGAGGCCCGTACCCCGCTCATTATCTCCGGTCCGGCCCAGGGTGACACCAACCGCTGGTACAGCGAATTCGCCAAGGTCGTGCAGCGTCTCCAGCCTGAAATCGACTACGAGGTCGATGAAAAGAAGCGCACCGTCGGTGTTCTCGAAGCCGGCATCGAGAAGGTCGAGGACTACCTCGGCATCCAGAACCTCTACGAATCCGCCAACACCCCGCTCATCGGCTTCTTGAACAATGCCATCAAAGCCAAAGAGCTCTTCAAACGGGACAAGGACTACGTCATCCTGGACGGCGAAGTCCTCATTGTTGACGAACACACTGGCCGTATCCTTGCCGGACGGCGTTATAACGAAGGCATGCACCAGGCGATCGAGGCCAAGGAAAACGTCGAGATCAAGGCCGAGAACCAGACTCTCGCCACCGTGACCCTGCAGAACTACTTCCGCATGTACTCCAAGCTCTCGGGCATGACCGGCACGGCTGAAACCGAAGCCGCTGAGTTCATGAGCACGTACAAGCTTGGCGTGGTGCCCATTCCCACCAACCGGGACATGCAGCGCATCGACCAGTCGGACCTCGTGTACAAGAACGAAATCGTGAAGTTCGAAGCCGTCGTGAAGGACATCGCGGAACGGCACGAAAAAGGCCAACCCGTGCTCGTCGGTACCACCAGCGTGGAGAAGAGCGAATACCTTGCCAAGCTGTTGGCCAAGGAAGGCATCCGGCACGAGGTCCTGAATGCGAAGAACCACGCGCGCGAGGCGGCCATTGTCGCCCAGGCCGGACGCAAGGGTGCTGTCACGGTCGCTACCAACATGGCCGGCCGTGGTACTGACATCATGCTGGGCGGAAACGCCGAGTTCACGGCCATCGCCGAGTTGGCAAAGCGGGGCCTGGATCCTGAAGAAAACTCCGAGGAGTACGAGGCCGAGTGGCCGGAAGCCCTCGAAGCAGCCAAGCAGGCAGTCAAGGACGAGCATGAGGAAGTGCTTGAACTGGGCGGGCTGTATGTACTGGGCACGGAACGCCACGAATCCCGTCGAATCGACAATCAGCTCCGTGGCCGCTCCGGGCGCCAGGGTGACCCGGGCGAGTCCCGCTTCTACCTCTCGCTGACCGATGACCTCATGAGGCTCTTCAACTCCGGTGCCGCCGAGCGCCTCATGAACAGCTCCGTGCCGGACGACGTTGCCCTCGAATCCAAGCTCGTGTCCCGTGCGATCGCTTCGGCCCAGGGCCAGGTTGAAGGGCGGAATGCCGAGCAGCGCAAGAATGTCCTTAAGTACGACGACGTCCTGAACCGCCAGCGTGAAGCCATCTATGGCGACCGTCGCAGGATCCTGGAAGGCGACGACCTGCACGAGAAGGTCCAGTTCTTCCTGGAAGACACCATCAACGCCCTGATCGATGCCGCGACGGCGGAGGGAACCGGAGATGACTGGGACTTCCACCAACTGTGGACCAACCTCAAGACGCTGTACCCGGTAACTGTGTCGTCCCAGGACATCATTGACGAAGCCGGTGGCAAGGCCCGCGTGTCCGTTGAATTCCTCAAGAACGAGATCCTTTCGGACGCGCAGCTCGTTTACAAGGAGCGGGAAGAAGTCATTGGCGCCGAGAACATGCGCGAGCTTGAGCGCCGGGTTGTCCTCTCGGTCCTTGGCCGCAAATGGCAGGAACACCTCTATGAGATGGACTACCTCAAAGAGGGCATTGGCCTGCGCGCCATGGCCCAAAGGGATCCCCTGGTCGAGTACCAGCGCGAAGGATTCACGATGTTCCAGAGCATGATGGAGGCCATCCGCGAGGAGAGCGTTGGCTTCCTCTACAACCTGGAAGTGGAAGTAACGCCCGCCGAAGACGTGGTGGTAGTGGACGGCAGCCCGGAAGGCGGTCACGTGGAACACCACGATCCGCAGATTCGCGCGGCCGGCCTCGAAGCCCCGGAGAAGCCTGTTCAGCTCCAGTACACGGCACCCGGTGAAGACGGTGCGAGCCAGACCCGTGTTGAGGGGCGGGCCTCGGGACGCTCAGGCAACCCCGCCAAGGCCGCCGCCGATGACAAGCAGCGCGGATCCAACAAGAAGAAGCGCCGCTGACACCGTGGTTGCCTGACGCATATAGCTGAGGGACGCTCGCAACTGCCATACGTATCCAACAAGCGGATGCTTGCCGTGAAAACGGAGAAGGACCAGAACACCCCGTTCTGGTCCTTCTCCGTTGTGCTGCCATTTCAGATGAACCCGCCGTCAGCCGATTTCCAGGGCGGTGACCCTCCACGTGCCATTGCTCCCTTCAAGCCTCATGGCTACGGCGCGGGATCGGAGTTCTTCCGAGACAACCAAGCTGGCCTCGTACACTCCGTCCTTCACCGCGCAGACATGCACGGAGCGGACCATCGGACTTCGGTGAAGTCTGGACTGCCCGCCCTGGGTGCTGGCAGCGTGGGCTCGCGTCAGTGCGGCCCGGTGTTGCAGTGCGCTGAGGCATCCGGGATCCAACGTGCGTGAGAGTTGTTGCACCGGCCGGGTCCCGGCAAGGACCTCCATCGCGGCTTGCGCGATACTGCGGGCCAGCGCGCGGATTTCACCGTCGAGGCTAAGGAGCCGAGCCGCTTTGCTGGCAGAGGAAGGCCCCTTGTCGGACGGACCTCCCGCCCGGGCTTTGGCCCGCGGCGAAACCACGATTGAACGCGAGGCAATGGGTGGAGGAGGCGTCCGGACTGCATTGGGCACAGTGCGGATGGCTGGTGATGCACTCATGGACTTCCTCGGCTACGAGTCGATGGCGGATGGCGGATGGCGGATGGCGGATGGTGGTGGTTCGGGGCTCGTGGGGTCCGGCTGCTGGGCTACCTGGGCGGTGGTTGCAGGATCTGACCTGGGACAAGGAGACCCGGGTCGTCTCCGATGACATGTCGGTTTGCGGCATACCACTTCGGCCAGCGAAGGGCAATGTCGACGTCACTGGCCATCGGGCCCAGCTGCCGGGCGGCAATTGACCACAGTGAATCTCCCCGCCTCACCACCACTTCGCCTTGATTTGGCGAGGCAGACTGTTCCGCGGCCCGCTGTGGCCTGGTTCCCAGAAGCCTTGGCTCGGCAGCAGGCGCGCGCGGTTGCCAATAGGGGTCGATCTCCGATGAGCCGGACTCAAGCGAGGGCACGACTGGGCGATTCGGAGAAGGATTGGAGCCGGGTGTCCATTGGGCCGAGATTCCGCTGGACGGTGTTGAGCCGTTTGCCGGGCCCCACGCTCGTTCAAGCTGTGCCGATGACGCATTCGCCAGGGGAATTCCCGCGAGATTCAGGCCCAGAATTGCAACAGCAAGCCTGCGCATGAAGGCTGGGCTGAGTTTGGCGGTGGCGCTCGCGCAGCGGTCCTTGCCGGCTTGCTGGAGGAGCGCGGCGGCTATTGCCAGAAGGAACGTGCCGATCCACCAGACCCCGATCCCCAGACCGGCGGCAGTTGCGACAAGTCCCAGGAGGTCTTCGAACGTGGGTGCCTGGAGTCGGCGTGCCGCGGAGTGCCATCGGTCAATCAAGATCAATCCGGTGGCGGCGAGCAAAAGAGCGAGCGCCAGGATGGTCATCGCCATTGCGACGTCGTGCCGAACGGGTCTGCTGGCCTGTTCCATGGGTTCCCCCTACCCAGTTGATGCTGTTTGATGCAGTTTGATGATGTTTGACTTATTTTGGTCTCAAAATGATGGATTTGTCTAGGAGTTGGTTGTCGATGAAGAAAGATTGACCATCGAGGGGTGCCCGCTTACGCTGACGCAATGCGTTGGGATGCTCTGTTTGAAGACATGGAGGCACAACTGACCTCTGAACGATTGCTGGGACTTGAATCCGAAATTTCAGAGCGGGCACGGGTGGAGATGGCCGGAATCGAGGTCTCAGACAGGCTGCGTGGAGCAATCGGCCAGAAGATTGATGTGAAGCTCCGGTCCGGGACGCAGGTGTCCGGGACGCTTAGTCATGTCGGAAGCGAATCGTTGGTCCTTGACGATGGTCGCCACCAGTGGTTGGTGCCTGTAACGGCCGCATTGGCGTATCAGGGCCTGGGCCGGCAGGTTCGGGCAGGCCGATCTAAGGCGTCACAGCGGCTTGGCTTGGCCAGCGCATTGCGAATGCTGGCCCGCGACAGGGCGGAACTGGTGGTTCATCTGCTTGAGTTGGCGCGTGATGAGCAGACGATGCGGGGCGTCATTGATCGCGTGGGCAAGGACCACTTTGATCTCGCCGTCATGCTGCCGGGCGAAGTCCGCCGGTCCGGCAACGTCGTGTCTGTGGCGACAGTTCCATTCCAGTCGCTTGCCGCGCTGCGTTCATTGCGGGGCCAGGACTTCTAGCCCGGCCAGCCTCCCCGCCGCCGTCCTGGGGCCCTGGACGGAGATCAGGAGGACTTGGATTTGGCCTCTTGGATTATCCTGCTGGCCTCGGCGTAGCGTTCCTCGATGTACTGCTCCAGCATCTTCTCTTCGACGCGCCACTGGCCCCTGCCACCCACTTGGATGGCCTTGAGTTCTCCGCTGCGCACCAAGGCGTATGCCTGCGGAGAGTTGATCTGAAGCTGTTCGGCGACATCAGCCAGGGTGAGGAATCGGGGCATGCATCCATTTTGCCACTGTTCGACCCACTTGCCGGGGTTATCCACAGTTGACGTAATTTGAGGCTTTTGGCTTTCGAAAGGGACCAACATGCGGTCAGAATAGGGGCCACTGGAGGTCGTCGCCGACTAACTATGCAATGGGGGAAGCAGGATGGGTGTAACTACCGCGGCCGCTGCAGCGCGGCTCAGGAAACCGTCATGGAGGGATCCGCGACTTTTGGTGGGGGTTCTCCTGGTCTTGGCATCACTGGCTGGAGTCATCGCCCTCGTTGGAAGCGCGGACCGTACCATCCAGGTGTATGCGGCGCGCGAGTCGATTGCCGTGGGCCAGAGAGTCAGCAAGGACGATCTTGCGATAGTCAAAGTCCGGCTCGACGACGTTGAGTCCAGTTACGTGACTCTCGCGGATGGCCTGCCCGAAGGAAAAGTTGCCGTTCAAAGAATTGCCAAGAACCAACTCGTTCCGCAGGAGAGTCTGGGGGCCGCGGACTCCCTGAACCGCAAACCTGTGGCGATCGCGATCCAGGAGTCACTGCCTTCCCAAGCGGTGGCAGGATCCCGCGTTGACGTTTGGGTAGCCCTCCCCGATGCGCGCAACGGTTTCGGCACGCCACAGTTGCTGTTGCCCGGTGCGGAGATCGCCCAGATCACGGAAGGCGCCTCCACGCTCGGGGCGTCCAAGGAGAAAGTGGTTCTGGTCCTAGTGACCGATGAGCACATGCCGAAACTTCTTGGAGCGCAGGCGAACAAAGCGAAGATAGCTGTGGTTTGGAATCCGGGCGGTGCCGGCACATGAGCATCCCCGTTGTCACAGTCGGGCAGTCCCGGGAGGACTTGGTCGGGGGACTAGAGCGGCTCCATGGGCCGGTCACGGTAGTGCGCCGGTGCGGCGAACTCGCGGAACTTCTGGCTGTTTGCCAAAGCGGTCTCGCGCGTGCCGCGGTCATAGCCGAAGGCGCTGAGGAACTGACGGCATCGTTGGTCGACCGGCTGGCGGCTGTCGGAGTGTCCATCGTTGCCCTGAGCGACGACGCAGGGGAGGAGAGCCGCCTGCGGAGCATCGGCGTCGTGACAGCGTCGCTGGATGTTGATTCGGCAACTCTGGCTTCCAGGATCTCCGATGCCGTAGGCCAGCTGCCCGGACAAGGAAGGCGACGCGCGGAGCCTCGGGATTCCGAGTTTGCCGACACCGCCGCAGAACTCCGTCCCACCGAAGCGGCGGAAGAACCGGAACGGGCACCGGCAGGTGCTGGCCGGATCATCGCGGTCTGGGGGCCCACCGGGGCGCCGGGCAGGACTCTTGTGGCTGTCAACATTGCTGCAGAGCTGGCGGCTGAAGGCAAGTCAGTGATCCTTCTCGATGCAGACAGTTACGGGGCCAGTGTCGCGGCATCGCTGGGCTTACTGGACGAATCCGCCGGACTGGCACAGTCTTGTCGACTGGCGGATCAAGGATTGTTGGACGCCGAATCGCTCAAGCGGATCGCCGCGCCTGTCTTCGCCAAAGCTACTAGTTTCCGGGTTCTTACCGGCATTACGCGCGCGGACCGGTGGACGGAGCTCCGGGCTGGCGCGCTCTCCTCCGTACTTGAACTCGCCAAGGAGATCGCGGACGTCGTCGTGGTCGACGCAGGTTTCTGCCTTGAAGCCGACGAGGAACTCAGCTTCGACACCATGGCCCCTCGACGCAATGCCGCAACACTACGCAGTATCGAACTGGCGGACACCGTTTACGCCGTGGGCGCGGCCGACGCCGTCGGGGTTCCGCGACTCGTGCGTGGGCTCGCGGAACTTGAACGGGCAGTCCCGCACGCGGCTCCACGGGTGGTCCTGAACAAAGTTCGGGCAGCATCCGCGGGCCGGTCGCCCGAGCGTGAGCTCCGCGAAGCATGGGAACGGTACGGCCCCGGCCATGGCATCGAGGTATTCCTTCCATCCGATCCGGAAGCCTGCGACGCGGCGTTGTTGTCCGGTGCCGTGCTCTTCGAATCTGCCCCCGAATCTGCCTTGCGGCTAGCAATCGCAAAAATGGTCTGTGCACCTGTCCAGCAAAATGGCAAATCCTCTGTCGCATATTCCAGAGCAAGGCAACGCCTAAAGCGTTAGGCTCGCCATGTGGGCTGCAAGGACGCAGCAATCGAGATGTGATGGAGGCGTTTGTCGATGTCGTCAGGATCCAGCGTGGAGGATCGTTCTAAACCTGCAGTAGTCCGGGAAGGGTTCTTCGGAGACTACTACGAGCATCTCGCAGAGGAGGACGCCCGCGGATACGCTGCCGAGCAATTGACCTCCAGGGCAGCGGCCCACCGGGAAGCGGGACAGAGCCGAAAGCCGGGCACCGCCAAGGTCAAGATTGCCAACGAGGGTGATCGCAGCATTCTGTACATCGTCACAGATGACATGCCGTTCCTGGTGGACTCGGTGAACGCCGAACTCGTCCGCCAGAACTGCGCTATCCGGCTTGTCATGCACCCACTCTTCGTGGTTTCGCGTGACCACCTCACGGGCGACCTGTCCGACATTGCCCGGGTGCCGTCGAACATTGGCATCTCAAGCGGTGACACCGCGGCAATGCCGAATATCGCCCATCTGATCGCCCAAGGCGACAACGTCTCCCACATGGAGTCGTGGATCGCCGTCGAGGTTGACAGGGTGGCCGACGACTTCCAGAAGGAACTCGTGGACGGAATCCACCGCGTCCTGAACGACGTCCGCGCCGCCGTCGAAGACTGGCCCAAGATGCGCACGAAGGCGCTTGAGCTGGCATCATCCCTGGACAAGGTGGCCCACCCGGAAGACATCGCGGAGCTCAGGCAAGCGCAGGACCTTCTGCGTTGGTTGGACAACGGCAACTTCACGTTCCTCGGCTACAGGGAATACGACCTCATCACCGAGAACGGTGAAGACGTCCTTGAGTTGCGCGAAGAGAGCGGCTTGGGACTCCTGAGGGCAGGGGACCACCCGCACCAAATCCAGCACCTCACCGACGCCGGACGCAGGAAGGCGCGCGAGAAGCGTGCCTTGGTCATCACCAAAGCCAACTCGCGGTCCACCGTGCACCGTCCCGCATACCTGGACTACATCGGTGTCAAGAGCTTCGATGTTGCAGGCAACGTCAACGGTGAGCGCCGCTTCATCGGCCTCTTCGCCACGAGCGCGTACACCGGTTCCGTAAGGAACATCCCCATCGTTCGGGAAAAGGTCGACGCCGTGCTCCGCTCAGCCGGTTTCCCGCAGGACTCCCATTCCGGCAAGGACCTCGTCGGTATTCTCGAGACCTACCCGCGTGATGAACTCTTCCAGATCGAGACCGAGGATCTGGCCGCAACGGCTTTGGGTATCCAGCGTCTGCAGGAGCGGCGCCGCACCAAGCTCTTCCTGCGCCCGGATATCTACGGACGGTTCATGTCGGCACTGGTCTACCTGCCCCGTGACCGCTACACCACCAACGTCCGGCAGCGGATTGAGCAGGAGCTCCGCGAGACTTTCGAAGCCGAGAGCATCGACTACGAGGCCCGGATCACGGAGTCCGCACTCTCGAGGGTGTTCTTCCGTATCCGGCTGCCGCGGGAGGCTGAGCTTCGCGACGTCGACGCCGGTGAACTCGAAAAGCGGCTTGTCCGGGCTTCTCGGTCCTGGGCTGAAGGAATTGCCGAGGTGCTCCGCGAGAACACCAGCGGTTTGGATGCCGAGCGGCTGTCCGCCCTGTGGGCTGATGCGTTCCCCGCCGGCTACCGGGTCGACTACGAAGTCGAAGACGCACTCAAGGACATTGAGCGTTTCGAGAAGTATGCCGCCACAACCGACCGCGACGCCGTCGCTGTCCAGGCGGTCCCCGGAGTGCATGTCTATTTGCCCAGCGGCGCCGGCGAACTCCTCGAAGAGGATGCGCGCGTCAAGCTCTACCTCTTGGAACCCAAGAGCCTGAGCCAGATCCTGCCGTACTTCCACAATCTTGGCCTCGAGGTTCTCGACGAGCGACCATTCGAGATTGAGACTGCCGACCACCGCGACTTCTTCCTCTACGACCTTGGCCTGAAGTACCCCGCCGGTGTCGATCCCGTGGCCACGGGCCAGCTCTTGGCGGACTCCTTCAGTGCCGCAGTGACGGGTGCGGTGGAATCCGACAGTTTCGACCGGCTCGTACTCCGGGAAGGTATCCACTGGCGGCAGGTTGTCATGCTTCGCGCCTATGCGAAGTACATGCGCCAGATGGGGAACACCAACTCCTTCGAGTTCATTGCGGATACCCTTCTTGCGAACCCGGAGGTTGCACGCGGCCTGATTGACCTGTTCGGGGCCCGCTTTGATCCTACTTCGCCTGACGCCGCGCGTCCGGCCCGCCAAGAGAGCGCCCGCGCCACATTGGCCGAAGCAATTGACCAGGTGGCTACGCTCGACGCCGACCGGGTCCTGCGGACGTTCGTCAACCTCATTGAGTCGACGCTGCGCACGAACTACTTCCAGGGCAAGTCGTACGTCAGCTTCAAGCTCGATCCCACCGCGATCGACGGCCTGCCGTTCCCGAGGCCCAAGTACGAGATCTGGGTTTACTCGCCCCGCGTTGAAGGCGTTCACTTGCGCTTCGGCAAGGTAGCCCGTGGCGGCTTGCGCTGGTCCGACCGCCGTGAAGACTTCCGGACCGAGATCCTCGGGCTGGTCAAAGCACAGACGGTCAAGAACGCCGTGATTGTGCCGACCGGCGCCAAGGGCGGATTCTTCGCGAAGCAACTTCCGGATCCGGCACTTGACCGCGCCGCGTGGATGGCGGAAGGCATCGAAAGCTACAAGACCTTCATCCGCGGCCTCCTCGACCTCACTGACAACCTTGTGACCACAGCGGACGGCGAGAAGATCGTGCCGCCGTCGGACGTCGTCCGTCAGGATGACGACGATTCGTACCTGGTGGTGGCCGCGGACAAGGGCACGGCAACCTTCTCGGACACTGCCAACGGCCTGGCCGCCGAGTATGGCTTCTGGCTGGGGGACGCATTCGCTTCCGGTGGTTCCATCGGATACGACCACAAGGCCATGGCCATTACGGCCCGAGGTGCATGGGAGTCGGTCAAGCGACACTTCAGCGAGCTGGACCTTGACACCCAGACTGAGGAATTCACCGTGGTTGGCGTCGGCGACATGTCCGGCGACGTGTTCGGCAACGGGATGCTGCTCTCCAAGCACATCCGCCTGCTGGCCGCCTTCGACCACCGCCACATTTTCCTCGACCCGACGCCGGATGCGGCTTCGTCCTTCGCCGAACGGCGGCGTCTCTTCGAGCTGCCCCGTTCTTCCTGGGATGACTACGACCGCTCGCTCATCAGCGCAGGTGGCGGGGTCTTCCCCCGCCAGGCCAAGGTCATCCCGATCTCGCCGGAGGTCGGCAGGTCCCTCGGCCTGCCGGACGGAACGGTCCAGCTGAGTCCTCCGGAACTTCTGCGTGCAATACTCCTGGCTCCGGCCGATCTCCTGTACAACGGCGGGATCGGAACGTACGTCAAGGCCAGCACCGAGTCCCACGCCGAGGTGGGGGACAAGGCAAACGACGTCATCCGCGTCAACGGGCGCGAGCTTCGGGTCAAGGTTGTCGGCGAAGGCGGCAACCTCGGAATGACGCAGCGCGGACGCATCGAGGCCGCATTGCAAGGCGTCATCCTCAATACCGATGCGATCGACAACTCTGCCGGCGTGGATTGTTCCGACCATGAGGTCAACATCAAGATCTTCGTGGACCGGATGGTTGCCGCCGGGAAGCTGGACGTTTCCGAGCGCACATCGTTCCTCGCCGACATGACCGACGAGGTCGGGCGCCTTGTGCTCGAAGACAACATCGATCAAAACATCCTGTTGCTCAACGACCGCACACGCGTCGCCGAATGGAGCCCAAGCTACGAGCGCCTCATGGACTGGTTGGAGAAGTCCGCCGACCTCAAGCGGGACCTTGAAGCGCTACCGACCACCGACACTCTTCGTGAGCGGCTGGAACAGGGCCAGGGCCTGACGTCCCCGGAACTGTCTGTCCTCGCCGCATATGCCAAGATCGAATTGGGCTCGGCCTTGCGCGAAAGCGATCTGGCGGATGATCCCTGGTTCCGTAAGACGATTCGCTCCTACTTCCCGAAGCAGCTCCGCGAACGTTTCGACGCCGAACTGGACACCCATCCCTTGCGTCGTGAAATCGTCGCGACCGTGGTGGCCAACGACATGATCAACCTGGGCGGCATCACCTTCGCCTTCCGCACCATGGAGGAGACTTCGGCTACCGAGGTCGCCGTCGCGAAGGCGTTCGTGGCCCTTCGAGAGATCTACGAACTCGACTCGATGGTGCGGGAGCTCAATGCCTTGCCTGCTTCGTTCCCCACGGAACACTGGAGCACCGTCCACCTCGACATCCGAAGGCTCCTGGACCGCGCCGTTCGCTGGTTGCTCAGCCAAGGTAACGCGTCGAAGCCGATCTCGGAGATCGTCGCCGAATTCAAGCCGATGATGGACCCAATGCGGGCCAGGGTACTCGACTACCTACGCGGCAGCGACAAAGAGCGCGTCACCGCTTGGCTTGAAAAGGCGCGTGCGTGGGGCCTGCCGGATGAGCTTGCCCATCGCTGGGCCGAGCTTTTCGAGAGCTTCGTGCTCCTGGACATTGCCAAGATCGCGCAAAGCCGCGAAGCCCGTGTGGAAGAAGTCAGCCACGTCTACTACACGGTGTTCGACCGCTTCCACGTCGATTCATTGCTGGAGCGAATCACAGCACTGCCGCGCGATGACAGGTGGCAAGCTCTTGCCCGTGCAGCCCTGCGCGACGACCTCTACTCGACCGTGGCGGACATGACGACGTCGGTGCTCGAATCGACCGACGCCGGACTGGACGCCGAGGCTCGTTTGAGGGCTTGGGAGGATCTCAACGCCGAGCAGTTGGGACGCGCGAAGAGCATGTTTGACGAGGTCAACGCGTTGGAGGCCGACGACATGGCCTCTCTGTCGGTAGCATTGAGGCTCTTGAGGTCAATCGTTCGACGCTAGGGACAAGCCCCGGCGTTATATGGAGGTGCAGTGGCAATCTTTACAGACCCCATCAGGGAGCACGCTGATTTCGGGCCTGGAGATGCCGAATGGCTGCACCTCCTGGTCGGCGACTGGCAGATGGTCGCCGACCTGGCGTTCGCGGACTTGGCCCTATGGTTTCCGCACCCTGAATTCGGTTACATCGCGCTTGCCCACGTCAGGCCGTCGACGAGCCACACCGTGTTTCATGCGGACTTCGTCGGGGAAGGCATCCGCTCGGATCTGCGACCGATAGTCGACAAGGCGTGGTCCAGCCGCTCCATCGAACGCTCCAGCGAAACAAGCTGGAGCAGCGAGATGGCCTTGCGGGTAGAAGCGGTGCCCATGGTCAGGAACGGACGGACCCTTGCGGTCGTCACATCCCATATGGACCTTTCCAGTTCACGGATGCCTTCACGCCTGGAGCTCACGTACAGGCAATGCGCCTACGATCTGCTCCGGATGGGAACGCTGGGACTGTGGCCGGACTTCGCTTCGCCGACGGGTTCCCGCCGCGGCGCTCCCCGCGTGGGTGACGGCCTCATCAGGCTCGACGCCGACGGCATCGTGCAGTATGCGAGTCCGAACGGCGTCTCCGCGTTCCGCCGCCTCGGCGAGGTGGAAACCTTGGAAGGGCGGTCCCTCGCGGAAGTAACCGCAGGACTCCTCAAGGACCGGCGGATGGTGGACGAGACGTTGCCGCTGGTCGTGACCGGTCGGATGCCGTGGAGAAGCGAAATCGAGTCCCGCGGAGTCAGCTTGTCACTGCGCGCGATTCCGTTGCGCGATGAAAAGCATCGCTTCGGTGCCTTGGTTTTGTGCCGCGACGTCTCCGAGCTGCGACGCCGCGAGCTCGAGCTGGTGACGAAGGACGCGACGATTCGTGAAATCCACCACCGTGTCAAGAACAACCTGCAGACAGTGGCTGCTTTGCTGCGCATGCAGTCGCGGCGGATGGTCAGCGATGAGGCGAAGCAGGGCCTGGAGCAGGCAATGCGGCGAGTGGCGACGATTGCGCTGGTGCACGAGACGCTTTCGCAGGGGCTCACTCAGAGCGTTGATTTCGACGAACTCATCGGACGTCAGTTCCGGCTTTCGGCGGAAGTAGCGTCCCCTTCGCAGCACGTCCGGACCGAGCGCGCAGGCCTGTTCGGGGAATTGCCGAGCGACTTCGCCACGCCTCTTGCGTTGGTTATCAATGAGCTCGTGACAAATGCCGTGGAGCACGGTCTTGAAGGACGGGCCGGAACAGTATGGCTGATGGCCGATCGTTCCACGGGGGAGCGCGGCGATGAACTCCTGACGGTGACGATTGCCGATGATGGGGTCGGTCTGCCCGAGGGGTCCTACACGGAGGGCCTCGGCCTTCAGATTGTGCGGACGCTTGTCACGAGCGAGTTGGGTGGCAGCATCCAGTGGATGCCGCGCGACGGCGGTGGCACCGCCGTCGAGATCGTCCTGAACCTGGTGCGAAGCTGATGCCGGCCGCTCGCGACGCGCTCTGTCGGTAGACGCGACAGACATACGAAGATGGCCCGGACCTTTCGGTCCGGGCCATCTTCGTATGTTCTCTTTGCCTCAGGCGCTGTGCTTTGTGGGTCCCAGACGCTTAGGAAGCGCGGCGGGCGCGGGCGGCGCGGCGCTTGAGCGCGCGTCGCTCGTCCTCGCTCATACCGCCCCAGACGCCAGCGTCCTGGCCCGATTCAAGCGCCCACTGAAGGCATGTGTCCACGACGGGACAGCGGCGGCAGACACTCTTCGCTTCCTCGATCTGGAGAAGCGCAGGGCCGGTGTTGCCTACTGGGAAGAAAAGCTCCGGGTCCTTGTCAAGGCAGGCTGCGCGGTTACGCCAATCCATGCTGATCAGTCACTCCATTCGTGAGTACTAGTTAAGCCTTTTGTGAAAATATTCACGAGAGGCTTCATAGGAAAGGGGACCCATTGGGCCCCCTTGGTCGTCTGAGTCAAGCGTGTCATGTTAACGCCATGTAAACAAGGGGTTCAAGCCTTTGAAACCGTGAGCGATGCATCACACTGGCCGCCGGGCTACTCACAGGTATTCGACTATGTCCGGTAGTGTGCCAGTGTGTCAAGACCCCCTCTGAACCCTAACCATGACCCAGCAGCGCCCGGCGACGACAGCCGAGGGACCGGCCGCGACAACTTTGGCCGGACATCCGGCGGAGGAACGCGTCCCGTAGGAATCGTTGTTATTTCGATCGTGGTTGTGCTGGAAGCCCTCGCACTATTGACCGCCGGGGTGCTGTATATATACGAGTTGGTGACTGGTGCTCCGGTGGCCTCATTCTGGGGAGCCGTGTTCACCCTGGGCCTCCTGCTGGCCTTTTCTGCGTTGCTGTTTGCCGTGGGACATTTCCTGTTCCGTGGCTACCGCTGGACCCGGGCGCCAGCGTTGGTTGCCCAACTGTTCGCCCTGACGATCGGCTTTCCCACTTTGACTGGAGGGCTGGTTCTCGCCGGTCTTGCCATGGTGGTGCCGGCTTTGGCCGGGATTGTCTTCTTGTTCGACAAGCGGGTCATTGCCTTCGCGTCCCGAGCGGGCGGATCCCGCGCCGCCCTCTGACCGTTTTCACTTTGGTGCGGCTTCCGAGTCCGGTGCTACTTCCGAGTCCGGAGCGGCGACCTGGAGGGCACGTGTTTGTCCGTTCTCGATGAGAACAGCACGACCCGGCGGTGCCGCGTGTTCAATGTCGAGGCGCACGCCGAAGAAGTCCCCGGCTGTAGGCGAGCCATTGCCCAGAAGAATTCCGCTTCCGTGGTTTCTGGCCAGGGAGGCAAGGGGCGTCCGGTGCAGAAGGGCCGGGCTGTGACCCGCAGTTGCGACGACCGAGAAACCCATACCGGGAAGTTCGGCCAGGAGAGTACCGGTTTCGATGCTGAGGCGTTCGGCGTCGTCCACGAGGGGGACGACTTCCGGACCCACGAGCTTGCGGCTGGCGTCCCCGTGGAATTCGGCCCAAAAGGCATCAGGATCGGCACCTTGGGGTAGCGTCCGCCATTCACGGCCTGGATTGAGCTGAGCCAATGAGGTGAGCAAGGACGACTTGCCTGAACCCGGGGTACCGAGGGCGAGGAGGACGGCTGATCGCGGCAGTGTGATCCAAACAGGTTCGTTTTCGTCCCCTCCCACGCCGATGAGCACCGATCCCGGCCCACGAGCGGGGGAATGGGCGACGGCTTCTGTTCGGTTGTCCGCCGCGAGATCCGAAGCGCGGATGAGTTGCGGCAAGGGATCCACCCGGAATGGGTGCCGACCAGGCTGACAGGGCACACAGTACGGCCAGGCCGCATTTGGCGGGGGTGCCACTAGCTGGGCGACTGCAGTGTCGACTTCTATGAAGTTGCCGCCCACGACGGCCCGACCCCTCAGGGGCTTCATTGCCGCGAAACGGGGCCACGCCAACCGCCCTTCTTCTGTGGTTCCGGCGGGAAAGTATGCGCGGTTGGGGATTGACCCGAACATGCGCGACGCCGTCAGTTCGCGGTCGCCCGTGACAAGAACGGCCAGTCCTGACTTCGGTCCATCGCGGACGATTGCATGGACAAGGTCTTCGGCCCAGGCCAGGGGCCCTGCGCGCAACTCAGAGACCCACGAACCCCAGCTTGATATGACGAGGAAAAGAGGGACTTGCCCGACGACGGTCCCTAGGGATTGCCGCGCCGACATTTCGGCCGCAAGCCTCTCCAGGATGCGGACGCCCCTTCTGATGTCGTTGACGGTGGCAACCGCACCGACGCGTCCCTGGGCTCCCACATCAGCGAATAAGCCGTCTCCGTCAAGGACGTAGAGATGGAGGTCCTCCGCACCTCCAACAAGTTGCGCCGCTGTTGCCCGACAGGCATCTTCAATTCCGCTTCCAGGAGGGCCAACGAGTCCAAGATGCCCGTGGACGAGCGGACTCCAGCACAGGCCGGCCACTCGTTGCTGCGTGGGGAAGTCGGCCAAGCCAAGGTAGGCCGTCGGGCCTGCCCTCGTTCTGCTTGCCGTGTGCTTGCTTGTCGTTGCCGTCCTGCCAAGGGATTCGGGAAACGGGATGGACTCAGGAAGGGGATGTGCAACGGGTGTCCGGAGCGGTCTACCCCCGTGGACGTCCCAAACCCGGTTGATTGCTTTGATGATGGGGCGGGCGGCTTCCGCGGGCGTTGCCTCCACAGCCTGAGTCTCTGCCTCGGCGCTTTCGAACCAACCGCTGAAGCGGAGCGACCCTGCCGCCGGCCGGGCAATGGTCTTCGTGACTGACGGGGCCTTTTCGCTACCGGAGAGAGTCGCTGACTGAAAGGGCTCGGCATCTTCCACTCCGCGGACCATGTAGGCGCGGCCAGGCAGGGACACGGGAATCGATGCCGCTGCGGCCGAGTTGATGACGTCCCGGGATTCCATTTCCGATTGGACGCGAAGAGCAATGCTGGTGGTGACGTTCGCCCGGATGTCCGCACTCAGTGCACCCTGTGGACGTTGGGTTGCCATGATCAGGTGGATGCCCAGAGACCGGCCCAGGGTGGCGATCCGCATCAATTCGGCCAAGGCATCCGGGGCGTCTTCAATGAGCATCCTGAATTCGTCGATCACAAGGACCAGACGGGGCAGCACTGGAAATTGGTTTCTTCGTCCCGTTGCTGCCCTACTCCCGGTTCCCCCGATGTTGGCCCAGTATGCGGGCAAATCAGGGACACCGGCCTTCGCGAGGATCCCCTCCCGCATCCGAACCTCGGCACGGAGGGACGTGAGGGTACGTTCGAGCTCGTGTTCACTGAGGTCCGTGAGCATTCCGACGCATTGCGGGAGGTCGACCAATGGCCCGAGTCCCGAACCTCCCTTGAAATCAACAAACAGGAAGTTGACCCGGTCCGGGCTGTGGGTCAGCGAGATCGCCGACACTATTGTGCGCAGAAGTTCGGACTTGCCCGATCCCGTTGTTCCAGCAACGAGGAGATGCGGGCCATCCGAAACCAGGTCCAGGGACCGGGGACCGTCGGCTCCTTGTCCGATGACCGCTGAAAGCCCTCTGCGTACTGAAGAAGCGTGCCAGCGGGTTGCGATGTCAGAGGGCTCATAGGGAAGCAGGTCAGCCAGCTGGCAGGTAGACGGGACAAGCGGCGCCCTTTCTGCCGTAAGGCCGGGCGCTCTTGCCAAGGAGCGACAGTAGAGGTCAAAGACCGAGCGCGGGACAAGGTCAGGATCGAATTCCGTTTCTGAAAGACACGAGCGGAGGACTGCGCGCCTGTTCCACAGATCGACTACGTAATCGCTTTCATCGCCGCTCGCCGAGCGTTGGAAGATTCTCCAGCCAGACTCGATCGCCGCTAGCCGGAGTGGGCCGACGGCGGGATCCTGTTCGGGCCCCACCAGAAACAGTGCTCCTGATCTTTCCGCGGGCGCCGAAAGAACAGCTGCTGCTGAAGAGGCGTCCGTGGTCAAGGTAACGCGGGGGAGGAAGCGGGCGCTGGACGGCAAGAAGGCAATCGGTCCGTGTATGAGGACAGGAACGTTGGTCGCGCTGGGAAAGGCCGCCAGCTGCATGAGCAGAAAGCTGAACATTCCTTCCACGATGGCGTCAGGTCCCGTGAGTGAAACTGCTTGGATAGAGGGATCCAGGGCCACCGGCACCGGGCCCAACTGAGGTGGCTCGAAGCTTGGATCCGCGGGATCGAGTGCAACCAAGGCGTTCTGCACACTGGTTCCGAGCCGGAGCCAGATATCGCGGCGGACCACCGTTCCTTCCGTTGTACTGGTTTTTGGCGGCGTAAACTGCATTCGCCCGAGTTCTCCTGAGGAGGAAGCAGTTGAGCTGACGGCATAGGCGAGCTCCGCAGCGGACGGTGAGCATCGCCGTCGTCGGGCTCGGTCTTGTTCGACGGCCGCCGCGATCGCGGCAGCCAGAAGGCGGCGCTCACGTCTTCCCGATATTGCCGGGGCAAGGACCGCGATGGCAGAAATTGCGGTGAATCCAAGGAACATCCACATGCCAGTGGCGAGTGCCATTCCAACTCCCAGCAGGAACGGAAGTCCGGCCGTGAGGAGAAGTTGCGTGCGGTTGCCGGCATCGTGGCGCCGAAGAACCACAATCGGCTCGGCGACGCCCAGGCCAGCTGCCCCCAGGGAATCCGCTCCGAATTCTTCGTTGCCGAAGACCACTGACATGACGGAGCCGCCACAACGGATCGTGGAAGCGGTTGAGAGAGAAGCGGAGCGGACTTTGCGTCCATCGACCATTGTTCCGTTAGCGCTGTTGTTGTCCCTTATGGTGACTGCTGTCTCGGAGATCGTCAGCACGGCGTGAACCCGGGAAACATCAGGATCCGGGAGGCAAATGTCCGCGTCGCTCCTGCCGATCCTGTAACTGCCACGTTCCAGTGGAATCACCAGGCCCGCGGCAGGTCCGGCGTGCACGAGCAAGGACAGAGCCGCGGGACCGCGTTTGCTGTTAGGGGTATCCCGTGCCTCCGGATCGGCCCCGTCGACCAACACAGCTCCGGACATGAGCGGCGCCGAGCCAACGGCGAGACCGCCGAGCGGTAGCCCATCGACCGTCAGTCTCGCAGTTCCGAACTCGGCCGCCACGGCGGCCTCGACGACGGCGCCGGGGGTGCCGTTGCCCACGGCTATGGCGAGCTCGACGGGTTCACCTTGCCGTAAGGCCCCTGGGGCCCGGACGAGGGTGCAATGGAGTGTCACTGTGTCCGCTCCTTCGGCTCGCGCGACTGCTGTTCATCCACGATATTTGGGATGTGGGCCGGGTGTTCTTGGGCAGTTGGCCTATGTGGAAAACGCCGTGCTCGCGGGGCAGCGAACGGCCGCGGCGGCAATTGGATGCGGCATCTCAGGTAGGCTTGACCTGCAGCCAATGCAGATCATTAGGCTGCCCGCATTCGAACCAGGAGTATTTGTGACCGCTGACCTCGTCATCGTCGGGTCGGGCTTTTTTGGCCTGACAATCGCAGAACAGGCCGCCACTGAGCTGGGCTTGAAGGTTGTTGTCATTGACCGCCGGCACCACATCGGTGGCAACGCCTACAGCGAAACGGAGGAGCAGACCGGAATCGAGGTGCACCGCTATGGTGCACACCTCTTCCACACCTCAAATGAGCGGGTATGGGAGTATGTCAACCGGTTTACGACCTTTACAAACTACGTGCACAAGGTTTACGGCGTGCACAAAGGCGAGGTCTATTCCCTCCCCATCAACCTGGCAACAATCAACCAGTTCTTCCGCGCCAACCTGACTCCTAGCCAGGCGCAAGACCTGATCAAGGAGCAAGCTGGTGAACTCGCGGGAACAGATCCGCAGAATCTCAATGACAAGGGCATCCAGCTGATCGGCCGCCCACTGTATGAAGCATTCATCAAGCACTACACCGGCAAGCAGTGGCAGACGGACCCCAAGGATCTCCCGGCGGGCATCATTTCGCGTCTTCCTGTCAGGTACAACTACGACAACCGGTACTTCAACGACAAGTACGAAGGCCTGCCGACCAACGGATACACGGCGTGGATCGAGAAGATGGCCGAGCACCCGAACATCGAAGTTCGCCTGAACACGGACTTCTTTGACGAGTCGCATGAGTATTCAAAGAACAAAGTTGTCGGCAAAATTCCGGTCGTCTACACAGGACCCGTGGACCGCTACTTCGACTTTGTCGCTGGAGATCTGTCCTGGCGCACCATCGATTTCGAGGAAGAAGTCCTGGACATGGGCGACTTCCAGGGAACGTCCGTTGTCAACTACAACGACGACGACGTCCCGTTCACCAGGATCATCGAGCCGCGCCATTTCCACCCGGAGCGTGGCTACCAGACGGAGAAAACCGTCATCATGCGCGAATTTTCCCGGTTCGCTGAAAGCGGCGATGAGCCGTACTACCCGATCAACACCCCGGATGACCGCGAAAAGCTGCTGAAGTACCGCGATCTCGCAGCCGCTGAAAAGGACGTGCTGTTCGGCGGACGCCTCGGCACCTACAAGTACCTCGATATGCACATGGCCATCGGTTCTGCCCTGTCCATGTTTGACAACAAGATCCGTCCGCACTTCGAAAGCGGCGCAGAAATTGAAAGCGGAGGAGTGGACGCATGAGCGTTTCAACAGAGCCCATGAACCAGGGCGCTACGCCCGGACTGGGCGAAGATTGGCAAACCGTCCATCGTGTTGTCTTTCCGACGGACGGCGACACCGACACCCTTCCGCTCTACCTGGACTTTAACGCAGCCCAGCGAGTTGTATCTGAAGAATCGCAGACATCCAAATCCGGTTCGGGTGTCACTGCCGTTACGTCGAGCGGGGCAAAGATCCGCTCAGATTTCATCGAGAACCGGCGCCAGCTGCACTTGCCGGCGTATCGGCGGCTTTCCTTCGGCACGTACTTCAATGCGTTCCCCGCGAGCTACTGGCGGGCGCACACGGATATCACCAGTGTGCGCCTCACGGTCGCGGTCGACGCGCCGGCAACCGTTGTCATTCTTCGGTCCAGTGCGAGGGGTACTTCCAACAGGGTTGAAAGCATCAGCGTAGACGCAGGGCGGCCGGTAGATGTCGTCCTGCCGTTGGCCAACTTCGGCGACGGCGGCTGGTACTGGTTTGACCTCGTGGCTTCATCTGAGCAGGTCAAACTCCTCGGCGCCGAATGGTCCGTAAAGAAGCCTGAAGGATTCGAGGCCGGCACCGCCACGGTAGCGGTAACCACTTTCAACCGCCCCGATTTCTGCGTCAAGCACCTATCGACATTTGCCGATTCCCCCGAGCTTCTCGACGTGATGGACCGGCTCCTGATCACGGACCAAGGTACGCAGAAGGTACGGGACCAGGAAGGCTTCGAAGGGGCAGCCGCTCGACTCGGGGACAAGTTCGGACTCATTGAGCAGGGTAACCTCGGTGGTTCGGGTGGTTTTGCGCGCGGCATGCACGAGACGGTTGAAGACGGCCGCAGCAAGTACGTGCTGCTGTTGGACGACGACGTCATCATCGAAACCGAGGGCGTCTTGCGCGCCATCAACTTCGCTGACTTCACCAGGAAACCGACGATCGTGGGCGGTCACATGTTCAACCTGTACGAACGCTCTGTCATGCACAGCTTCGGTGAGGAAGTGAACGAGTACAAGTTCCAGTGGGCCGCGGTCGACAGCACCAAGGAAGCTCATGACTTTTCCGCGAGCAACCTTCGCACGACCCCGTGGATGCATCGTCGGATCGACGTGGACTTCAACGGCTGGTGGATGTGCCTGATTCCGACGAGCGTTCTACGCGAGATCGGACTCTCCCTACCGGTATTCATCAAGTGGGACGACGCCGAATACGGCATCCGGGCCCGCCGACACGGCTTCCCCACGGTAACCCTCCCTGGGGCTGCAGTCTGGCACATGCCCTGGACTGAAAAAGACGACACTATCGACTGGCAGGCTTACTTCCACCAGCGAAACCGCTGGCTTGCTGCCCTGGTCTACTCGCCCTACAAGAAGGGCGGATTCCTGCCGCGCCAGAGTTTCATGGTGGATGTCAAGCATTTGTTGTCGATGCAGTACTCAGCGGTCGAGCTTCGCTTGGATGCCCTTGAGGACTTGCTCAAGGGGCCCTCTCACCTGCACCAGACGATTCGGACCAAACTCCCCGAAATTCGTTCGCGACGTGCAGACTTCGACGATGCCCGCATCACAAAAGAAGTGGCAACCTTCCCGCAAGTTAAGCGCGTGAAACCGCCGAAGCGTGGAAAGAAGCCTTCCTCTCCGAAGTCTCTTCTCGCTGCCCTTGCGACGGCGGCGTCGGCAGGGGTCCGTCAGGTGCAAAGCGTAAGGCCCGGAGCCCTGGAGCACCCCGAGGCTCTCGTTCCGGCAATGGATGCTCGCTGGTGGCGGCTGTCCCAGCTGGACTCGGCAATCGTCTCGTCTGCTGACGGAACCGGCGCGTCCTGGTACAAGCGGCACCCTGAGCATTTCCGCAACATGATGGCACGCAGCATCAAACTCCACCAGCAACTCCTCCGGGACTGGGAAAAGCTTTCCGAGGAGTATTCCCGGAGCTTGCCCGAGTTCACGTCGCAGCAGGCGTGGCGCGAGACTTTCGACGCGGTGACCACTACGACCCCGCACGAAAAGGCCAAAGGGTGACAACTGCGAGTGACTTCAACGAGACCGCCCCGCTCGTCCGTCCGGGCGTGGGGGGCGGTCTCGCGGACGTGTTCAGACAGCGATTTCTGCTCAAACTCCTTGTACGCAAGGAGCTGCAGATCCGCTACAAGGGCTCGGTTCTCGGGCTGCTTTGGTCCTACGTAAAGCCGGGCGTTCAGTTCCTCGTCTTTTACATTGCCTTGGGGGTCTTTCTCGGACTTGAGAAGAGCGCTCGAAACCCGGACGGTCTGGCCAACTACGCCGTGTACTTGTTCTCCGGGATCGTTCTGATCAACTTTTTCACCGAGGCGCTCAGCAACGCGGCCCGTTCCATCGTCGGCAACGGTGGCCTCATTAAAAAGATCTACCTGCCGCGTGAGCTTTTCCCCGTTGCCTCCGTCTGGGTTTCGGCCGTACATTTCATACCCCAGTTGATTGTCCTGGTTGTCGCCTGTGTCTTCGCCGGGTGGCACCCTAGCTTCGTGCAGCTCGCTGCAGCCATTGCGGGGTTTGTGATCGTAGCTATGTTGGCCACCGGTCTAGGACTCCTCTTTGGCTCTGCGAATGTCTATTTCAGGGACTCCGAGAACATCGTGGACATGCTGCTGATGGTTGCGACCTGGACTTCTCCCATCATGTACTCGTGGACCATGGTGCAGAGCAAACTCGGCGCGAGCTGGTACGCCGTTTACCAGGTCAATCCCATTACGATCGGCGTCGAGGCGTTTCATTATGCCTTCTGGCTTCCAACCACCGATGAAACCGCCCCTATGCCGCCGAATCTGCTGCCCCTTTGGGTCCCCGTGGGAATCATTGTTTCCCTCGCAGTTCTCGTTCTCGGCCAGTGGGTATTCCGCCGGCTTGAGGGCCGATTCGCGCAGGAGCTGTGACGATGTCTGTTGCAATTGAAGTTCAGAAACTGAATAAGCAGTTCGTGCTGAGGCATACGCGCTCCCTCAAGGAGGCAATTGTCTGGCTTGTCAGCGGACGAAGGGGCGACATCTCGAAGAAGTTCCATGCTCTTCACAATGTCGATCTTGAAGTCCAACAAGGTGAGACTGTGGCGTTGTTGGGTTTGAATGGATCCGGCAAGTCCACGCTGCTCAAGCACATTTCAGGCGTCATGTTGCCCGATAGTGGATCCGTGCGCACGCGAGGCAGAGTTGCCGGCCTTATCGAGGTAGGCGCGGGGTTCCATCATGACCTGTCCGGCCGGGAGAACGTCTACCTGAACGGTGCGATCTTGGGGATGACTGAAGCTCAAATCGACGAACAATTCGACTCCATCGTGGAATTTTCCGAGATCGGCGAGTTCATCGACACGGAGGTCAGGTTCTATTCATCGGGTATGTACCTTCGCCTGGCGTTTTCAGTCGCCGTTCACACAGATCCCGAGGTTTTCCTCGTGGACGAGATACTGGCAGTTGGAGACGAGCCGTTTCAGCGCAAGTGCCTCGCCAGGATCAAGGAGCTTTCCGCGGCAGGGAAGACCCTCGTCGTGGTCAGCCACGACCTCGAACTCGTGTCCCGCATTTGTGATCGAGGCGTGGTGCTCAAACACGGAAATATCGTTTTTGACGGAGCCATTAATGATGCCGTGGCCCAATTACGCGCCGAAAGCTCGCACTAGGGCAAGTTTGTAGCGGCTGGAGACGAGTTGGAAGAACAAATCCGCGGCGCCGGGTCGGAACAGGACGTTGGCCTGCTTCGTCCGCTTTGAGGAGGCCCTAGCGGCGCAGCGGGCGTCCCCGGCCTTGGCCATTGACCGGTCGAATCGGCGGTGCGCAGGATATATGCCTGAGCGCAACCAACAATCTGGCGTCAGTTGCAGGCGGTCAGCTTGAAGAGTTTAGCCGCGCCGTCCTTGGCCAAGAGTTCGAATCCTGGGGCAGAATCAGGGATTAACAGTCCCTGGAATCCGTGGTTGCCGCCGTGGACCTCTTGGGTTCCGAAGTCAAGGACGTACTGGACTCCAGTGGAGCGGGCTGCAGGGCACACAGCGGGATTCTTTTCGACGTCGCGAAGTGAATCGTTAAGTAACAACTCGTCGCTAGTGTAAGTCGTCAGAGTGTGTTTGGACGTTGTTTTTCGGTCTGCCAACGCGAATGCCAATGCACCGCCGTTCCAAGGGTTTACGGCTATGGTTGCATCTTTGGGAACGAGCGCATCGATTTCGTTGATTACTTTTAGTTCGTCGGCGCTCACAAGGGGTGCATCTGGCCCCGCCGTGTAGTGGCTTAGCGTCACCGCGATCGAGCTTTGCAGTGGTATCGACTGGACCACTGACAATACGCTCATGAGGGCGAGCGGAAGCACTACGCCTCCGGACCATCGAGCCTGGGTCCATGCCACTCGCTTGAGCGAAGACGTTGCTTGGATGGAAGTCCACAACATTTGCAATTTGCGGCACAACCAGACTGCCCCCAACGCAGCTAGAGGTACGGCAACCACCGGCATTAGGGCCGCCAAACGATAGCTGTCGTTGTACCAAACGCCCGTCAAGGCGTTGCGAAGCACCTTATTGTTTTCAGCCGATACGACGACAAACAACACAGCGGCTATGAAGAAGGACCCAATGAACCAGACCTTCGTGGGTTTGCGGAGTAGGAAGACGAGCCCTGCGATCATCAACGCGCTGATCACCCAGGCCGCCGGGTGCTTCATCCCTGAATTCGTGACAACTTCGCCTACAGCTTGGCCAACAGTCTGCACGGTCGGCCAAGAAGCCGCCTCAGCTGGGGGCCTGATGAACTTCCACATGACTGCGACCACCGCCAGGAGGCCAAGGAGACCGGTCCCAAGGAGAATGCTCATCCTTGCCGGGAGGCCGGCTCGGCGCCTTTTAATGCAGAACCATACGTAGCTGGACAAGATCAACGGTCCGGAAAGAGCAATGAGCGACATCAGCCCGTTCGGATGTGCGATCGCGACACCAGCGGCCGCCAGAGGTGCGAGCGAGTAGCGGGTCAGCCCGCGAAACCTGCTGCTATCGCCGATTCCAAAGAATACAGCGACGCATGCCAAAGCGGCGGGGAGCATACTCACCGAGAGGAAATTGGGGTAGAGAACGCCGAAGTCGAGCAGCAACAGGGGAAACGCCCCAAAACCTGCTGACAAAATGCCCGCCGCTCCGATGGCGTAGGGGTTTGGCCCAGCCAGAGTGCGTGTAAGGAGCATGCATCCGAGCGGCCAGACAACCGCAGCCACGCAGATGTTGAGGACGTTGACGCCCACGTTGACCGGAGCACCGGTAATCTCGATAAGCAATGATGCAAGGTCATGCCAAGCTGCCGGATAGAAGAACGGGGGGGCATCTCCACTTGTCATGCTTGACATGGTCAGCGAAGAGGCATTACCAGTATCAAGGATGTAGCGTACGGCGTTCAGATGAAAGATGTTGTCAAAAGTCTGAGAAAAATTGTCCGGTCTTCCAAAGGCATCTCGAAGCTGGATCCCTATGGATACGGCGCCACCGAGGAAGCCGATAGCCGGAAAGGCATAGCGCCGTGCCCCTGGCAACTCAACTCGCCAGGTTGCCGCCTTCCCACGAGCGCGATTAGTCAAGAAGGCGATGCCGAACGCGCAGGCGGCGAGCAAGACGGAAACCGCCGCCACGACCTGTGGGGACCACCCGATGCCTGCGACCTGAACGGCCACGGCCGTACCGGCGACAACTGCCACGGTGAAGATAGGAGTGACTGCAGCGAAAGTAAGGTTCCTGAGACCCAAGGCAAAGGCGATCAAGCCGCCAGGAATGAACAGAAGCCCAAGGCAGGCAAGAATGTAGGGCAGGATCGAATACCAACTCATTAAATCTCCAGTCGAAATACCGCGTAAATGGGACCGCCAACTGGCCCAGGGCAACTAGTCGTTGAGCAAATCCAGTAGGTAAGCGCCGTATCCGCTCTTCACAAGGGGCTCGGCGCGTGCTCGAAGTTCCTCGTCATTGAGGAAGCCCAATCGCCAAGAAATCTCCTCTGGAGCGCCGATCTTCTGGCCCTGCCGATTTTCCACCGTGCGGATGAAGTTTGAAGCATCACTGAGGTCGTTGAAGGTCCCCGTATCCAGCCATGCGGTTCCTCTGGGAAGGATTTCGACCTGGAGTTTGCCGCGCTCAAGGTAGACGCGATTCACGTCGGTTATTTCCAGTTCGCCACGTGCCGAAGGCTTGAGATGGCGAGCAATGTCGATAACGTCGTTGTCGTAGAAGTAAAGCCCCGGAACGGCGTAGTGGCTGCGTGGCTTCTCTGGTTTCTCTTCAAGAGACAGGGCGCGTCCGTCGTCGTCAAACTCCACCACGCCGTAAGCCTTGGGGTCTTTCACCCAATAACCGAAAACAGCCCCACCGTCTATATTTGCGTGGCGGCGGAGTTGGGTGCCCATGCCCTGACCATAGAAAATGTTATCTCCTAGTACCAGGGCCACTGTTTCGTCCCCGATGTGGTCGGCGCCCAGAATGAAGGCCTGGGCCAGCCCGTCCGGCGAAGGTTGCTGAACGTAGCTGAGGTTCACTCCGAACTTGGTTCCATCGCCGAGCAACCGCTGGAACTGCTCAGCGTCCTGGGGAGTCGTGATGATCAAGATATCCCGGATGCCTGCGAGGATAAGTGTCGAGAGCGGGTAGTAAATCATCGGCTTGTCATAGACCGGGACGAGTTGCTTGCTTACACCGAGGGTGATTGGGTGCAACCGGGATCCGGTTCCGCCGGCCAAGATTATTCCACGCATGGCTTCAATACTCCCGTACCAACTTCGAGTCAGCAAACCCGCGGCGAGACTTAGCTGCACTGCTCGCGAAACGGCGCGCATGCCTCAGCCTGCGGCCGTCAACCCGCGTTGTAGAATGTCGAGGGCTTGTGGCCACGCTGGCCACGCTATCAATCTAGAACGGAGTGCGCGTGTCATCGAGTCGCGCTGTGCCTTTGGGGGAGTCGACGCTGGATTCGGCCACGGCCACGCCGAGTGTCCGGCCAGCTGCGAAAAACCGAAGCGGCTTCCGCCCGGACATTCAGGCACTCCGTGCGCTTGCGGTGAGTTTCGTCGTACTCGGTCACCTGTGGCCCAAGTTGCTCCCAGGCGGCTACGTCGGTGTCGATGCTTTCTTTGTTATCTCTGGGTTCCTCATCACAGCGCACTTGTCCAAGGAAGTATTCGCTACTGGACGTTTGGACTTTGCGGCGTTCTATTCGCGCCGTATTCGGCGGCTTCTTCCCGCCGCATTCGTCGTACTGGCCGTATCCCTCGTTGCGGCGGCCGTGATTCTGCCCTTCTCCCGATGGGGGGACACCGCTCAACAAGTTCTGGCCAGCGCCATTTATGGGGAGAACTGGGTCCTGGCCGCTAACGCCGTCGACTACTCGGCTTCAACATCGAGCGCTACGGTGGCGCAGCACTACTGGTCGTTGTCAGTGGAGGAACAGTTCTACTTGTTTTGGCCGTTGCTGCTCGTCGGTTTGGCGTGGGGGGCCAAACTGCTGAAGGCCCGCCCGCGATGGATTGTGGCGGCGGGAATTGGCGCGGCGTCTCTGGTTTCTCTCGCACTCTCCTCACATTATGCGGACATGGGACGCCATGAAGCTTACTTCTACACCCCGGTCCGTCTCTGGGAGTTTGGGGTCGGTGCGATCTTGGCCCTGGTGGTCAGCAGGCTGCGATTCCCGCGGGCTGTCTGCGGACCGATAGTACTGCTAGGTTTTGGCGGACTTCTCGCGAGCGCCTTGCTCTTCAACGCTGCGACCCCTTTCCCTGGCACGTTCGCCCTTTTGCCGGTGCTCGGAACTGCCCTCGTTATTGCCGGAGGAACGCCGGGACACCGCTTCTGGCATAGCCGACTCATTTCTTGGAAGCCCGTGCAATTTCTGGGCAACATTTCGTACTCCCTCTACCTCTGGCACTGGCCTCTGATCGTCGTTGGGCCGTTCCTTATCAGTGCCGAGTTGCGGACACCGGCCAAGCTGGTGCTGCTAGCAATCTCAGTGGCTCTCGCGTGGGCCACGAAGGTGTGGGTCGAAGATAAGGGCATTGCGTTCCGCCCGCAGGTTCGTCCCGCTCTCAAGACCGTGTTGGCAATGGTGGTAGGCATTGTTGTCGTCGGCGCCGGATGCGGCGGCCTCGAGCTCGGACAAACTGCCAAGGTCGCTGCGGCAGAGGAGTCCATGCTGCGGCAAAAGACCTCTGTGTGCTACGGACCTAGTTCCATGGACCACCCGACCGAGTGCCCGGATAGGTTTGGGCCTGCCGCGACCCCAATCATGAGCGACGCGAATGCCTATTTCAAAACTCCCTCGGAATGCACTGAGCCTCTGGATATCCTGCTGGCGGGTGACAAGAAGACGACACGGATCTGTGATTTCAGTGGGGGCGCAGCGAACCCGCAGACGATATGGCTAGTCGGTGATTCACACGCACAGCAGTGGCAGGGGCCGATATTCGACCTTGCCAAACGAAACAAATGGGTGGTCAAGATCAGCTTCGACGGTGCCTGTCCGCCGGCCGCGGTGTCTTACGTGGGCTACTACTCGTCGGTGGCAAACCAGGCAAATGTGGACGCTTGCAGGAACTGGGGTCGGGAGGTGTCCGACGCTATTAAGGCCGAGCGGCCGCAGTACGTCTTTACCGCGGCGTTTGCACGCAAGGAGCGTGTGGACGACGGCTCTGGGCGGTCACAGAACGAACAGTACGCCGAGGGGTTCGGCAAGTACTGGGAGTCATGGACGTCTGTGGGTACCGAAGTGAGGGTATTGTCCGACCCGCCTTACAATGTCGACGTCAGGTCTTCGGACTGTGTCCAGTTAAATGCCAAAGATCCCGTACGATGTGCCGTGGACCGAGGGGTGGCCGATCCGGAAGATCCTATGAGCTATGCCGCACGGGTGAGCCATGACCCTAAGGTGAGGCTCATTGACCTGACCCGATATTTCTGCGATGCGAAAATGTGCTATAGCGTGGTTGGTGGGGTCGTCGTGTACTACGACGTTAACCACCTGAACCTTGAATTTAGCCAATTGCTGGCGCCAATGATTCAGGCCAAACTCTAGCGGCCAAGTCGACAACGGGGAGAGTCGTCCCCGGCAAGACCCGGAGAATCTGGGGCCGGATGCGCTGCACGCAAAGAGGTGCCGATCGGGCGTTAGGCTGTAGGCATGCAGAAACTTCTCGTCACTGGGGGCGCGGGCTTCATCGGTTCGAATTTTGTCCGCTATGCCCTGGAAAACACGGACAGCCACGTCACAGTCCTGGACAAGCTCACTTATGCCGGCAACAGGGACTCTTTGAAGGGACTACCAGCAGAACGATTCCGGATGGTGCAAGGCGATATCTGTGATGCGAGGGTCGTGGACGGGCTCGTCGCGGCGAGCGACGTCGTGGTCCATTACGCCGCGGAGTCGCACAATGACAACTCCCTGCATGACCCGCGCCCGTTCCTGGACACCAACATCATCGGCACGTACACGCTGATCGAGGCCGCCCGGAAGCACGGCAAGCGCTTCCACCACATCTCCACCGACGAGGTCTACGGGGACCTGGAACTCGATGACCCGGAACGGTTCACCGAGAACACCCCCTACAACCCCTCCAGCCCGTACTCCTCGACGAAGGCCGGTTCGGACCTGCTGGTCCGGGCATGGGTGCGCTCCTTCGGGCTGCAGGCCACGATCAGCAACTGCTCGAACAACTACGGCCCGTACCAGCACGTGGAAAAGTTCATCCCGCGCCAGATCACCAACGTGATCGACGGGATCCGCCCGAAGCTCTACGGCAAGGGCGAGAACGTCCGCGACTGGATCCACGCGAACGACCACTCCTCCGCCGTGCTGGCGATCATCGACAAGGGCCGGATCGGGGAAACCTACCTGATCGGCGCGGACGGCGAGAAGAACAACAAGGACGTCGTGGAGCTGATCCTCTCGCACATGGGCCAGGACAACGACGCCTACGACCACGTCGTGGACCGCCCGGGCCATGACCTGCGCTACGCGATCGACTCCACGAAGCTGCGCACCGAGCTGGACTGGAAGCCCGAGTTCTCCAACTTCGAGGCCGGCATCGAAGACACCATCAAGTGGTACCGCGACAACGAAGCATGGTGGCGCCCGCAGAAGGCCGAAACCGAAGCCAAGTACAAGGAACAGGGCCAATAGACGATGTCGATCGAGTTTTCCAAGCAGCTGAGTGCCCGCGAAACACCGATTCCCGGCGTCGTTCTTTACGAGCTTCCCGTCTACGGCGACAACCGCGGTTGGTTCAAGGAGAACTGGCAGCGCGAGAAGATGGTGGCCCTGGGCCTTCCTGACTTCAAGCCGGTTCAGAACAACATCTCTTTCAACGAAAAAGCCGGTACCACCCGCGGCATTCACGCCGAGCCGTGGGACAAATTCATCTCTGTCGCCACGGGCAAGATCTTCGGTGCCTGGGTGGACCTGCGCCAAGGGCCATCGTTTGGTGCCGTGTTCACCGCCGAGCTGGACCCGAGCCAGGCCATTTTCATCCCCAGAGGCGTGGGCAACGCCTTCCAGACCCTGGAAGACAACACTGCCTACACCTACTTGGTCAACGACCACTGGAGTGCCGACGCCCAGGGCCAGTACACCTTCCTGAACCTGGCCGACGAGACCGCCGCCATCGACTGGCCGATCCCGCTGGAGGAGGCCGAACTCTCGGACAAAGACAAAGCCCACCCGCGTCTGGCGGATGTGCGGCCGATGGGCCCGCGTAAGACGCTCGTGGTGGGTGCCAACGGCCAGCTCGGCAAAGCCCTTCGGAAACTGTACGAAGGCGATGCCTCCGTGGAGTTTGCCGGCCGAGCTGAGTTCGACCTCGGCTCCCCAGAAGCGATTGCCGAAAAGAACTGGAAGAACTACTCCACCATCATCAATGCGGCCGCCTACACGGCCGTCGACACGGCCGAAACCCCCGAAGGCCGCCAGGCTGCCTGGCAGACTAACGTCACGGCAGTCGCCCGATTGGCGCGCACCGCCATCGAACACGACTTGACGCTGGTGCATGTGTCCTCTGACTACGTGTTTGATGGCACAGCGAAGACCCACACCGAAGACGAAGCCCCGACCCCGCTGAGTGTGTATGGCCAGACGAAGGCGGCAGGAGACGCGGTGGTGAGCGTTGTGCCGCGCCACTACATTGTGCGCACTAGTTGGGTGATCGGCGAGGGGAACAATTTCGTCCGGACGATGGCTAACCTCGCCGCCCGCGGCGTAAGGCCCGCAGTAGTGAATGACCAGATCGGACGACTGACATTTACAAGTGACATCGCTGACGGGATCCGGCACTTGCTTGAGACCGGGGCGCCTTATGGAACATACAACCTCACCAACGACGGCGAACCTAAGTCATGGGCGGAAATTGCCGCCGACGTCTTTGAGTTGTCCGGGGCTTCCCGATCAGACGTCTCTGGCATTAGCACCTATGAGTACTTCAAGGGCAAGGACGCGGCCACAAGGCCCTTGCACAGCATCCTTTCGCTGCATAAGATCCAGGCCGCAGGATTCCATCCGCCTGTTGGGGAAAGTCGTTTGGCGGACTACTTGGGTTAGCATGCCCGACAGAGGTTCCGTCGCAACCCACCTGAGAAAACAAGGTCATCGCGTCGGGTGGGGCACTGTGGGGCGCCCGGATTCATCTGGCGCGTATGCAACAATTGGTACGTGAGTCGCACCTGGATCGTCATCCCCATGTACAACGAGGCTACCGTCGTAGGTTCTGTCATTGAAGGGCTTCGCAGACAGTTCCCCTTTGTAGTTTGCGTCGACGACGGCAGCACTGACGGGTCCCAGAACGCGGCGCGCGCTGCGGGGGCAGTAGTCGTTCAGCACCCCATTAATCTTGGCCAGGGCGCTGCGCTGCAGACGGGGATCGAGTTTGCCCTTCAAGACAAGAATTTGGGGTGCATCGTGACCTTCGACGCCGATGGCCAGCACCGGGTTGAAGACGCCAAAGCCATGGTGGAGCGGGTGCAGTCGGGCGAGGCAGACATCGTCCTTGGCTCGCGCTTTCTGGATGACCGTACGAAGCTCTCGCCAGCCAAACGGCTAGTACTCAAGACAGCTGCCATTCAGTCCCGTTTGGCAACAGGCATGAACCTCACCGACGCCCACAACGGGCTTCGGGCGTTCAACCCCTATGTAGCATCGAACATCCACCTAACACAGAACCGTATGGCGCACGCTTCTGAGTTGGTACACCAAATGGCGAAACTCAAGCCGAAGTACGTCGAGCACCCCGTGGAAATTATCTACACAGACTATTCCAAGTCCAAGGGACAGTCGCTCCTCAACTCGGTCAACATCGTGGCCGAACTCTTCTTCAAATAAGCCCTCTTCGTTTACGAGCTCAAGGTGTCGGATTGCTGATTATCGTACAAATCGTCCTGGTCATTGCTGTCATGTTGGTCTCCCTTGCTTTGATGCGCGGCGGATCAAACGCAAGGCATCTGGCCGTGCGGCGAATCTTGCTCATGTTGTTTGCAGCAGGGGCTGCTCTATCGGTGTTCTTCCCTGACGCACTGACCCATGTTGCGACTTTCTTTGGCATTGGACGTGGAACCGACTTGGTCCTGTACGGCAGTGTCGTTTCGTTGTTTGTCTTCATGGCGACCACCTACCAGCGCTTTCGCCATTCCGAAACGGCACTTACGAAGCTTTCTCGCCGGATCGCGATCGATGAAGCCGAGAAACCCGGGGAGCTGAACTGATGTCGGCCGCGTCGCCCGATGCTACGGCGGAGAGCGCGGGGCCCCGACTGACGGCGCGGCGGAGCGTTTCTCCCCAAGCGAGGGACCGACGCGACTCACGGATGGTTCTCGGTAAACCTCTGGATCCTCGAAAGAACAGCCTGAATATGATCAGGCTCGGTCTGGCAGCCCTCGTGCTCTTCGCGCATAGCTTCTACTTGGCCGGGGCGGGCGTCGGCCCGCACATCCGCGGTGAAAACCTCGGCGGATGGGCGGTGGCAGGATTCTTTGCCCTAAGTGGATTCCTCATCACGGGCAGCCGTCTGACCAACGGTCTGGGTGAGTACCTCGTACACCGCGTTGCCCGGATCTATCCGGCGTTCCTGGTCTGTCTACTGGTCACGATTGCAGTCTTTGCTCCACTTGGGTATCTGCATCAGAACGGCTCACTCGAGAAGTACTGGTCGACTGAGACTACGCCGCTGAGGTTTGTGTTTTCGAACCTCTTCTTGCAGATGCGCCAATACGATGTTTCCTTCACGCCAGCGTCGGTTCCCTTTGCGGGGTCGTGGAACGGCTCGCTCTGGAGCCTGTACTACGAGTTCTTGTGCTATCTGGTCATCGCAACCATTGGCGGGCTCGCTTGGGTTCGTCGCTCACCTGTGCCAATGGCCGTGGCTTTTGCCCTAAGCGTGACCCTCTATGCCAACCTGTCTGCCCTCAAGCCCTTCATTAATGATGTCGACTTCTCCCTCCTGGCTAAGCTGCTGCCGTTCTTCCTCGGCGGAGCGCTTGTCCAGATGTTGTCGTCTCGCATCGGCTTGCACTGGATCGCCGGGCTTGGGTCCGTAGTTATCGTAGCGGTTAGTGTCTACGCGGTGCCATCCTGGGGCGGACAGCTTGCCAGCCCATTCATAGCCTATGGACTGCTGTGGATTTCGTCCGTTCTTCCGTCACCACGGCTGATCCGTGTCCACGACGTATCGTATGGTTTTTACATTTACGCTTGGCCCGTCCAACAGCTGCTTGCTCTTTACGGCGTGCACGGCAAGGGGCTGGCGATTTACCTACTGGCCTCTTGCGCAGGGACCCTGGTGCTTGCGACCCTGAGCTGGTTGTTCGTAGAGCGTCCAGTCATGCGTCTGGTCCGCCGTCGGCGCAAGAATCGCGACGCCACCGGTCAGCCGGTACCTGGCGACGACGTGAACGCGCCGACTGCTGAGGTGCAGGTGCACGAAGAACCGGCCACGGTCGGCGGACGCTAGTCGCTCGACGCGTTTACCCACGCACGGTTGGGTTCGCCGTTTCATCCTGAGCGTGCGGCTGCCGGCCTATGGAGTAATCCCATAGGGCCGGCAGCCGTTCCAAATTCAGTTTGTGTTAGAGGGCTGCTTCAGCAGGAAGACGCCCGTCAATCCAGTCGGCGAGACGGGCAATTCCTGCTTCAAGCTTGTACTGGGGTTCCCACGATAACGCGGACTCCGCTGGCTCCACATCCGCCCAAGCATGGCGGACATCGCCCTGGCGGAATTGTCCGGTGACGTGAGGAGCCGGTGCTCCGTAGTGATTGCTGATAATCTCTGCCGCCGTACGGATGGTCTGGAATTCTCCGGACCCAATGTCGAGCGCGCCGTCGTGTGAGCGCTCAGCAACAGCTGCGGCCACGATTGCTGCGGCAACGTCATCGATCAGGACGAAGTCCCGGCGCACCTCGCCGTCTTCGTAGAGTGGGATCGACTTTCCAGCCTTGGCCATCCGGCAGAACAGAGACATGATGCCCGTGTAGGGGTTGATCAGAGACTGGCCAGGACCGTAGACGTTCTGCAGACGCAATACCGCGGTCTCAACTCCGTAGGATTTCGCCCAAGACTCAAGGATGTTCTCCTGAGCGAGTTTCGTTGCTCCGTAAACGCTGACGGGCGCGGGCGCGACCTTAGAGGCGGACATGGCGACAGGCTCCGCGTCGGGGAAGTCCCATTGAGCCCGTGAAAGGATTTCGTTCGAGCGTTGTCCAGGGTAGAAAAGGGTACCAGTGGCGTTGGACTTCCAAGCGCCCTCGCCATACACGGCCCGGCTGCTGCTTAGGACGATGCGTCGGGGGAGCAGGCCGCTGCGATTTAGGCCATCGAGCATCTGGGTGGTGCCGACGACATTGACCATGGCGTGGCGTGAGGACTCCTCGAGAGACTGTCCGGTTCCGGTCTCGGCTGCCAAATGGATGACGACGTCTGGCGTGACATTTGCCAAGACCTTGTCCCAGGTCTGGGCCTCGGTGATGTCTGCGACGATCAGCTCAACTGCCGGGTCGAGTCCATCTGGACGTGTCTGGGCCGCATGAATCTGCGGGTGCAGATTGTCCACCGCAACGACCCTGTCAAATCCAGCTACCAACGCCGGGGAGACAGCGCAGCCAATGAATCCGGCGCCTCCGGTTATCAGGGCGGTGCCACGCTTGTTGGGGGATGTGTTGATTGACAGGGTCACTTATTGGGCCTTTCTGGGGCGAACGTGTTCACGTTCAGTTTCTCACATGCGTTTGCAACGTCAGGATCCGAAGGCATGCCGTAGGGTTGCCCGGATGACATCAGGCTTGAGTGACACTAGCGCTGTTGGCAAGAGTGATACTGCGTGCAGACGCGAAGTCCAACGAACGCGCGCGGCGAAGGCGGCTTTGTTCCAGCCCCTGTCGAGGCACAGCTTCTGGGCGATCTGCGCGTACTCACGGTCCCCGGCGAATCGGCTGCCGTCTGTGAGCGTTGCGGATGAGGCGCTTGCCGAATGCCGGCGGTAAGAAAACGCCAGGGCAGGCTCGTACACCAGCGATCCCCCCTGCAGAACAATGTCCATCACCAATGCAAGGTCCTGCACGATGGGCAGTCCGTCGCGGAAGCTTACTCGACGGATCGCGTCCGTTCGGAACGCCAACGACGGCCAGTAGAGCCAGTTGCCCCCCAATAGGCTGACTGCCAGGGATTCCCCGCCCAAAACGGTCGCAAATCCGGTCTTCGGTCCCACAAGCCTCCGTTTGACCGAGTCCGCGAGAGAGGTGACAACCTTGCCGGTCTCGTCGATGATCTGGACGCCAGGCTGGATCACGGCGGCGTCGGGGAAATCCCGGTTGGCTTTCAGAACTACGTCCACGTAGTTGGGCAGAAGTACGTCATCGCAGCCGAGAATAACCATCAAGTCGTATTTTGCCAGTGCAACGCACGTGCGGTAGTTCTCCGTGATGCCCTTGTTCGTCGCATTCCGGACGTACGTGACGCGGGTATCCTCAAGGCCGGCAAAGTACTCGGCGACGGAATCGTCGGGATAGCAGTCGTCGACGACGGTCAGGGTCCAATCGCTGTTGTTTTGTGCCAGAACGCTCCGGACAGTTTCCTTGAGCAGATCCGGATCGCCCCAGAAGGGGACAAAAATTTCGACTGGCATATTCCAACTTCCACGTATCGTTTGGGCTTTAGAAATCACTTGAGCCAACTCGACGGCGCGCCGCTAGATTGAGTGCCCGTCCGCTCCCGACACTAATATGGTGCCATGACCTCCCAAGTTCTCTGTCCATTTGACACTGTGATCGAGAGCATGGCGAATGACTGACCCCGACGGAATCCAGCCACAATCGACTATTGCGGGGCGCCAAGCGGCGTCTGTGGGCTTAGCATCTCTTGTGTCGGCGGCAGCTGGCTACCTCGTCATCTGGTTTGTTCCACGGGTCCTCGACAAAGCCGACAATGCCGAATTCCTGGCGTTCTGGTCGGCTCTGTTCCTGCTTTTTGGCCTGTTGGGTGGGCTTCAGACCGAGATCGTACGGCACGTTACGGCCCGAGGCGCCGATAGGCACGAAAGACACCCGGAGGACCATCCGAAGAGCGTGGGCTTGTTCCGCGTGGTGCTGACTCTTAGCGGCTCCCTTGCGGTAATTCTGGCCGCGAGTTCCTTCCTGTGGGGCCCCGCGGTACTTGGCCCGCACTGGGGCGTTCTGGCCTTGGTCCTTGCGGGGTCCTGTTTGGCGTTCTCCATCCACGCTGCGCTGGCGGGGGTGTTGAGCGGACGCCGCAGTTGGGGGCACTTCTCGACGCTCGTTGCCTCTGAGTCCACGTTCCGTCTGGCCCTGGTCCTTGCCGTGGGCCTGTTGGCTGGCTCCACAGCGGGTATTGCAGCGGCAGCAGGAGCCGGAGCCTTGGCTTGGGTCCTAGTATCTGTGTTCCGGCCCGAGGTTCGGGGCGCTTTCGCTCAGCGTCTCGATGTTCCGGCGCAGGTGTTCGCAAGGAAGGTTGGCCACGCGAGCATTGCGACGGCGGCGAGTGCGTCCTTGATGGTGGGGTTCCCAATCCTGTACCGCCTCACGACGCCGTCCCCGGTGTACCTGGCTTCCGCGCCTCTCTTGCTTGCCATCCTTTTGACACGGGCGCCACTGATGGTCCCACTGGGTACTTTCCAGAGCGTGGCGATTGCACACTTCGTGGCTCATCGTCACCGTGGTTTGGCCGCCCTTCGACCGATAGCCCTACTGCTCGGTGCCGTGGCCGCGCTCGGCGCCGTGGCGGCATATTTCCTGGGGCCGTGGCTCATGGTCCTGCTGTTCGGGCCAGACTATCTGGTCGAGCCGTGGATTTTGGCTGGCCTCACCGTTGCGGCAGCCTTGCTAGCACTTCTTACGCTGACGGGCGGGATGTGCGTCGCATTGAACCGGCACCGGGTTTCATCTCTTGGTTGGGTATTAGCTGGGGCCGTGACCCTCGTCGTCTTGCTGCTCCCCGTGGAAGCTGATCTGAGGGCTGTAATGTCGCTGCTGCTCGGACCGCTTTTGGGAGTGGGGATCCACATCTTCGCTTTGTCGAGGCAGGTATCTTTCGTCCGGGTGTGATGTTCCCGAAGGTGCGAGCCGCTGCGGACAAAGCGAACGCCTTCCGCGGCGGCTCGTACCAAGACGGGTGTTCCAGCCTGGTCAGTAGCGTGTAATCGCGAATCCGGTGAAGGCATTCCACCTGATCGAGCCGCCATTAAAATATTGGATGCATTCGGTGGAAGTGCAAGTCTCGGTGCTTGTGGGGAATCCAAAGAACCCCTGTTGAGCCCCGTTGGATCGCCACACTCCGCCGATGCCGCTCTTATATACCGCACCCATCCCGATGCCTGAAGCCCATAAGATGTCGCCGCCCGCGAAGGACTGAGTACAGGAGTTGGCCCCGCATGTCTCGCTGTTTGTCGGGAAGCCCAATCGTCCAGTTTCGGCACCGAGAGTCCGCCACAGTGAGCCGATGCCGCTGTTATATACCGCACCCATCCCGATGCCCGAAGCCCAAAGGATTTCGCCGCCGGTGAAAGACTGCGTGCAAGTGCTTGCCGTGCACGACTCGTCAGTTGTTGGATAGCTCAAACGCGCTTGCTGGCCACCCATGTTTGTCCACAGGGCTCCGATTCCGGTTCCGCGGAGCACGCCAAACGCAGCGGTGGCTGCACTCGGATCTTTGAGGATCCGCCCGCCGGCAAAATCCTGGGCGCATTCTTTTCCTCCGCAGAACTCAGTGTCTCCGATAGGGACTCCGAACCGGCCGTTCTCGGCCTGCTCGGTCTTCCACTTCAAGGAAATCTGCCCATTGCTGATGATCTTTGCGCCGGAGGCCGCAGCCCAGAAGATTTCACCATTCGCAAAGGCTTGTCGACACGTTGTCACCTGGCATGTTTCGCTGGCGATCGGAGCCCCGAGGCTACCAGACAAGCCACCTTGGGATAGCCATCTGGCTCCGATGCTTGTACGCCAAACGGGTGTCGCTGGTGTTGCAGAGGTCCAGACGAGAATGCCGCCTTGGTAGCCTTGTGTGCATTGCGTGCTAGTGCACGTCTGGTTTTCGATCGGGTAGCCTAGTCTGCCGTTCTCCGCTCCCAGAGCGACCCAAGCTGTTCCAATGTTGCCTTGAACAATTGCCCATGCGCCGGACGACGCTGTCCACACGATTTTGCCACTCTGGAATGTCTGACTGCAGGCAGTGGTCGAGCAGGTCTCGCTGCCCGTCGGGTAGCCCAGGATGCCGGACGTACCTCCCATCGAACGCCATCTAGCACCAATACTGGTGGTAAAGACGGGTACAGCGTTTGTGGACGTCGTCCAGTAGATCGAGCCGCCCTGGAAGTTCTGGGAGCAGGCATTGGAGGAGCAGGTTTCATCCGATGTTGGGTAGCCAAGACGACCGTCCACGCCACCCAAGGCCCGCCAGGCGCTGCCGATTCCGTCGAAGTAGACGGCCTGGGCTCCGGTCGCCGCGTTCCAAATGATCTGTCCGCCGTCGTACTGCCGGTAACAACCTCCATTGCGCAGTCCGCAATAGAGGGACAACGTCTGGTTTCCCAGTCGGCTTGCGGATCCTCCCATAGCGTCGTACTTGTTGAGTACAGGGTCAAAGCCCGTTGCCAACGCCTGAAGTTCGGCATAGCTGCCGTTGAACACATTTTGATCGCCTACGAATTGGCCTGCGTCGCTGTACTGCCAGATTGCGTAGCTGCTCCAGCCTGCCGGAAGTATGCCAGGCGAGCCTGCCGTTGTGTAGGACGCTATATGAAGTGGTTGTCGGCCGAACGAAGGGGTATTGCCGGTGCATGTTCTCCACCAGTCGGTGGTGGTGTAGATCGCAGGATAGCGCCCAGTGCGCGTGTACATCGTGTTGGAGAAATCAGAGATCCAATTGACCATGTCGCTTTGTGACAGGTTGTAACACGTGTTGCCGAATTGCGGATATGGGTTGTATTCAATGTCCAACAGGGGAGGGAGTGTGGAACCGTCTCCGCTCCAGGCGCCGCCGTTTGATGCGAAGAAATTGGCCTGAACGGCGCCGGACGAGACATTGGGGACCGCGAAATGGTAAGCGCCGCGGATCATGCCAACACTGCTTGAACCGTTGTACTGGCTAGCGAAGTAGGGGTTGACGTAACCGTAGTCCTCGGTAGCTTTCACGTAGGCAAAAAGCGCTCCCATGTTGCGCTGCTGCTGCCAGTCGACGTTGCCCTGGTAGTAGCTGACATCGAGTCCCTGGATCCCAGGCGGCATATATACCGCCTGAGCCGAGACAGTCCCCGGCTGCGCCATGGATCTGAGTCCCGACTGTTTCTGTATACCTTGTCCCATGCGCGCCCCGCCGGGCCCCTGAGCGGCTTTGAATTTGGCTAAAGCATCTGCGCTCACGAGGGCGCCCTGAGGGACCGGACCGCTGGCTGCTGCTGCGGTCGAAGGGGGAGCGGGCGAAGCCGGGTTTGTAGCGGTCACGTGTCCCGGCGTCGCAGTCGCCGGCGCGGGAACAGGCTGGGTGTCAGCATGCGCCGGCACAGCTGGAACGAAGGAACCACTTACAAGGCAAATGAGCACAAGCGCTGCGGTCAGCAACACCTGTCGACCGAGGGCAGGACCGCCACCCTTTCGTTTGCTGACGACTTTGCTGAGACTCATTACTTGCTCCGGCCAGCGACACGCAGTCCCCCACGTGTCGCACATTAGAAACTAAATGGCTTGTTATTCCGACGTGTGGACCACTGCGCCGTGTCGGGTCATCCTTGTGACCCGGCCAATCTAGCACCAATGTTACAGATGAAACCAGAGTTAGTCGTGTTACTGAAGCGATCAGAGAGGACAGAAAACTATTCGGCCAGCAAGGCTTGGTCATGCCGCACCATGGCGGCAACAAGCTCGTCGAAGTCGACGGTCGGCTTCCAGCCAACGCGCGACGAGATCTTTGAAATATCGCCCCTCATCTCGGATGCATCCGTAGGACGTGACAGTGACTCGTCGACGTCCACGTACCGTTGCCAGTCCTCGATGCCTACTGCTTTGAAAGCCGCCACGACAAAGTCTTGGACGGAGTGGGAGATCCCGGTGGCAACGACGAAATCATCCGGCTCGGAGGCGTGCGCAATGCGGTCCATGGCGTCCACGTAGTCCGGAGCCCATCCCCAGTCGCGGACGGCCGCAAGATTTCCCAGGGATAGCTTGTCTTGCTTACCGGCCGCAATCGCCGCGGCAGCGGAGGTGATCTTCCGCGTTACAAACTTTGATGGCCTGCGCACGGACTCGTGATTGTAAAGGATTGCGGTTGACGCGAACATTCCGCGGCCCCGATAGACTCCGACGGCGTGATGGGCCAAAGCCTTCGCCGCCCCGTATGGGGAAACCGGGCGGATCGGCGTTTCTTCGGACTGAGGCGAGAATTCAGCGTCACCGAAAAGTTCCGCGCTGGAGGCCTGAAGGAAACGTATTTGCTTCCCCGTCGCTTGTTGTACCTGCCACATTGTTTCGAGCATGCCCACGACCGATGCACCCGAAATCAAAGCCGTGTCATAAGGCTCCTGCCAAGACTGGTACACCGAGCTGATTCCACCGAGGTTGAAGACCAGCTCGGGGGCGACAGACCTAAGGATCGCCTCCAGTCCCGACGGCTTGGCGAGGTCCCCCACATGGTAATGGACCCCGTCGATGAACATCTCACCGTCGACCGTTGGTCCGGCCTGAGGCCGCTGCCGGACCAGACCGTGTACTTCCCAGCCCCGGGAAAGCAGCGACTCCGCCAAATACGATCCATCCTGCCCCGTCACTCCGGTGAGGAAAGCAGTACCCCCGGCAACGGCTCGCACGTCGCGGAAATCGCTCAACGCATCAATGCGGACTGTTCCGCGATGTCGTTTTCCACCATCATCTGGACGAGTTCGTTGAATTCGACCTTGGGTTTCCAACCCAGCTTCTCTTTGGCCTTTGTGGCGTCGCCGATCAGGAGATCAACCTCCGCGGGCCGCATGAAACGGGGGTCTTGACGGACGTACTGCTGCCAGTTGTCAAGCCCGGCTGCGTCAAAGGCCGCCTGAAGCAGCTCTTCAATCGAGTGCGTCTCGCCAGTGGAGATGACGTAGTCATCCGCTTCAGGCTGTTGGAGCATGAGCCACATCGCCTCCACGTAGTCGCCAGCAAAACCCCAGTCCCGCTTGGCGTCCAAATTTCCGAGGACGATTTCGTTTTGAAGCCCGAGCTTGATGCGTGCAACGGCCAGGGACACCTTGCGAGTTACGAATTCCGGTCCGCGGCGGGGGGACTCATGGTTGAACAGAATGCCGCTCGACGCGTGCATGCCGTACGACTCGCGATAGTTGATAGTCATGTAGTGACCAAAGACCTTGGCCACACCGTAGGGAGACCGCGGCCAGAGCAGGGTCTCCTCGGTCTGTGGCACCTGCTGAACCTTGCCGAACATCTCCGACGAAGAAGCTTGGTAGAAACGTACTTTGGAGATGTCATCGCCCGCATACAGGCGAGTTGCTTCAAGCATGTTCAAGACGCCCTTACCGGTGACGTCCGATGTGAGCGAGGCGTTTTCCCAGGAGTAGGCAACGAACGAGATCGCGCCCAAGTTGTAGACCTCGTCAGGCTGTGCGGCATCGAGCACCCGCACCAGTGATGAGACATCCGTAAGGTCCCCGGTGAGAAGCCTTACTCCTGGTACCGTCTGGCGAACGAGCTCATACTTGGGGTTGTTTTGACCGCGGATGAGGCCGAAAACCTCGTAGCCCTTGGAAAGAAGCAACTCGGCGAGGTACAGGCCGTCCTGGCCGGTGATTCCAGTAATCAGAGCACGGGGCATTGGTTGGTGTCCTTAGTTTTCGGTGCAGCGGGCATACCAACTATATCGTGCTCGCGCATCGACGCCGCTGTAGCAAGCAACGTCAGGTCTCAGCTACCGGCCGCCGCGAGGTGTCGCTGGGCATATGCGTAGCGATACGCCTCCTCGTGCACCTCGGCACAACGCTCCCAGGAAAACTTCCGGACCTGCTCGAATCCGAGGCGCTGGAGCTCTTCAGACCGGGCGATAGCCTGACGGATGGCCTCGGCGATGGCCTGAGGATCGTCCGGGTCAAACAGCTCAGCCGCGTCCCCGACTATTTCAGGAAGCGAACCCGCAGTAGAACTTGCCACCGGACAACCAGAGGCCATAGCTTCGAGGGGAGGGAGTCCAAAACCTTCGTAGAGGCTGGGGAACACCATGCAGGCCGCGGTCCGGTACAGTTCCCGCAGCTCGCTCAGCGGCACGAGTCCACGGACGTCCACATTGGATGGGATATCGGTGAGCGTATCCAAGGCGCCGCCCGTCAGGACAAGGCGCAGTTCCGGATTCGTCTTCTGCAGCAAGCGCATGGCCGCGAAAAGTTTGGTGTGATTCTTGTGTTTCCAACCCCGGGCGGGATACATAATGAAGTTCTGCCGGGGACCCAGGTTGGGAACGAAATCATCTGGGTTGACACCAAGGTGGGCCGTGAAGATCTTTTCGGGCGGGATCCCCACCTGATCTACTATGCTCTGTTTCGCGAAATCACTGATGGTGACGATCGCGTCGGCCTGGCGGGCTGCCCTTTCATAGAAGATCTTGCGGTAAATCTTATCGGGCGTGCTGAACAGGTCCGGCAGGTCCAGGTGCTGGACATCGAGCAGGGTCTGCACGAAGGGCTTTCCCTTCGGGGGCTTCGGAAGGGGGACCGTGAAAGGGACGTGGAACACGTCCATTGGGCGCATCTTACGCAGGATCGAGCGTCTGAACACCGTGCCCCTGGCCAAGGTAGCCAGCCGCGCGATAGTCGAGGATCCGCCTCCCATCCCGGGAACGACAATTTCATCCGCTCCCTCGCAGAAGCCCGCAGCGGACTCGTTGACGTAGCAGGTCGCCTTGACGGAAGATGACTTGCCGAGCTGGCGAACCAGCTCGCGGGCGTACGTTTCACTTCCGCCCATCCCCCCGGGGACGAGGGTAAGCATTGACACTCCGACATTCAGTTTGTCGGTGGCTTCCACTTGGTTGGCATGCGAACTGATCGGCCCGGGGATAGTCATGCTGGCTATCCTAGCGTTTTGTCGCCATCGCGGGCGTCGTCAGAGCTCGCTGCCCTTGGGCGGCGTTGCGGGCACATAGGACTTTTGTGGTCATGCCCCGGGGCCGCCCTACACTTGAGCACATGAAGGTATTGGTTACCGGCGGCGCCGGATACATCGGATCGCACACTGCGCTTTGTCTCCTTGAAGAGGGGCACGAGGTCGTGGTTCTCGACAATTTGATGAACTCGAACCCCGAGTCCCTGCGCAGGGTGGAACGGCTCACGGGAAAGAGCGTGGACTTCCGCAAAGCCGACCTGCTTGACGTTGCCGCCGTCGACGCCATCTTCGCCGAGGGAGGCTTCGGGGCCGTTATTCATTTCGCGGGCCTGAAGGCAGTTGGCGAGTCTGTCGACAAACCACTCTGGTACTACCAGAACAATGTGGTAGGCACGCTCAACCTGCTGCACAGCATGGACGCAGCTGGCGTGCGTCGCCTGGTCTTCAGTTCTTCAGCTACGGTTTACGGCGCCTCGGAGGAAGTTCCCCTTATCGAGAAGTCACCACTGGACGCCACCAACCCATACGGTCGCACCAAGGAACAAATCGAGGACATTCTTTCGGATCTAGGTGCCGCCGACGAGAGTTGGAGCATCGCCCTGCTCCGCTACTTCAATCCGGTCGGCGCTCATGAGTCCGGCCTGATCGGCGAGGATCCGAGCGGCATTCCGAACAACCTGTTGCCCTTCGTGGCGCAGGTCGCTGTCGGACGCCGCGAAAAGGTGATGGTTTTCGGTAACGACTATCCGACGACGGACGGTACCGGCGTACGCGACTACATCCATGTGATGGACCTCGCCGAGGGTCACCTCGCCGCCTTGCGTCACCTCAGCAATCGGACCGGCGTATTCCGCTGGAATCTTGGAACCGGCCGGGGATCATCAGTGCTGGAAGTCATCAGGGCGTTCAGCCAAGCGGCAGGCCATGACGTTCCCTATGACTTCGCGCCCCGGCGGCCAGGAGATGCCGCGGTCAGCTATGCCGATCCTTCGGCGGCTCTGGCGGATCTTGGTTGGTCCGCACACCGGAACCTTTCGCGGATGTGCGAGGATCACTGGCGTTGGCAGAGCCGCAACCCCCATGGATATTCCCCGGCTGAGGAAGCCGCAAGTGTCTATGCCGACTGATATGGGCGGCCTCTGCGGGTAGAGGATTTCCGGCTGCTGACCTCCTGAAGGCCGGTTTTCAGTTCGGACGTTTTCCAACGTCCAAACAGTCCCTGCCCAGGAACCGGCCCTTGGCTCCAGCCCTCAACGTCCGATTTTGGCGTTGTAGCGGTACATGAACGCAGCCATGGCGTCGCGGCTGACAGGGTTCAGCGGCCGGAAGGTGCCATCGGCGTATCCGGTGGTGATGCCGGTCGAGGCCAGCCAGGTGATTTCGAGGTAGAACGGGCTCGCCGGAGTGAGATCGGTGAACGGTGAGGCGCCGGGCGGGGTGTATGCGGGTTTGCCGGCAACCCGGTAGAGGAATGCGGCCATGGCGTCGCGGTTGACAGGATCCGAGGGGCGGAAGGTGCCGTCGGGGTATCCGGTGGTGATGCGGGTGGAGGCGAGCCAGGTGATTTCCTTGTAGAACGGTGAAAGGACCCCTATGTCCCTGAACGGAGAGATGACCGGGGGGACAAAGGTGGGGCTTCCCCGGAGACGATAGAGGAAAGCAGCCATTGCCTCGCGTGTGACGGCTTGGACGGGGCGGAACGTGCCGTCGGGATAGCCCGTGGTGATGCCGTTGTAGGCCATCCACGTCACTTCTATGTAGAAGGGGTAGCTCGCGGGGATATCGGTGAACGAAGGCGGGCTCGAACGAGTGAAGGCTGTCAGACCTTGCGCTGTGCCGAGTCCGGTTGGCCCGTCATATCCGTAACCGGCGATGCACAGATAAGGCATGGTGCAGGTGCCGTTCACACCGTTTGCAAGGTCATTCAGCGCCCAGGGTGAGCTGTAGGCAAGCTGGGCAGGCGAGATTCCCGCAGGCACAGGCCCTGCGAGGGCGTAGGCGGCGGCGATGACGGGGGCGGCCGCACTCGTTCCGCCAAAGACCATCCACCCGCTCATCCCACCGTTGTCATAGCTGTCGTAGACGGCGACGCCGGTGCTCGGGTCGGCAACTGAGGCAAGATCGGCGACGGTGCGGTTGGGACAGCCCACGTCGTGCTGCCAAGCCGGCTTGGGCTCGTAGATGGAGCAGCCGCTGCCGGGCCCGGCTGCGCCGGATCCCGTGGCCCCCCAAGCGCGTTCGGTCCAGCCCCGGACTTTGCTTGTGTCGAGGGTCAGGGTGGTGCCGCCGGCTGCGACGACGTTGGGCGAGGACGCAGGATAATTCACGGTGGGTGGGGCGGTGCCGTTCGTGTACCCGTCGTCACCGGAGCTTGCAACAAAAGGAATCCCGGGGTGATTGAAATAGAGGGCGTCGTATCGGGTGATCCCCGCGACCTCCTGGGCGCCGAAGCTCATCGACACGGCACTGGCACCTAAATTGACCGCGGTATTGACGGCGGTTCCCAGATCCGTGAGGGAAGGGGACGCGGCCTCGACGAGCAGGATGTTGCAATTGGGGCAGGCCGCCGAGACCATTTGCACATCGAGCGACGCTTCCTGCGCCCACGCTGCGTCGGGGGACGGCAGGGAGGTCCCGCCGTTTTGGTCCACTTTCCGGAAGCACGCTGAGACGGAGGAACAAGGAAGCTGCCCGTACCGCGTCCGATAGACAGCCAAATCCGCCTCGGCAGTCGGGGCATCGTACGGATCGACTACCGCTACGGTCCTGCCTATGCCGGCGGTGAGTGAGGGCAGTTTATAAGCGGATTGCAGATCCGCCGGTCCGTAGCCAGCAGGGAGTAGCTGCCCGGCAGCCAGGGGACCGGCAACTTCATCATCGATCTCCGCATGGCACGATGCGTAGCCCGGGGGCGCGTTCCCGCATACCTTCGAATGGCGGTGACCCTTCAACCGTGCCATGGCCTGGGCTGCGGGTGTGGGCTGAGGGGGCGAGACTGATGCCGACGATGCTTCAGGAAGGGGGTCGCTTGGATTTTCTTCTGCTTGTGCAGGCGTGACAATCCCGGACAGTAGCAACAGCACCGCGGCACCGGTCACGAAGCGGGGCCAGCTGAACCGGCGGCCGCGGGGATATCCGCGCGGTGTCTTCGGCATGAGATCCTTCTTTGCCCGGATATTTGGGGTCTGTAGTGGCCAGAGATTCACGTGTTTCTGGTGTGACTTGTGGATAAGACAATTATCCACATGTCCGCCAAAATGACTTGGTCTCACGTTGTAACCTCCCCTACTTTTTAACCTTGTTGAAGGTTTCCGCAGCGCCTGCGCGCATGCTGCATTGGGGAAAACATGGAGGCTTTGCGTATCGTCGAGGATGAAGTCCGCGAGCTGATTCGTTGGCGCGGGCTGGATCCTTTGAGTGAAGCAGCCGAAGTGCACCGGCTCGTCGAGGCCGCGGTGAATGACTACGATGAACGGGCGCTTCTCGGCCCTCTGCCTCCTTTGGGACATTTGGAGACTGCGCGCAAGTACGTGTTCGATGCCGTTGCCGGCTTCGGGCCGCTGCAGCCGCTTCTGGATGACCCCACCATCGAAGAGGTCTGGCTCAACGCGCCGAGCGAGGTTACGTTGCTCGGAACGGCGAATCCGAACTTACCTTGATCAGCGTCAGCGAGCAGCAGGTCCGCGACCTTGTTGAGCGGATGCTTAAGAACTCCGGGCGCAGGCTCGACCTCTCCTCACCCTTCGTAGACGCGGCCCTGCCCGATGGCTCCCGGCTCCACGTCGTCATTCCGGATACCGGTATTGAAGCCTATTGGAAAGTGACCTGTTCGTCTCGAGGGTGGTCCTCGTGCGCCTTGATCGGTTCGCTGCACAGATTCGACAATCGCGACGGCCATGCATTCGCCCAATGGGGGTCCCCGTAGCATTCGGGAAAAATCGGGCGGATATGCATATGACTGACCGGGGCAACCGGGGCCGTTCAGTCGCCTCGGGTGCCTGGCGGGAGCGTGGCGAAGTCGGCGTCGGCCTGCTCGACCGCTTCGGGGTGGGCCTGGCGTTTCTCATGTTCGTTGAACGCCCGGTAGATGCTGGCCAGGCTGGGGTTGCGGCCTTTGCGTTTGCCGGTGGGGATGATCAGGTCAAGCCGGATGTCCTGACTCGCCGCTCGCGCGGCGGCGCAGCAGGGTGTGCAGCATGTCATCGGTGATCACCGGGGGCCGGCCTCCGTGGTGTTTCGTGCGGGCCGGGTTGAGGCCTTCGAGGGTGGCTTTGCGGATGTTCTCGCGTTCGGTTTCGGCCATCGCGGCGAAGAACGCGAACAGCACCCGGCGGGTGCCGGCCGGGTCGTAGATCCCTGTGAGCGGCCCGGCGAGCATCTCCAAGGTGATGCCGTGCGCGGTCAGGTGGTCTGCCAGCGCGGTGAGTTCGGCGGAATCACGGCCGAGCCGTTTCATCTCGTAGACGGTGAAGATGACGCGGCAGTGCGGGGCGTGGGCTTTGATCTGCCGGGCTGCCTCCAGTGCTGCCTCGAACTTCGGGCGGACCCCCACGCGGGTGGAGACCTTCTCGGCGAAGGCCTTTTCGCGCGGAATGCCGTGCGCGGCGAGGGCATCCAGTTGGGACTGGAGTTCCTGGGTCAGGTGGTAGCAGCGGGCGTAGCCGACGCGGATGTCCGCGCTCGGGGTGTCTGCGGGGATTGTGCCGGAGGCGGTGTGTCCGGCCGCCAGGGTTGGCCGGGTCCGCGGTCGGCTGGGGTCGGCATGCGCAGTTCCTTCGCCAGGCGGGGGACGTTGGTGAACCGGCCGGTGTCGTAGGTCGACTCTACGGCACCGGAGCGGGACCGGCACGGTGAGCCTGGCTGGATGTCACAGCGGGGAGACCGATGCCGCTCGACCTCATCGGCGTCGGATGCGGCAGTGGATTCGGGGCTCCTCATCCCGAAGTCCTCTCACAAACAACTCTCAGAAGTTGACTTATGCTTCATTGAGTGAGGATGGGTTTTGAGAAGAAATCCGGCCTTCACCTGCCCTGCGGACCGTGTCGCCGTATGCTTTCTCAAAATCGGGCGTTTGCGGGAGGGGGATCCGCGCCGTTCTGGTTCAGAGATAACCCTTAGAGACCCCGGGACGCAAACCTAGGACCTCAAGGGTCACCTCTTACGAAGAGGAAACGACCTTCTTTGGACAACCGATCCGCCACTTGTCACCTAGGGACAGCTCTACGAGTACCAGGCCCTCTCGGTGTGGCTTAGCGAATTCCCGCAAGTACAGTGTTGCCCATGGGAAACTTCGAAACGCTCGTCTACTCGAATGGAGAATGGGAACGCTACGTCAAGAATGATGCATGGGATCGTGATCGCCAGACTCATCCATACATAGCCTTTGAAATCCATGACAGCGATTTCGCTGTGGTAGATTACAGGCCGGCAACCATCGGGTCAGGGCGCTTTTACCTGCGGCTTCAGCCAAGGGACTACTTTGAGGATCCGAAGGCCAATCCGTGGGTAGATATCGAGGCCGAAGCCTCAGGCCTGGCCGCTTGGGCACATAGTGCACTGGGTAGGACTATTTCCTCGGACGATGTGCGTGAATTTGTGGCCCCCGACAAGGTCGATGAACCAGAAGACGTTTTCGTGGAAGAAACAATGGAACGCCTGCTTAGGCAATTGGGCCTAGGCATGCCAGATGTCACCTGAGTGCCTTGCCGCTTGCAGACGCCAGACCACCGGAAAGAAACTCGCCCACACACCTAGGGGTTCTTTCGGAATTGTGATCCGTGCAGAGCCCGATCACCTAAAGGAAGATCGACTTACGAGGCCCGTTGGTCTTCTGTGCCGTGACAGCCCAGACTACTCATTTCCCCGGAGGGGTCCTTCCAGAATTGTTCGCGCCTCACGAAGCATGATGGATGGACGTAGTTCCCCAGCCGCATGGCTTTGCCGTAGAGAATTCACATCCGGATGACCGTGCGCGTAATCCGTCAGTGCGGTCAGAATGCGCCGGACTTCCATATGGCGTGATTCATCGTCCATGTCGAAGTCCAAGCTGAAGGCCTGCCGCACCTCGTATGTGCCAACCCCGGTTGCTGACTTCATCTGTTCTAGACCTGTCAGGATGTGACAGAAATTTATGCTCTTTGGCCGAACCGTGCCGCTGAGCGGGTACAGATCTATGCCAACCTCAATTGAGTATCGGTGACTATGACGGGTGTCGAGCGCCAAGAGCCATGCGGCGTCGGTACCGAGGAGAATCCAGCCCTTGCCGTGTCTGCTGAAGCCTTCTGCCTGGACTGTCTCCCGGATGATGCGCTGGAGTTCAGTTGGCGTCATTTTTCGTACGTATCCACGAATGCTTGCCAGGCTTCACCGGTCGCATCTTGCAGGAGCTGTTGGTACTTCCGCACTTGTCGCCATCCTTCCGCAATTGCCTTGGCATTGTTGGGTTTGAGCTCTCGGACAATCCTAAGGTCTGGATTGATCGCATCTGGACGAAGCTGGCTCCCCGGAATCTTCGCTCTGTTAAAGACGTAGCCCTCATCTCCCAGCGTTAGCCCATATGCTTCATGGGCTCTGCGCCCGTTTGCAGCATCCGCACTCTCGCCACCGGAACCGGAGGTGAATTGGCCGAGGGCATTCCGTGCCTGGTTTTGGTTGCCGATCGCTTGCGTGGCCGCTTGGCTGGCTGCGTGCATGATGGCGTTTGCGGCTGCCAAGGCTGCCCCGTCGTTCCGGGCACCATGGTCGTTGGTTGACGAGGGCCTCTGGGGGATAGCGGGGAAGAATGTTCCTGTGGCCTGCGGGTATTCGGCGACGTAGCCTTCGTCGGGGCCGGTCGCGGTGACCATTGGCCTGTCAAAGGAGATGGTGCTGTCCGCAGACGCGGGTATCGCCGGGTAGCTGGAGCTTGCCTCTGCTGCCGATGATGTTCCGGATGAGCTGTGCTGTTCCCAAGGCCACTGCGTAGGCAACTGGATCGGGGGTAGGTGGACTTGTGTCGCGAGCCACTCGCCAATGAGGCCGACTCCCATGATTACCCCAATACCTATGGCGTCGTCGATGCCGTAGTCGAGTCCTGACGGGTCGCTGTGGTTGACGGGGTCCTGGCCCGAGTACGCGTAGGGGCTGTATTTGTTCGGTTCGGTTGGATCCAGGAGGGGGTCCGGGCTGGTGAAGACCCCCAGCACGGGGTCCAGGTCGCGGGCGCCGAGGTGGGTGAGGGTGCTGATCGTGTCGGCGAGCCCGCCGATGTACCCGTTGGGCGCGCCGTACCCGGCAGGGTTGGCCGCGTTGGACCCCACACCGTTGGTTCCGGCAGGCGCGGTCGCGTACGCGCCGGAACCTACTGCGGATTGGGTCGCGCCCCGGGCAAGACCCATCGGATCCGTGTAGCGGGTCTGGGCCGTGACCAGTGTCGCCCCGGACGTGGGCTGCACAATCGTCTGGGCGGTATCGACCCCGTCGCTGAGGATGAAGGCGAGCTTCACCGCACCTGCGGCGGCGGTACGTTGGCCGATGGTTTTGCCTGCGAAACTGTAGGTCTTGGTGGCGGTCTTCACCCCGGCCGGGGTCGAGTGCGCCGTGATGGAGCCGATAGTGATGGTGGTTCCGGTGCCGTCGGTGAGCCCGACGAGGGTCCCGCCGGCGTCGTAGTACCTGGTCCCGGTACTGCCCGCTCCCGTCACGGGTGCGGGCGGGGTGCCGGCGGTGGCGGAGGGGTTCGGGTTCACCGGCAGGGTGGACGCACCGGTGGTGGTCGCGAGCTTCCCGTCCGCGGTGTAGCTCAGGGTTTCCCCGGCACGGCCGCTCATCCGCCCCGCCGCGTCCCAGGAGAACGTGCTGGTGGTGGCTGTCCCGGTGGCGGGCGTGCTGGTCAGGGATTGGAGCCGGTGCGGACCGGGCTGCCCCGCGGCAGGGTAGGTGTAGTTTTCGGTGGCGGCGAGGTTCCCGGTGGCGTCGAAGCGTTTGACCTGGGACCGGTCCCCCGCAGCTGTGTAGGTGTAGGTCTGGGCGTAGGGTGCCGGGCCTCCGAGCCCGGTGACCGACGTCGACGCCGGGGTCGGTGCCGTGTTGCAGTTCTTCGCCGCCGCGGTCCACACCGCGGCGAGCCGGGAAGCATAGTCGTAGCCGTAGCACTGATAGTCATCCGGGGCCCCGGGCCGGGACGGGTAGGACACCTCCCGGGCGCTGAGCTTCCCCGCCGGGGTGTAGGTGTAGTTGGTGGTGCCCAGGTCTGAGGTGACGCCCTTGGCGATGTTGGTTGCGGACTGGTTGGCCAGACGCCCGGTGGTCGCGTCCCAGCTGAAGTAGACCTGGTTCACGCCGGTGGTGTCCAGGGTCATGCTGTTGTTGTTGCGGTCGAATTGCTGGTAGGTGGCGATCTGGTTCAGGTGCCCGTACTGGGTGGAGCCGACCAGGAAATTCCCTGCCGCGTCTTTGACAGCCGAGGGGTTCTCGAAGGAGTCGTAGAAGGGATAGATGGTTTCCGCGGCGAGCCCGCCGATCGCGGGGCTGGTCTGGGCGCTGAGGTTGCCGGTCTTGGTGTAGAAGCTTGAGGTGGTGTAGGTTCCGGCGTATCCGGTCAGTCCTGCGGGCAGGGTGACGGTGGTGGTTTTGGGCAGGTAAGCGGCGTTGTAGCCGGAGACGGCGGTGGTGACGGGCTGGTCGTAGTTGGGTCCGTTGTTCCGGGTTGTGGTGCTGAGCTGGCCCTTCTTTTCACCGTCGAAGGTGCTCGTGACCAGGGTGTGGGCGGTGCCGCCCTGCGGGGTGACGCTGGTGCTGATGGCCCGGTCCAGGACGTCGTAGCTGTAGCTTGTGAGGGTCCCGGCGGCATCCGTTGTCATCGCGATGCGCCCTGAGGGATCGTAGCTGGTCGCCGTGGTCCCGGTGTCCGGGTCGGTGGCGGAGGTTTGCCGTCCGGCGGGGTCCAGGGTCCAAGTCCATTGGTTGCCGGCGGTGTCCTTCATGGTGGTCATCCGGCCGAGGGCGTCGTAGCTGTAGCCGGTGGTGTCCGGTGTGCCCGTGGGGGTGGTGCCGTGGTACAGCAACTGGGAGACGGTCTTGCCGGCTGCGTTTACGATGGTTCTGGCGGCGGATTCATTCCCGGGACCGGTGGTCGTCGTGGTGTCGGCGCCGATGTAGCTGATGTTGGTGGCCCAGAGCGTCTGGTTGTCCCAGGCCAGCGCTGTGTTCGTGGTGATACGCCCCGCGCCGTCGTAGTCGTACTGCGTGGAGGACGGCACGGCCACGTTGGGGATCATAAGGGTGGATCCGGGGTTGGTGGCGTAGTAATAGTCGTTGTTGACCAGCCGTGTTGCACCAGTGGTGTTGTAGAAGGTGTCCGTTGCGATTGTGCCACCACCCGGTGAGGGCTTCTGGGTTTGCCGGATCCGTCCCAGACCGTCGTAGATCTCGTAGCTGGAGACCGCTTCGCCGATGCCGTTGATGGACGTGCGCATGATCGATGACGGCGCGGTCTGGGAGATCGTGTAGGCGGTTGCCTGGGTCGGGACCGGGTTGGTGGCCTGCGGGCGCATGGGGTCCCACACGCCGGTGACCCGTCCTGAGGCGTCGTACTGGTAGCTGGTGACGTTCCCGTTCTCGTCCGTGCTGGTGGTCTTGTTGCCCCGGATGGTTTCAAAGGCGGTGGTGGTGGTCCAGCCCAGCGGGTTGGTGGTGGTCACCGTGGTGGGCAGCCCGGTCGCCGGGGTGTAGGCGATGGAGCTGGTGCGGGCGGTGCCGGTGGTGTTGTCCGTGGAGGACACGGTCCTGCCCAGGCTGTCATAGCCCAAGGTGGGTCCGGTCTTCCAGGTCGTGACGGTCGTGCCGTTGACCGCGGTGGCCGTGTCGGTGCGGGCCGGGTTGCCCAGGGTCGGTGCCTGGTAGCCCGGGGTGCCGGGGGTGGCTGCGGTGGAGGCGTCGTAGAGGGTGGCTCCGGCGGTGATGATGTTCCCGGCCGGTGCCCCGTTCCCGGTGCAGGGCCCGGCGTAGGTGGTACTTGTTGCCGGCAGTGCCAGGAGGTTCGTGCCGGTGTTGTCGGCGAATGCCGTGACGGTGCAGCTGCCCGGCGTTCCGCCCGCCTCGCCCGAATTGGAGACGACCGTGGTCCGGCCCAGCGCATCGAAAGTGCTGGTCGATGTGGTGGTGCGGGTGCCTGTTCCGGTGCTGCTGGCCAGGATGGTCTTGACCATCCCCGCCGGTGTGGCGGGCCTGGGCGGCGCCGGTTCCGGCAGACCCTGTCGCGGTCGGCGCCGAGGACCAAGGGGTGCTGATCGTGGTGCTTAGCTGCGTACCGGCCTCGCCCAGGAATTTCTGGGTTTCGACCGCGGCCCCGGCAAGCCAGGGGGAATCGGTGATGGTGGTGCCGTCGGAGGCGGTCACGGACGCGGAAACCTTTCCTCCGCTGCCGTTGGAGGGGGTTCCGTCCAGGCCGCGCAGGTACGTGGTGATCGTGGAGGGGTTCTGTCCGGCGGCGGCGTTGCCGGTGATGGTTTTGAGCTTGCCCCATCCGGCGAGCACGGACCAGGTCAGCTGGGAGCCGCCCGTGCCTGTCACATAGGCGGGGCCGGCGTATTTCCAGGCCGGGGTGCCTTGGTATTCGTAGCGGGTGAGCATGTCCAGGCTGCCAGTAGCGCCCGGCCCGGCGTTAGTGGAGACGGACGCGACCGGGTAGATGTGGAAGTAGTCCATCCGGGCAGGCTGGGCGATCGGTGTGGTCGGGGCCCACCATTGCGGGAAGCAGCGCTTCGTGTTCGTTTCAGGCGCGGCGGGGAGGTTGCTCTGGGTGCATTCGGCGCCCTGGTAGGTGACGGCGATCGAGGCGCCGGTGACGGTCTTGATCGAGGAGATCCGGTAGCGGTCCAGGGGTGCGAGGCCGTCGACGACCCAGACCCGGTTCTGCAGGGTCTGACCGGAGAAGACCACGCCCGGATCCGAGACTATTCCGCCGGTGCCGGTGGCAGTGTTGGCTCCCTGGTGGTCCACGGAGCCCAGCCACAGGGCCGGTTTCGTTCCGTCGCCGGGGTCCGGCATGGAGTGGTGCAGGTTCCAGACGTCCACGTTCTGGTACGCGGTGGGGCTCGTGGCGGTGCGGGTGGTGACGGTCAGCAGTCGCTGGTCGCCGTAGAAGGTTGGCGAGTAGACCGTGCAGGGACCGGTCGGTGCGCAGGCGAAGGTGGTGGGGACGTCGTTGCCCTTGGTGCAGTCGACCCCGGTGCAGCGGGGCGTGTACGCGAACTCGATGCGCAGCGGGGAGGGATTGTTCAGTTCGGTGCCAGCGCGCATGCCGTAATCGACGCGCGCCAGGCGGCTGGAGCGGATATAGCTCTTCAGGGCGCCGGTGCCGGCCTGGGAAGAATAGGTGTTGGAGTCCTGGGTGTAGTAGAACGCCTGGGAGTTGCCCTGGATGTCCACGACGTAGTCCAGGTTCCAGGCGTAGGCCTGCTGGCACAAGGATGCGGCGAAGCTTCCGGCGGCGCAGGGCTGGGACGGGGTGGCCGCCCCGACCGGGACCGTGTCCGCGGAGTTGGTGCTGGCGTTCCCGGGGGCCCAACCGGGCAGGTGGTTGCGGCCGAAGAAGTACTGGGTGCCGGCGGTGTCGGTCAGTTTCCAGTAGCCGCCGTCGAAGGTGCCGTTGGAACCGGCGGCGGTCAGGTATTCGATGCGGGTGTTGTCATCGTTTTGCAGCTTGTATGTTCCGGTGGCGGCGTCTTTGATGACCTGCCCGGAGCGGCCGCCGAAGGAGATGCTGAACTGCTGGCCGCCCATAGCCCCGCACAGGTCATAGGAGCCGGACACGCCCTGGTCCATGCAGGCGGCGAATTTCTGCCGGATCGACCCGGCACCGGCGAGGGACCAGCCGTCCCCGACGACGGAGGCCTGGTTGTTCGTCGAGCTCGTCAGCCCGTCCACCATGGAAGAGTCATAGGCCAGAGCCAGCGAAGGTGTCGGGCCGGCCGGGGCCTTCCGCGCGGTGAAGGGGTAGCTCCAGGTGAAGCCGCCGGTCTGGCCCGTGACCCCCCACGTCCCGGAGGACGCCCCGGGCAGCCCCGTGAAGTCACCGGAGCCCTTGTCGTTGCCCTGGACCGGTGCGGCCAGTGGCGTCCTGCCCGTGAAACTCGCGGGTTTGACGCTCAACCCCGCCCCGGCATCGGACGTTCGGGCGGGTGCTCCGGTGACCGTCGCGGGTCCGGTGCCGGTGACCGTCCCGTGAACGGATGCCGGATTGGTCCCGTCCAGGAACGGTCGCACAACCGCGGGATCCTGGCCGCTCGCGGTCCAGGGGCTGACCTGGACCGCCGCTACGGGATCGGGCAGGTGCGGTGTCCACCCCGTGGAGTGGTCGATGGTGATCGCGAACAACCCCGCCGTGGCGGTGACCACGGCGGCGGCGACGGCAAGAACAACAGACTTGGGGGTACGCATGAGGATTTTGCTCATTTCAGGACTCCCGTGTCGGTGCTGGTGAAGTTGTTTTGCACGTTGGCGAACTGGATCGCGGTCAGGACCCCTTGGGTCATCACTGGGTTCAGGATCTGGCCCGTGAACTGGGCAAACCCATTGGGACCGGCTGCCCCGAGCAGCACGGGCTGGGTGGACGGTGCCGGCAGAGCGGCCGCCGCCGACGTGGCCGCGGTCCAGCTGCCGGTGGAGCCGTCCGTGGTGACCGTGATGCGCAACTGCCGGTTGACCTTGTCATAGACCGCGGAAACGAAATTCCAGACATTGGCCGCAAGTGGTTGGGACCCGCGCCGGACAGTTTCCTGTCCGCCGCCATTGACTGCGGACCAGGTGGAAAACTCAGCGAATCCGTCGGTGCTCAGACGCAGGGCGCCGCCCGGGGAGCCGGTGCCGGCCATTTGCCTGATCAAAGACTGGACACCGCCGCCGGCCGGTGTCGTGGGGCAGAACCAGCCCGAGACACTGTAGCTTTGGGCGGTGTCGACCGCGGCCGAGACGGTGTTGGCGTACTGTCCGGCGGCGGTGAGCTGCAGGGCCTTGCTGGTTTCCGGGACCGAGGACGGGTCCACGCTTCCCTGGCAGGACCCGGTGGGTGCGGGGGCGTGGGCGTTCGTGGCGATGTCCACCCAGGAGGCCCCGCCCTGTGGCGTTGCGGTCAGCACGGTCGTGGGGTCCGTGGCGGTCTTGGTCACGTTGAAGGTGTAGGAGACCGGGGTGCTGTTGACTTGCTGGTTGACGTTCCCGGCGTAGTCGAAGGACCATACGGTCAATTTGGTTTGCGTGTCAATCGCGCCGATTGTGATGGTCTTGGTCCGGCCGCCATCGGGGCAGGCCACCACGAACTCACCGAACCGGGTACCGCAGGTTACGATCCCCGGGAAGGTCGGGGTGGTCGCCGCGTTCGTGACCGCGTACACGAAGCCCTTCGCCGCGTAGGGGCCGTTGTTGTTCAACGTGAAGTCGTACGCGGTCGCGCCGATGGTGCCGTTCGGATCCTTACCAGCGGAATCAAAGGCAGACGGCGGTGCGATCGCCGGCGGCGCAGGCGCCGTCGTATCCACCGTGAAGTAGAACTGCATGGTCCCGGAGGCCTGGCCTTGCTGGTCCACGGCTTGGGCCTGCAACTGGTACTTCCCGTCGGGAAGCACTCCGCCTTGCCAGGACGGGTATCCGCCGGATCCGGGCACTGTTACGGGGGTCGTTGTGCTGAACATGGATTGCCCGGAGCTGTTGAACACGGTCATCCACACCTGAATTGGGCCGCCAGCGTCGCCGTCGGGGTCGCTGGCACCAACCGTGTAAATCGGCTGCCGGTCCCTTGTCACATACGTGGAAGCGAACGGGGTCCCGGTCCACTGCGCATGGGTTATCGTCCAGATATACGGTGTTGTAGGCGGCGTGTCGTAGGTGACGATGACCGAGGCGTCGTTGTTGAACCGCTTCCAGCCCAACGGGTCGCCCTCGTTGCCGGCCCGCAGGGACACCGTCCATTGCCCCACCTGTTGCAGGGTGGCCTTGATTGATGACAGGTCAAAGCCCACGGTCCCGGCAGGGCACCCCGAGTTGTACCCCATTGCCACGGTCCTGGAATCCGTCTTGGCCACCAGGCCGGGCTGGGCGTTCCACGTCGTGCCCGGGCTGATGCCGCCGGTCACCCACGCATCCACCGGCGTCGCGGTGCACGAAGATGACCAGGTCTCGGTCGCGTTCATCCGCGCCGCGAGAATGACCTTCCCAGACATGGGCGTGGTGCTGAACTGGTAATACCCGCGCGTAGTGTGCGAAACACCGTCCGGAGCCCACGACGGCGGTAGGTACCCGACGTGCACCGTGGAGTCCGTGTACTGGCCGTTCCAATACGACGTGCCCGGGTAGGCGCTGTCGACGTACAGGTACGAAGCCCTGGTCGTCGACCAGTCCGGGTCTATGTAGAGGGGGAAGACCATCTTCGGGGTGTGCAGGATTTCGCTCATGCCGAAGACCTGGGTCTGCTTCCCGTTTTCGGTGCCCAGGCTCAGGGAAAAGGGCCGGGTGATCCCAGGGCCTCCCGGGTCTGTGGCGGAGGCACCGGTCTGGGAGGAGTCCCACCACTGGCCTGCGGCCGTGCGCAGTTCCGTGTTGCCCGTGTCCTTACCCTTGGCTGCCAGCCCGCCGCCGGTTTCGTTCTGGACGGTGACGTTCTGCGCGTCCAGGAGAATGCGCATCTGTACCACCCTGGGATCCCTGGCGGCCTCTGCGGTGGCAATTTTCAGGACCTGCGAGACGCCGGTCTTGTGGGTAACCTGGATCAGGTCCACTCCCGGCAGCACCGCGGGGTAGGTGGCGGTGTTGCCTTGGACGACCGGCTCGGGCAGCGGGCCGAAGGGCCAGGACTGCTTGACAGCGTGCCCTTGTTTGTCGTCGACGCTTGCCATCTCAGCGGTCCCGCCGCGTCCAAGGCTGACATTGACCGGGGCCATCTTGGGTTTGAGGACCGGCCGCCCGTTCTCGGTCACGGAAACCAGATCGGTCGAAATGTCCTGCCAGCCACCGGCCGTTTGCATTCGGACTGGCCCGGTGGTCACCGTCCGGGTGAAGGTCCCGTCGGGGTGCGCGACCGTCTGCTCGGTCGGGGTGGTGAGGGAATCAACCACGACATCGGCGCTGGTCTGGGCCGCTTTGGCCTTGGCCGTGCTCTCCGTGATCGGACCGATAATTCCAGTGTCGACAGCGGCTGGCGGCGCTGAGCCGGCCCACGCCGCGCCCGGCGCCGTCAGAAGCCCGGCAACAACCGACAAACCACAAAGAGCACGCAACAACAACGAGGAACGAGAACCCACGGGACAACTTTCACGAAGAGGAAGTGTGCGGGATCCCCAAAAGACCGTTCCCCCAAGCACGGATATCTGAGAGCAAACTACATGTCACCTGGATAAACACGCAATAGGCACGGATAATGGACGGGTTTATTACAAACCAGACCCCCAAGCCCGATCCCTGTTAGGTTTCCCGTGCCCGGCCGCACCCTTCAACCTCGCCACGCCAAAATGAGCGATGCATTCAAGCACGGCGCGAGCGGCTACCGGCATCACAACTGCCGCTGTGAGACTTGCCGTGCGGGCCATTCCGAGGCGCAGCGCCGTCGCCGGGCGAAGGTGGACGGCATGCCGTTTGTCCCGGCGAGACCAGGGCCTGCGGTTGTCAGTGCGCCGTTCCCGGCGTTCCCGGCTGATGATCCGCCCGTGGTTGAGCGCGGACCCGCGCCCGAGTCCACGGAGTCCGCTGTTGAGGCTGAAATTGACGCGCTGGCCGTGCGGGCTGGCATCTGGACGAAGGAATGCGCACGCCTTGAATCTCAGGCGATGTCAGCGGCGAGAATCGTTGACAAGGTGATCGCTGACGGGCGCGTGCATATGGCCCCGGCGCATTACCGGCTTATCACCCAAGCCATGGCTGAACTCAGGGCGATTCTGGCCCCGGCGCGCATTTCGGGGTCGCGGAGTGCTGAGGATGAGATAGCAGCTGCCCAGGCGGAGATTGACGCTGAGTTCGGTGGACCATTCGGCACCCTCGGTCCTGATTCCTACCCCGCTCCCTTGCCCCGGACGTGGAATGGGCACGGAGACCGTGACGACCCATCCACTTGGGGAACTCATACCCGGTTCGAGAAATAACTGACGTTTACGCGTCAAGACTAATTAGGAGATTAAAATGACCACGATTCGAGAATTGATCGCCCGAGAGCGGTAGCAGCTAGTCGCAAAAAAGGCGCGGCGCAGTGCACTTGGGGATGCGCTGGCTGACCTTGGCCGAATGAACAAGGCCGATGTACTTGACCGGACGCTTTCCGTGAAAACCGAGTTGGGTTCGGTTGACGCCGACATTGCGAACAGCGAGGCCCGTATCCGGCTATTGAAAAGGGAACAGGCCCTGGACGAAAAGGTCGCCGCGCTGTCCGAGGTTTCCATTCGGGTACCCGATCACGATTCCCCCGAGTATCCGGCTTACCGGCAACGAATGGACGAAGAGGCCGATGCTCGCCGGGCCGAAATTGAACGCGAACAGGAGGCTATTCAGCGGGAATGGGCCGGTCTCCGGTAGAATGGTCTATAGCTCCCGATGGGGTCTCCGGTGAAAGCCGCAGCCTATCGCAAAGCTAGTGCAGGACCGCCAGACTTCGCCTTTGGTTGGAAAAGTAAGACGCGCCATTTGGCTGCGCCATTCCATCCGGGCGAAAGGCCCGCATTAGGCTTTAGGAGCCACCAAAATGACCAGAAGCATTCAGGATTCCATTGCCCAGAAACTAGAGCGTCGCAACGCCCTGGCCGACGAACTAGGCAGAATCCGTCAAGGGGACATCGACGCATCCGCAAACGAGATTCAAGCCAAGCGCAAAGAGCAAGCCTTGCTTGACACTGAAATCGATGCGCTGCAAAACGCCAACCGCGCGCCCAGTCCCGGCGACGGCGACTATTCAATGGGACGTAATGGGGGATTTACCCGCAACGAGTCCAGCAGTTCGCGTCTTGCAATGTCCGGTGACAAGTTCATCCGTAGTCAGGACAACACCCCCGCTGCAATCCGTCGTGGCGAGTCCTTCGGCTCCCATCCAGTTGTGGCCGAGGCGCGTTAGCATGACCGTGCACGGGAAGAAATGGCAACCGCACAATTCGGCGGCATGTCCCAGATGGTGCGTTCGCTTTCAACGTCCGGCACGTCCGCCATTGTGCCGGTAGTTTGGGCCACAGAAATTATCGACCTCGCCCGCAACTACAGTGCGGTTCTGAAAGCTGGTGCAAATGTCGTCCCGATGGATGCCGTCACGCTCAATATCGGACGGCTGACCGGCGACGCGACTGCGGCTTTCCGTTCGGAAGGCAGCGCAATTACGGCGAGTGATACGACGTTCGATCAGGTCCAATTGACCGCAAAGTCATTGAATGCGCTGGTTGTCGGTTCCACGGAATTCTTCGCCGACGCGCCCAACGCCGACTCGTTGGTGGCCAATTCGATTGCGAAGGCCATTGCTCTCAAAATCGACCTCGTTGCCCTCTACGGCGGGATTACTAGCGGTGCTGGGTCAATCAACTTGGCGACCCCGCCCATCCCGCGTGGAATTCTTGCGGCGCTGAATGCGAGCCTTCCGGCGAACGTCCTTGGCGGCGGCGCAACAAACGGAACGGATTTGACCCAGTACTCCCAGCTTCTGGATCTTTACTGGCAGGTGGCCAACGGGAACGAAAACCCGAACGCCATTATCTGGCCCCCGAAACTGGCTCAGGCATATTCGAAGCTTCTGGACACCACGAACCAGCAATTGCGCGTTCCGGCCCCGCTTGGTCCCGGCGCAATGATGGTCGCGCAAGATACGTTCCCCGGTGACGCTGACGCGGGTCTGCCGTTCTACGTTTCGAAGCAAGCCCAGCAGGGTATGACCCAGGGCACGCTGACAACTGCGGCAGATGTTTTCCTTGGCGATTTCACGGAATTGCTCGTGGAGCAGCGGCTCGATATTTCGGTGCAGGTATTGCAGGAGCGTTACGCCGAGCTTGGTCAAATCGGCATTGTCGCAACCTGGCGGGGCGATATTCAGCCAGCGCGATCCAGCGCTTTCGCGGTTTACCGTTACCTCACCGGGGCGGCATAAAAAATGGGGCTCTCCGAAGGCATTATTGGGCCGGTTGCGACATCCCGGCCCAATGTGCCGACGATTCAATGGATCAATCCGGATACGTTCCCGTTCTGGCAAGGTGCCGAGGACGCGCGTCTCCCGACGAACGTTCCATTCGTGCCCACTCCGCGAACGGACGCCCTCAGGATCATGAACTTGACCGATCCTAATGGGCATCCAGTCGTGTTCATGCCAGGCGAGACCCTGCCAGCTTGGGCGCTTCAATACCGTTAGGGGTTTGAAATGGTTCTGAGTAACAACCGCCGTGCAACGCCGCTCACGTTCGCTGACAGCCCCTACACGGCCCAGCCCATCGTGGAGGACTACATACACGCCAAGCACCCGGAAACGGGGTTGGACGAGGTTTTTGTCCCCGGCGAGGCAAAGCCAAGCTGGCTCGTGGAGCAGGAGCAGGGTCACGCCGCCGCTGCGGAAGTCCAGGCCGAGCCTGTAGCACGACGCAAGGGCAACAAGGCCGCGACGGCTTCACGGGAGGAAGGTTTGACGTAAAGGTCACTGCTCCGGCTTTTCAATAAGCGGGCCTGAGCAGCCCATGGCGGCGAGGCACCTGCCTTTCTCGGGGCCGATGAAACCGCCAGCGCCATCACCAAGAGACTCCCGCCCAATGAGAGCAAGGTGGGAGTCTTTTGGTGTGTAAGAGACTAAAATCGGGGTAGGGGGGACTCAAGTGGTGCTTGGAGTGCGAAAAAGTGGTGTTCTGAGCATCACAGTGGAGATTTCGCCCTGCTGTCGATAGCGCTGGCACAGTCGGGGACGTGGGCGGGCCTCATCGTATGATCGACAAATGGGAAATATTGGGGATCGCCTGTCGCAGGCTGGTGGCGTCTTTCTTGGTAGCGGAATAACAATCGGGGTCGGATGGGGAGTGTTTGCAGCCCAAACCGACCCAGCCCGATTGTGGGACTGGCCGATGTGGGTCGCAGCGGCCATGAGCCTACTCGGTGCGGCAATGCTCCTTTGGTCCTTCTTTGGAAGCGACAAATCGGAGCAGGGCAAGCGTCGTCTCGTGCAGAAACAATCGGGCGGAGTCGGGTCCGTCAACCTCCAGGCGGGCCGCGATATCACGTACAAGAACAAGGACTGACCTTGGCACTTCAGCAGCGCCAGCAGGGCGGAGACAACTCAACAAATTTCCAGGCCGAAGTCGTCCATTTTCACCAAAGCGGTGTTTCGATAGCTGACCCGCGGGGCATTGCGCAGGATGTATACAAGGCTAACGCGCTTGAGATGGCGGGTCTGGCTCGTTCCGTGGCAGCGGAACGCTGTGAAGAGTGGTCCGAGAAATTCTTGATGAAGCTTTCGAAAGTATCACCCGCTCTGCTGGCCGCCCTCATGGATCCAGATATTCAGCATTCACTTTTCTCGGCTCAGCGCGACTTTGCCCGTTCCGGCGACGATCAGTTGGGGGATGCTCTTGCGGATCTTTTGGTGCTTCGTTGCCGAACGGAACCCAACAGTTTCACCAAGGTCGTTCTCAATGAGGCCATCGCAACTCTTCCGAAACTGACTCACGCCCAGGTCGACATACTGAGCTTGATTTGGACGTTGACACGCACATACGAGCCGACAGTGACGGAACCGGCGCATCTGTCCACTTTGTGGTCAAGGGTGATAGGTCCTCTGTTGACCGACATCCCGACTTCGCGGTCCCACATAGAGCATCTGAGCTATGCGGGCTGCCTCACTATCGGCATTTCGGGAACCTCCATCTGGCACCTAGCAATGCGGACCTACGGGCAACTGTTCAGCCAGGGAGTCTCAGAGGAAGTCATTCCGGGCCTTCTGACAAACTTTTGGAACGATGAGAGAGTTTTCAAGCCGTGTCAACGGGACTCCTCACTTAAACGGGCCGCGCAGGAAGCGGAGATTTTTGTCGAAGGCACTGTCCTTACAGACAACGAAGAATATGAGCTTCGTAAGCTCCGCGATGGGAACTATCTTCAGCAGAGCGAGTTTGTGAATGAGATGAGCACTGGCTTTCCAGCTATTCAAAATCTGTGTGATGTTTGGGACAAGTCCGCGATGAGTGCCGCAGATCTGAGTACGGTTGGAATCGCAATAGCACACTCGAACGCCCGTCGTTTTGGCGGCCCCGAAGATGACTCACCGCTCGAAGAATGGCTCAAGGTTTAGGCACGCGATCAGGTCGGCTCGCGGAATGCTCAGACGGACACGCTGGCGACGATCACCCGCTGAAGGCTTTGCCCGCGCAATACAGTTGGGCTTGTCAGCCTTGAACGATCAGATGGGGAAACATGAGCGGCGAAGTCATTTTGAATGGGTTTGATTCACTTGTAGAAAAGCCAGTGGAGAAGGTGCGCCCGAGCGCGGTGGTCCCTGACCCGAAAAGTGTGACCGAACTGGACTGGGTAGTCGTGCAGATCGTCTCAAACGCTGATGGCACGCTGACCACGCTTCAGGAACTTCGTGGATGGTGGACTGGCAAGAACTATTACGGCGTAGCCGAAGGCAAACGATACAGGACGCGCGTCGTAACCCAGGTTGAACAGGGTGAAGTCGTGGAGTACGACACTTCGACAATCTGAGCAAACGCTGTTCCTACTAGAGCCCTCGTCAGTCATTGCGACTGGCGAGGGTTCGTCGTTTTAGTGTCCGCAGCCCGGCATCCAATAAATACAAACGTTGCGCTAGCGTGGTGCCTCTGGTTTTCGGCGTTCTGCCCCTCACTGTGATCTTCGCCGTCTATCCGGGCTTGGCCGCGCTGGATCTTGGCTTCTGATGACGATCGCCGACAAGCCTTTTCACGTCCATCACATTGGCATTCGCTTGAATGCCAATTCTAGAAACTGCACGGAAATCCACAGCGGACTCCTGCACAGCGAAATGGGGAAAAATGAATTGGGGAATGAAAAAGCTCGGACGCCGCGGCGTGCCAGCTTCGGGACTTGTGCTGTGGCAGCTGTGGACTCTCCTGCCGTCCGGATCAGCGCTGGGATCCAACCCAGACAAGAGTTCGGTCCTCGACGACGATCCTTCCGAGCGAGGCGACGTACCCGGTTGACCAAGGATATTTACCTACCCAAGTTGATGTCCAGCTTTCCACACTCACTTTGGGCTGCGGACGTCAGCTCGGCACCGCCCGTTAAACACCATTTGCTTGGCTCCGAAGGCTTCGTGTAAGGCAACCAACTGAGGTGAGCCTGTGGTGTAGCCGTTCAGGGTGACTTCTTGAGCAAATTCGTACAAGTTGTTGATCATGTCGTCAGCGGCCTTGAGCGTGGCATCAGGCGCAAGCATGACGAGGTGACCACTTTTGAGGGACGCTAAAACTGCGAGCCCTTGCTCATGTCTTTCTTGCTCGGACTCGATTTTATAGGCGGACAGAACCCACTGTGAGGCCTCTCGGGTTGAATCGATTAAGGCTGCGTAGGCAGTCGCTTGCTGATCTCTAAGCCATCGTCCATGCTCGGTCAGCTTGTCGTGCTTCGACCTGAAATAGGCAAAGACGCCGTTAATGATTGCTGCCCCGAGTGCGCCGCCAAGTAGGGGTATCCAGAAGTCCATGGGTCAAACGTACAAGCTCTACTTCTGCTCCTCTTGTATCCATGCCATCGTGGGTTCCACAGGGGGAAGCTTCTTTTCAAGGCTCCGCCTCATCAACAGCGTCGTCACCGCTGACTTTCGCTGGAAATCATCACAGGCGGCAGCAAAATCTTCTTCGCTGAGTTCTCTACCTTCATTAAGGGATTCTTCAACGAGCGTTAGAAGATCCGCCTGCGATTGCATTGCCGCCGTCATTGAGGCGGTTACAAGTTCCGTACCGGGAAGAAGCTTCATCGTTTGAGATGCTTCAGACATAGCTCGTCGGACCTCAAAGATGGGTCCTTCGTCCAGTCGGCGGGGGTCGGAAAGATGCCCATAACCTATCAGTGTGGTAATTGAGTGTAGGGCCGTGTTGTAGGCGACATAGACGTCTCTCTTCTCCTCACGTCGGGCCTCGTCCCGGTCGTGTGAGCTGCGGAGTTCCCACATCGCGCGCTCCGCCTCGCGTGCCGCCTTGGCGTTCTTGAGATTGATCCATCCCGTGACCCCCGCACCGAGCAACACGCCAAGGATGCCAGCGCCGGTGGAAAGTATCATTCGAAGTGTTTCGGGATCCATAGGCACAACATCCACAGAAGACCCCTCCGAAGAGAGGTCTTCCTGTTCAGACTTCGCGCTCCCACGCGCCACGTTCGGCGTTGTACACCAAGTAGTAGCCAGTGTGTCGGCCGTTGGTGAGTCGCGGATCGATCGTCCATTTCCGGTCGCCGTCTTTCGGACCGGTGGGTTCAATCTGTTGTCGTTAGTCATGTTCACCCCCTGTTGAGTGGGGCGAGCCTACTACACGCTAGTTGCCTCTGAGGACAGACTGGACGGCTGATAGGACCTGGGGCCGCGCTGGAGGTGAGGGGGCATGCTGCGACTCCTGGTTGATGCTGGCCGTGCCGTGCTCGCCCGCTTCCGGGAGGCGGCCGGCCTGCCACTCGCGGAGAGCCGGAAATCTAACGGCCCAGGATGTGATTCCGAGCGGGGAAGCGCAGTGGTCGAATTCGTCCTGCTGTCCATCCTGCTCATGGTTCCCGTGGTCTATTTCATCGTCACTATGGGACAAATCCAGGGCGGTTCCTTCGCCGTCGTGGGGGCAGCGGACCAAGCGGCCAAGGTCTTTGTCATGCAGAAGGACACCGCCCAGGGGCGCGTCGCCGCTGAACAAGCTGTCCTTCTGATCCTTGCCGACTATGGCCATTCGGCGGAGCAGGCAGCCCTGGACGTCGCGTGCGACCGCAGCGACTGCGGGTCTGCCGGTGCTGCGGTCACCGTTACCGTCAGGCTCACGGTGCCGTTGCCCATGCTGCCGTTTGGAGACGCCCTGAAACTGGACGCCGCGAACCTGAGTGCGTCGGCCACGCAAATCGTCGGGCGGTTCCGGTGAGGGGCCTTCCCATGGGCATGCGGTCCAGTAAGTCGGGTGGAGAAGACGGTCATTTGATGGTCTTGAGCATCGGTTATGTGGCGATCGCGTTGTTGCTGGCAACGGTCGTTGCTGCGGCCTCCGCCAACTACATCGAACACAGAAGCTCCTCTCCATGGCCGACGGAGCTTCGGTGGCAGCCGCAGACAGCTATTCCCTCGGCCAAGTAGACAGCAGCGGTGAAACGCCCTCGGCCATCCTGAACAGCGGGCGGGTGCGAAGCGTTACCGAGTCATACCTCAGCCAAAACGGCGCCCATTCTCGGTTCGATCAACTTGCCGTCGCACCGGGTACTGGTAGTCCGGACAGCACCACGGCCGAAGTTGTGCTGAGCGCGGTTGCCCATCCGCCCGTGGTCAGCTTTCTGCTTCCCAGCGGTGTTCCGATCGAAGCGCGGTCCACCGCACGTTCCCGGCTGACCCGCTGAATTCCAAGCGTCACACGTCCAGCCCCGTGCCAAGGCCGCCAGCGGATGGCGTACTCTGGAACAACCATGGCTCAGATTGACTTTCCCGCAGAAATCCGCGCGCTTCGCTCCACCTACCGCTCCATCGAACAGGTTTCCGACGTCGAGAAGCTCAAGGAAGAGATCGAAGAACTGAGCGAGCAAGCTGGTGAACCGAATCTCTGGGACGATCCAGCCTCCGCGCAGGTCATTACGTCCAAGTTGTCCCACCGGCAGTCGGAACTTGAACGGTTGAACAGGCTGACGGGCCGCATCGACGATCTCGAGGTTCTTGTCGAACTCGGCCAGGACGAGGACGACGACGACTCCATGGTCGAAGCCGCCACGGAACTCGAATCAATCCGCAAGGCCCTCAAGGAACTTGAAGTGGTAACCCTGCTCTCGGGCGAATACGACGAACGTGAAGCCGTCGTCACGATTCGTGCGGGCGCCGGCGGTGTTGACGCGGCAGACTTCGCCGAAATGCTCATGCGCATGTACTTGCGCTGGGCGGAACGCCATGGCTACCCGACGACCGTGATGGACACCTCGTACGCCGAAGAGGCCGGCCTCAAATCGGCCACTTTCGAGGTCAAGGCGCCGTACGCTTTCGGTACCCTCAGTGTCGAAGCCGGGACGCATCGGCTTGTCCGCATCAGCCCCTTCGACAACCAAGGGCGCCGGCAAACGTCTTTTGCCGCCGTCGAGGTCATCCCGCTCATTGAGCAGACCGACTCGATCGACATTCCGGACAATGAGATCCGCGTCGATGTTTTCCGTTCTTCCGGTCCTGGCGGGCAATCCGTCAACACGACCGACTCCGCAGTACGGTTGACCCACATCCCCACGGGGATCGTCGTCTCCATGCAGAATGAGAAGTCCCAGCTGCAGAACCGCGCAGCCGCAATGCGCGTGCTGCAATCGCGGCTCCTCCTCCTGAAAAAGGAGCAGGAAGATGCTGAGAAGAAGGCATTCGCAGGTGACGTGAAGGCATCGTGGGGCGACCAGATGCGTTCGTACGTGCTCAATCCGTACCAGATGGTCAAGGATTTGCGGACTGAACACGAAGTGGGCAACACGTCAGCGGTGTTCGACGGCGACATCGACGACTTCATCGACGCGGGCATTCGTTGGCGCACGGGAAACCGGAACGCCGAAGGGTAACGGCGCCTGCGCTGATTGAGCGACACACCGTACCAAGCCCGCGATTCCATCGCAGAGCGTGCGTATAGTCGAAGAGCCGGCGCTCAACTTCCCCCAACGAAAGCCCGTGCGCTGGCGGTTGGACTGGCCGAACGTGGCATGTCCGGCGGGGTTCTGAAGAGTCATGATCCGATTTGAGAATGTCACCAAGGTCTACGACCCCAATGCCCGTCCGGCGCTGGATGCTGTCAACCTTGAGATTGACCGTGGAGAATTCACCTTCCTCGTCGGGGCCTCGGGCTCCGGCAAGTCGACGTTTCTACGACTCATTCTGAAGGAAGACCGGGCAACATCCGGTTCGGTCTACGTCGCAGGCCAGAACGTAGCCAACATTTCAAGCTGGCGGGTCCCCAAGCTTCGCCGTGGAATCGGCGTCGTTTTCCAGGACTTCCGCTTGCTGCCGCAGAAGAATGTCTTCGCCAACGTGGCCTTCGCCATGCAGGTGATCGGCAAAAGCCGGAGCATCATCCGGGAGACAGTTCCGGAAGTGCTGAAGACTGTCGGGCTTGAGGGCAAGGAACGCCGCATGCCCCATGAATTGTCCGGTGGTGAGCAGCAGCGCGTGGCCATCGCCCGCGCCGTGGTCAACCGCCCAGGTATCCTGCTGGCTGACGAACCCACCGGAAACCTGGACCCCATTACTTCGATGGGCATCATGGGCGTGCTCGACAAGATCAACCAGAACGGCACGACTGTGGTCATGGCAACGCACGACGACGACATTGTGAACGAGATGCGCAAGCGCGTGGTAGAGCTCCGGAACGGAGTCGTGGTCCGTGATGAGGCAAAGGCCCTCTACACTTCGATGATTCCGGTGGTCGGAGAGTCCCGGCGAATGAAGGACGCGAGCGATGCGGAAATAGACCGCGCGCAGGGGGTCCAGCAGTGAGGCTCGCTTTTATCCTGGGCGAGATCGGAAGCGGCCTGCGCCGGAACCTGTCCATGGTGATTTCCGTCGTCCTGGTGACTTTTGTCTCCCTCACCTTCGTCGGCGCGGCCGGCATGCTGCAGATGCAGATCAACCAGATGAAGGGTTACTGGTACGACAAAGTCCAGGTTGCCATCTTCCTCTGCAACGACTCCTCGACATCGACCGGATGCGCTTCGGGCGCTGTCACCAAAGAGCAGCAGGACAACCTCGCGAAGATGCTCGATTCGCCGGCGGTCAAGCAGTACATCAACGATTACCAGTTCGAGTCACAAGCCGATGCGTTCAAACACTTCAAGGAACAGTTCTCCAACTCTCCGATTGTTGATTCGGTAACCCAGGACCAGCTTCCTTCGTCTTTCCGGATCAATATGAAGGACCCCCAGAAGTACCAGATCATCAGCGAGACATTCTCGTCCCAGGCCGGGGTGGAGACCGTGAGCGACCAGCGCCAGGTCCTTGAACGAATCTTTGAGTGGATGAACGGCGCCTCCGTGGCGGCAATGGTGGTCGCCGGAGTCATGATCTTCTGCGCCGTCCTGCTCATCACCACAACCATCAGATTGTCCGCGTTCAGCAGGCGGCGGGAGACAGGCATCATGCGCCTCGTTGGTGCATCGAAGACCGTCATCCAACTGCCGTTCATCCTCGAAGGCGTCATCGCCGCCGTCGTGGGCGCAATCCTGGCCTCCGGCACCCTGTGGCTGGTGGCCCAGTTCTGGCTCAATGGAGACTTGTCGCAGCAGTTCCTGAACACTCCGTTTATTTCCTCGACCCAGGTACTCGTGATTGCTCCGGTCCTGATAGCGTTGGGCGGCGGCCTGGCCGGGATCTCTTCACTCCTGACCCTCCGTCGATATCTCAAGGTGTAGCCATGAAGAGCACTGATCCCGAGCGAACAGGACAGCCGATGCCCCGGAAGTACCACGCTGCCATGCGGATGCGCATGGTTAGTGGCCGTGCCAAGGTTGCCGGCTCTGTGCTTGCCATCGTGCTGGCTGCGAGTTTTGGAACAGCGCCCGTGGCACACGCGGATGACCTCGATGACCAACAGGCCGCCCTCAACGCGGAATCGGCGCGCGTGCAGCAGTCGCTGGAATTCGTTGATGCCAATATCGCCAAGGCGGCTGGCGACCTTGTGGTGTACCAAGGACAGCTTCCGGGAGCGCAGCAGGCACTTCTCGAAGCCCAGGGCAGGGTTGCTACTGCGGTGAAGGAAGCTGATGCCCTGGCGGCGCGCGTGGATCTGGCTCAGCAGAGTAAAGCCCAGATCACCCAGCAGCTGGAAAACGACAAGCAAAAGATTACGGATACCAAGAAGCTCATCGGTCAGATCGCGGCGCAGGCATATAAATCCGGCGGCGTTCCCACGAACGTTGCCTTGTTGTTCGGATCGAACGACGGCGGCAACCTCACGGAAACCATGGACCTCGCCAACCAGGCGATGCGCAGCCAGAACGCCGCGATGACGAAACTGACGCAGCAGAGCGCGACGAACGTGAACTCGCAGGCCCGGCTCGCCGCCGTCGAGCAGGAAATCCGCGATCTCAAGGCGAAAGCGGACGCGGCACTTGAGCGTGAAAAGGTAGCCCGCGATGACGCCGCTGCCAAGAAGGCACAGGTGGACAAGCTCATCTCCGACACCACCCGTCTCAACGCCCAACTTCAAGCGGCCAAGCCCGGAATCCAGGCCCAGCTCCAGCAAGTGAAGTCGATGCAGGACGCCGTCGCCGCGGAAATCTCGGAGCGGGACCGCAAGCTGCGCGAAGCATGGTTGGCCGAACAACAGCGGCTGGCCGCAGCCGCTGCAGCCGCCGCCCAGGCGCAGGGCCAGGCCCCGCAGCCCTACGTCCCGCCGGTGAGCAATCCGCGCGGCAACTTCGGCTTGATCCACCCGGTACCTGGGAACATTCCCATCACTTCAGGGTTCGGTTGGCGCGCGACGCCGCCCGGAACCATCGATTTCTACGGCCAGGGCGGTTACATGCACACGGGCATCGACTTCGGTGCCCCTTGCGGAACGCCCGTATACGCAGCCGCAGCCGGCACCGTGTTTTCGGCAGGCTGGGGCAACGATGGTGGTGGCAACCGTGTCAAGATATCGCACGGAGTCATCAATGGAGATTCCCTGACTACGGTTTACTACCACAACACCAGCGTGGTGGTTTCTTCCGGGCAGCAGGTGAGTCAAGGCCAGCTCATTGCATATTCGGGTACCACGGGTAACTCCACCGGCTGCCATGTGCACTTTGAAACCTGGGTGAACGGGCAGGCTGTTGACCCGATGAACCTTCTATAGCCCACACGACAAGGTTCTGCTGGCGTAGACTAGTGTGATTCTTCGACAACCAAGGAGTTCTACCGTGCCCAAGGAAAGTGGCCGTAAGGTAGTGGCCACCAATCGCAAGGCTCGGCATGACTACCACATATTGGATACCTATGAGGCCGGCATTGCCCTCATGGGAACCGAAGTAAAGTCCCTGCGTGAAGGCCATGCGTCCATGGTCGATGGCTTCTGCACCTTCTACAATGACGAGTTGTGGATGGAGGGCATCCATATCCCTGAGTACAACCAGGGGAGCTGGACCAACCACGCGGCGCGCCGCCGTCGGAAGCTGCTGCTCCACCGCGAGGAGCTCAACAAGATCTCCGGCAAGATCCGCGAGACCGGGCTGACAGTAGTGCCGCTCCAGCTGTACTTCCTGGACGGACGAGCCAAAGTAGAGATTGCCTTGGCTCGAGGCAAGAAGGATTACGACAAGCGCCAGACCTTGCGCGAGCAGCAGGACAAGCGCGAATCCCTGAGGGAACTGCGTGAGCGCAACCGCCGCTGAGTTCGGCGGATACGTTCGGCAGTCGAAGTGTGTCCCGGAATGTCCGGGCGCCGCGATGCGTTATGATGATTAACCCGGCAGGTTTTAGGCGGTCGCTTTAGGGCGGGCTTCGTCTGCGGGGATTGATAACAAAATACGGGGATGATCGGTTTCGACGATGTTAGTCGCGACAGGTGAAGCGGGCCGAGGATGCAGAATTATCTCGTAAACGCTGTCTGCAAACCAATAAGTGCCAATTCTAAGCGCACTGACTTCGCTCTTGCTGCCTAAGCAGTAAGACAGTCCGTCAGCCCGAGGTTGCTATTGCCCCGGATCCTGGCGTCATTTAGATAGCCACTGCTGCTTGCCTTCGTCATCGAGGCGAGCGGGACTCTTAGATGACTGGGCCCGGATCAGCTACTTGTTCGCAGGATAGCTGGGGCCGAGAAAATCCGACGCGAACTGCGCCCGGAGAAGCCCTGACAACACGACATCGGACGGGGGTTCAATTCCCCCCATCTCCACTTTTTGTGATGAGTCGAGACATCCTTCACGGATGACTCGACTCATCGGTAACACCCCGGTCTCTGACCGGGGTGTTTTTCTTTGTCTGGGTTGGTGGTCCCGTGCGGGGTTTCGCCACTCCAGCCTGGTCTCAGTGGTTCGGACTCCGGGCTGCCGGCTCGTCATCCGAGCTGTCGACGCCGTTCGGGGGGCTTCCGGGTTCCCCGCCGGGATGTTTGGTGCCGGGTTTGCGATCAACCAGCCTTCGTCGCTGGTGTCCAAAGACCATCACGACGGCTACCAGTGCGGCCCCGACAAGGACCATCACGACCCAAATCCATTGTTGCCCGTCCACGTTCGCCCCAATCTCAGCCCGTTGGCTGGGTGCTGCGTTGTGCTACGAAAGGCCCTCGCTCCGTCGGCCCACGCTGGGAGGACAGGCCCGGTGAGGAGTCAGTCTTTCTCCTGATGGATTGCGTAGGCGATACACCGACCCCGGTTTTTGGAATGTGGGTAGTCCATTCAGCAAGCCCCCTTGCTTTTTGGCTGCGGCCCCTCGCCGGTCTGAGCCCAGTCGTGGCGATCCGCCCATCTGTTTGGCATGGACGCTCTCCGACACGATAGGACTCCGGGCCGTTGTTGTCTTGAGTAGTTATTACTCGTTTTCGGGTATTCCTGCGAGACAACCGTGCCGTGCCGCCGAGGGTGCTTATTAACAAGTGCCAGGCACCCTGTAAGCGGATCCCTCAGGAAACGGTGCTCCGGCGGAGCTCGCTCTTGCGGATCTTTCCACTGGCCGTTCGCGGCATATCGCCCACGAACGCCACAGTTTTCGGGATCTTGTAACGGGCCAGTTTCCCGGTCAGGTGTTCCTTGAGTTCGTCCTCGGTCAAGAAGGCGCCCTCGCGGAGCACCACCACGGCGCGTGGCACTTCTCCCCACTTCTCATCCGGCACGCCGATGACTGCCACGCTGCCCACGGCGTCGAGTTCGCTGATTGCTTGTTCCACCTCGGCGGGGTAGATGTTCTCGCCGCCCGAGATGATCATGTCCTTGAGCCTGTCCGAGACGAAGATGAATCCGTCTGCGTCCTTGTAGCCCATGTCTCCGGACTTGAACCAGCCGCCGTCTTCATATGATTCGGCAGTGGCGTCGGGCCGGTTCCAGTATTCGTGGATGACGTTGGGGCCTTTGATCTGGATTTCGCCCACCGTGCCCTGCTGGGCAAGGCCTCCGGCGACGTCGGCGATCCGGACGTCGCTGAAGAAATGCGGTAGTCCGGAAGAGCCCGCCTTGTCCCGGGACCTGGCGGACGGCAGCGTGGTGGCGCCGGGCGCCGTCTCCGTCATTCCGTAGCCGTTGGAGAAGCGCAGTCCGCGCGCCTCGTACGCTTCCAGGACGCGCGTCGGAACTGCCGATCCGCCGCAGGTCAGCTTGTTGAGGGAGCTAAGGTCCGACGTCGGCCAGGCCGGATTCTCGCACAGCATCTGGTAGGTGGTGGGCACCCCGCTGATGGTGGTGGCCCGGTGCTGCTCGATGAGCTCCAGGGTGCGTTGGGGGTCGAACCTCGACTCCAGGACGACAGTTCCGCCCTTGAGGAGCGTTGGCAATACCCCCATGGCGAGTGAAGCGACGTGGAACATCGGCGAGATCATGAGGGCCACGTCGCTGGAGGAGAAATCGAAGTCGACAATCACGTTGATGCAGTTCCAGGTGATGTTGCCGTGGGTCAGGAGCGCACCCTTGGGGCGTCCCGTTGTTCCGGACGTGTAGAGGATCATGGCGCCGTCATCGAGCTCGACTTCCTCGTCCAGATGCAGGGGTGCCCCGGAGGCGACGACGTCCTCGTAGTCTTCCGCCGACGTCGGGGTCTCACTTACGGCGCCACTGAAGGCAGCGGTGCCCTCGCCCGGGAAGGAATCGTCGACGACGACGCGCCGGCCCACGCGGGTGCCTTCCGCGCCGCTGGCCGCGAGGCCGTTGAGGCTCGCTGAGTGGATCAGCGCAACGGCTCCGCAGTCCTCAAGCTGGAAGTTGATCTCCGGGGGCGCCAACCGCGTGTTGAGGGGTACGAAGATCGCCCCGAGCTGCCCGCAAGCGAAAAGCGTTTCCAGGAAAGCGGGATGGTTGTCACCGAGATAAGCAACCCTGTCGCCTTTGGCAACCCCTCCCGCTTTGAGGGCGTTGGCGAGCCTGTCCGATCGTTCGGCAAATTCCTCATAGCTGAGTTGGCGATTTCCGGAGATCAGCGCAATCTTGCTTCCGGACTTCGGGCGGCGACGCTGCAACCACGAACCGATGCCAAAATTCTCCATGGCGGTCCTTTCTTATTCCCAAGCTAGACCCTTCCCGGCCTCAAGGCCGGACGGCCTGCAAATCGTTGTTCTTCGGTTCCCGGGTCAACAGGATGAAGATGATGGAGACGACGGACATCGCAGCCAGGTAGAACACCACCGAGCCTGTGTTCTGGCCCGAGTCCTTGAAGATCTGGGCCACGATCCCCGGCGTGAATCCCGCGCCGAGTAGCGTCGCGAGCTGGTAACCGAGTGAGGCTCCCGTGTAGCGGGAGGTGGTGCCGAACTGCTCGGACACGAATGCGGCCAGTGGCCCGAAGAGCGTTGAGTGGATCATCAGGCCGACGGTGAAGGCGACGAAGACCAGGAGGATGTTGTTCGAGGACAACAACTGGAACATCGGGATCAGATAGGCGATGAAGAGTACGAGCCCGCCGATCATCACGGGCCTCCGGCCCAGTTTGTCGGAGAGCCTGCCGCCAAGGACCACGAAGGCGATGGAAATGAAAGAAGCGGCGGCGAAGGCGTACAGCACCCCCTGGCGGTCGGCGCCCTTCGAGACGGCGAAGGTGACCGCGAAGGTTGCCAGCACTACTTGGAGGGCAAAGCCGGCGGCCCCGGCGAGCATGGTGAAGATCAAGGTCTTGGGCCGGCGGAGCACCTGGAGGAGCGGCATGACGGGCTTCGCGATGGATCGGTCGTCAGTGTTCCGGGCCGCCCTCTCCTGCTTTGCGATCCTTTCCTGCTCAATGGCGGCTTGGAAGATGGGGCTCTCCGAAACCTTTAGCCGGACGAACATGCCCACTGCCAGCAGGACAAACGAGAGCAGGAATGGAACACGCCAGCCCCAGGCAAGGAACTGGGAGTTTGGCAGGGCAGAGAAGGCGCCCATGATGAGGGTGCCGAGCACGGCGCCCGACGGAGCTCCGGCATTCACGAACGAGGCCGCGAACCCGCGCTTCCCCGATTCCGAATGCTCCAACGCCATCAAGGCGGCCCCGCCCCACTCGCCGCCCACGGCGATGCCCTGGAAAACGCGGAGCACAACGAGCATCACTGCGCCCCACGGACCGGCCACCGAGGCGCCGGGGACCAGGCCGATCAGTGCCGAAGCCAAGCCCATGACCAACATGGAGACGATGAGCATTCCCTTGCGACCCAGCTTGTCGCCGAAGTGCCCGAAGATGACTCCACCCAACGGGCGAGCTACGTATCCTGCGGCGAAAGTTCCGTAGGCTGCCACGACGCCAACCCAGTCGTCCATTCCCGAAAAGAAGACCTTGGGGAAGACCACGGCCGCGGCTGTGGCATAGAGCAGGAAGTCGTAGTATTCGATGGTGCTGCCCAGGTAGCTGGAAGCAATGACGGTGCGTGCTTCCTTGCGTTTGGTGGCCACGTCCATGGATTGAAGCTGCGATATTTGGGACATCGTTGTTCCTTAAAGCAGAGGGTGGGGGAGTGCCCGCAGAAGCGGGCTATTTGTAGAAGCGGGCTATTTGTAGAAGCGGGCGAGGAATTCGGCCACGACCGCGGGGCGTTCCTGGCCTTCGATCTCGATGGTGTTGGAGACCTTGATCTGGGCGCCGCCCTTGACCTCGGTGACTTCGGCGATGGTGGCTTGCATGCGGATCCGCGCGCCCACCTTGACCGGGGACGTGAAACGGACCTTGTCCAGGCCGTAGTTCACTTTGGTGGTGACGCCTTCGACGTCGAACAGCTCGCCCCAGAACGGGATGATGAGCGAGAGCGTGAGGAAGCCGTGGGCGATCGGGGCGCCGAACGGGCCGTCTTTGGCGCGTTCCGGATCGACGTGGATCCACTGATCGTCTCCGGTGGCGTCAGCGAACTTGTTGATTTGTTCCTGGGTAATTTCGCGGTATTCGGTGACGCCGAGATCGGTTCCGGGGAGGGTGAGCAGTTTGTCGAAGTCGACGACGAGATTTGGCATGGTTGCCTCCTGTGGTGGTTTTGGGGTTAGCGGGCGAAGGCGCTTTCGCCCGTGAGTGCGCGCCCGACGATCAGGGCGTTGATTTCGTGTGTTCCTTCGTAGGAGTAGACGGCTTCGGCGTCGGCATGGAACCGGGCAACATCACTCTCGAGCGTGATTCCGTTGCCGCCTGCCAGCTCCCGGGCAAGCGCGACTGTCTCCCGCATCGCCAGGCAGCTCTGCATTTTCGCCAAGGCGGAGTCCTGGTCGCGGTAGACCCCGCGGGCCTGCTGTTCGGTCAGCCTGACCACGAGGGACAGGCTTGCCGTGAGGTTGCCGAGCATGCGGGCCAGCTTTTCCTGCACCAGCTGGAAGGAACCCAAAGGGCGGCCGAACTGGTGGCGCTCGCGGACGTACCGGCGGGCTGCTTCGAAGGCGCCGGCCTGGATGCCGGTGGCAATCCAGGCGACGTCCGAGCGCATGGCCCGGAGCATCGCCGCTACATCCCTGAAGGAATTCACGTTGTGCAGGCGCATGGATTCGGGGACCCTGACGCCGTCGAGGGTGATGTGGGAGTTTTGCATCATCCGCAGGGAGGTCTTCCGGTGGATCTTCTCCAAGGCCACCCCGGAGGCTTCGCGGTCCACGAGGAACGCCTTGACCTGTCCGTCGCCCACGTCCCGTGCGAACACAGCGAGGACATCCGCCGTCGAAGCGCCCCCGATCCAGCGCTTGGCACCATCGAGCACCCAGGTATCGCCCTCGCGGTGGGCCCTTGTGGAGAGCCCGCCGGCAATGTCCGATCCGGATTCCGGTTCGGTCAAGGAGAAGACGCCCTTGAGCGAGAAATCGACCACGCGCGGCATCCACTCGGCTTGTTGTTCTGCCGAAGCACCTACGCGGATGGCGGTGCGGAAGAGGCCGGCCTGGGCCGTGTACCAGGTAGCGAGCGAAGCGTCCGTGCGGGCGAGCTCGAAGATCCTGAAGCCCTGGTAGATCCCGCGCGCCGGGTTGCTCCTTGGCCCGAGGCCCCTGAGTTCGGCCGGTTCCATGAGGTCCAGTTCGATGAGCGGCTGGACCAACTTGTCGGGGAACTCGCCCCGCTCCCAGTAGTCGGCCAGCAGCGGCTTCGCTTCGCGGTCCAGGAAATCCCGCAGTCGGTGCAGGACCCGGCGCTCGTCCTCGGTGAGGAGGGACTCCGCGTCGTAGTAGTCGCAGTCGTTGTAGAGGCGTTCCGCAACCGCGGTCTCCACGGGGGTGTCAAAGCTCAAGTCAGCCTCCCAGCCCGAGCATGCGCACGGCGTTGTGCTTGAGGATCTTGGGACGGACCTCGTCCTTGAGCGGGAGGTCAGCGAAGGCGGCCAGCCATTTCTGCGGCGTGATGAGCGGGAAGTCCGTGCCGAAGAGGACTTTGTCCTGCAGCACCGAGTTGGACATGCGCACCAGTGACTCGGGGAAGTACTTGGGGGACCAGCCGGAGAGATCGATGAACACGTTCGACTTGTGCGTGGCGATGGAGTTGGCTTCATCCTGCCAGGGAACCGAGGGGTGGGCCATGATGATCTGCAGGCCCGGGAAGTCGGCGGCTACGGCGTCGAGCAGGAGCGGGTTGGAGTAGGCCAGCTTGATGCCGTAGCCGCCGGGCAGGCCGGCGCCCATGCCGTTCTGGCCGGTGTGGAAGATGGCTGGCAGGCCCAGTTCCTGCAGTGTCTCCCAGAGCGGGTAGAACTGTTCGTTGGAGGGGTCGAAACCCTGCAGGCTGGGGTGGAACTTGAAGCCGCGGGCGCCTAGGTCGATCGCCTGGTACTTGGCGCCCTGGATGGCCTCGGTGCCGGTGCGAGGATCCACGCTGCCGAACGGGATCAGCACGTCGTTGTTCCTTGCGGCTCCCGCGATCAGTTCGGGAATGCTGTTGGGCGCGTGCTTGAGCTGGGTGCGGGCGTCCACGGTGAAGACGACGGCGGCCATGTTCAGTTCGCGGTAGACCTCGGCGATGCGGTCCAGCGAGGGCGTGCGGTCCTCGGCCTTGAAGTACTTGGCAGAGGCCTCCGTCAGGGCCGGTGGCAGGGATTCGTGGCCGTGGCCGTCCACTTCGAGATGGACGTGCATATCGATCGCTTCAAGTTTCGAGACGTCGATGCCGGGTTCGTAGCGCTGGGGTGCGGGCATGTCAGCGGACCTGTGAGGCGGCGGCCTCAGGCTGCAGTTCCGCGGGGAGCGCCAGGAATTCCTCGCCGACGGTCTGAAGCTTGTCGCTGAACAACGGGCCGAAGTTCTCCACGAGGTCCTGGTAACCCCAGCCGCCCTCGCGGTAGGCGGTCGCCGCGGCTTCGGGGTGGGTCCAGAGCTGGAGGCGGTCTCCACCGGCGCCGATGGCTTGGCCGGTAATGCCGGCCGCCTCGTCGGAGGCGAGGAAGGCAATGAGCCCGGAGACGTCGTCGGCCGTTCCAAAGCCAAGCTCGTGGCGGAAGAAGTGCGGCATGGCCTCGCCGCGTTCGTCCGCCTCCACTGCTTTCCGGAAGTACGGGATAGTCTTGGTCATCGCCGTCGCGGCTACCGGAATCACGGCATTGGCAGTGACGCCGGCCTTCTTCATTTCCAGCGCCCAGGTCCGGACCATGCCCACGATTCCGGCCTTCGCTGCGGCGTAGTTGGACTGGCCGAAGTTGCCGCGCTGCCCGCTCGGGGAGCCGATGGCGATGATGCGGCCGGCGATCCCGTTCTCCTTGAAGTAGCCAAATGCCTCGCGGGCGCACGTGAAGGTGCCGCGGAGGTGGACGTTGATGACCAGGTCGAAGTCTTCGTCCGTCATCTTCAGAAGGCTCTTGTCCCGCAGGATGCCGGCGTTGGTGACCAGGATATCCAGGCGGCCGAATTCCGTGACAGCCGCTTCCACCAGCTGCTTCGCCGCTTCTGTGCTGCCTACGGGAGCGACGACGGCGACTGCCCGGCCGCCGTCGGCCTCGATGGTCCGGACCGCTTCGCCGGCCACCTCGGCGTCGACGTCGTTGATGACCACCGCCGCGCCTTGGCGGGCGAGTTCCCGGGCGTAGGCGAGCCCCAGGCCGCGTCCGCTTCCGGTCACAATTGCTACTTTTCCTGACAGGCTCATCGCTGCTCCTTTGCTCGATCCCTGTGCATCCAGGCCTTCGGCGTGGGATGCTGTTCTGTATCCATGAAAATACGTATCGTTGAAAATGTCAACGATTGATTTTGAAGATTATTGGAGTTTGTTATGACGATCGAGGCGCAGGACGAGCAACAGGCTGCCACGAAGGACCGGCTGGTCGCCGCGCCTATCAGCCAGGATGTGGGTTTCCTGCTGGCCAAGCTCCATGCAAGCGGCTCGGTCGTGAACAACCGGGCGCTTGCTGAGTTCGACTTGAAGGAGAGGTCCTATTCGGTGTTGATCCTGGCCGACAGCGGGCTGGAGCCTACCCAGCGGGAGTTGGCGGACTTCCTCAGCCTTGACCCCAGCCAGATCGTCGCCTTGGTGGACGAACTTGAAAAGCGGAAACTGGTGGCCAGGGCCCCAGGCAAGCAGGACCGAAGGGCCAAGACAGTGACGGCAACGTCGAAGGGGAGCCAATTGCTCGCCCAAGCAGCCATTGCAGCCCGGCACGCGGAATCCGAAGTGCTGGCGGCGCTGGACGACCGGGAAGCCGCACAGCTTAAGGCGCTGCTGCGAAAGGCGTTATGGGGTTAGGCGTTGTTGGGTTAGCTGCTGAGGGGCCGGTTTCCCATTCATTAGTGCCGTGACAGAGTTCACCCACGGCGTAGGCCGGAACGGACTAACCGGAGCAGTGTATTCGTTGATATAGACACCACCGGTTACAGGAGGTGCACGATGAGTACGTTGCCGGAACAGACATTTCCCGAGGACATCCCTGACGCCCCGTCGGACGACGAAGCCTTGGACGCCTACTCGCGGACAGTGATGCACGTCGCAGAGACGGTCACGCCGCATGTTGCAGCATTGGAGATGAGCAGCGCCCGCAGGAACGGCCAGGTCAGGATCGGAAGTGGGTCGGCCGTGGTGTTCACGGGCGACGGCTATATGCTGACCAACGCCCATGTGGTCTCAGGCCTCCGCTCGGGGCGGGCAATATTCGCCGACGGAACCCATTCCGACGTCGAACTCGTCGGTGCGGATCCCTTGTCCGATCTCGCCATCGTCCGCGGGCACCACACGCCGCTGCCCGCCATCTTGGGCAACGCGGAGTCACTGCACGTCGGCCAATTGGTGATCGCCGTCGGTAACCCGCTGGGGCTGGCAGGATCAGTGACCGCGGGCGTCGTCAGCGGACTTGGACGTTCCATCCCGGTTAGGTCCGGCCGGCACAGCAGGGTCATCGAGGACGTCATCCAGACCGACGCAGCGTTGAACCCGGGCAATTCAGGGGGAGCCCTGGCCGACACCAGGGGGCGGATTGTGGGAATCAACACCGCTGTGGCAGGTTTGGGGCTCGGACTCGCAGTGCCCATCAACACCACCACTCAACGGATCATTGCCGCCCTGCTGAAGGACGGCCGTGTCCGCCGGGCATACCTTGGGTTGGTGAGCACCCCTATTCCGCTGGACGCGAGTGCGGTGATCCGGACAGGCCAGAAGGAAGCGCTCCGGGTGGTGGAAGTCATCGCCGGATCTCCCGCGGAGCGGGCGGGACTGCTCGCGGGCGACCTGGTCCTCAGTGCACAGTCGCGGGCCGTATCCAGTGCCGAGAGCCTTCAGAAACTCCTGTTTTCGCAGGCCATAGGGGAGCCGTTCCTCCTGACGGTCCTGCGCGACGGCAAAATCCACGCGATAGTGGCCGTGCCCAGCGAAATGACCGACGCGGATTCGTGAGGAGCCGCAGCCATGACGGAACCAGTCCGCTAAAAAGCCGGGGCCAAGGCTCCGGCTTTTTGCTACTTCTTCCTCATCCTCAAATGGGCCACGGGATCTACAGCGGCATCGGATTCGTGCTTGGCACGCTTCACTGCCCGTTTCTCCTTGATGGACTTGATACTCTTCTTCGTCTCGTGCTGGTGAGGCGCTTTGTCAGGCATGTCATGCTCCCTAACTACGGATCTTCCCTGCAGATCCTGCAAAGAGGGTCCTGAAAGGCCCTCTCCTTGTAAGCTACGCCTGTTTCAGGCGAAAGCAACCGGCCGCTGAACGCCCAAGGAACTAGGCTTCGGAAGCCGGGACGTCCACAACGCCAACGAAGCGCGAGCCGATTCCTTCGTACTCGCTGCGGACCTCGCCGGGCAGGATTCCGGGGACCTCGCTATTCCGGTGGTGACCACAGAAAACGTAGGTGAACTCCGGCCACCATTTCTTGGGACGCGCAGCTTCGGTGTAACCGCACACGACGCAGCTCAGGTGCACCCACACAGGACGCTTGCCGGTGCGGTTGGCGCGGGATTGGACGAGCCACTGAGGTGGATTGTCTTGCAGCTCGTTCAGCTCGGCTTGTGAAAGCCGGGAGGGGATGCCGTGGCGTTGGGCCATTTCCATCGAGATATCAAGGGCCAATGCGGCGTCACGTCTGCTAATCACCATTCAACGATACGGGACTATCGCCGTGACAGGATCCGCAGGAATCCGGGCGACAGGGTTCTAGCAGGCGTAGGCTGTGCTCATGACCGACGCAGCGGCCCTGCTGCCAAGCACTCCGCTGCAAAGGCGGGTCCTTGTTGTGGCTATTGTGGCTTCCTTCATCGCCATTTTGGATGGCTTCGTGGTGAACCTCGCACTCCCGGCAATTGGCCGCGAGTTGGGTGGTGGCCTTGTCATCCAGCAATGGGTGGTGGATGCCTACCTTTTGACCCTGGGCGCGCTGATCCTGGTCGCCGGATCCTTGTCCGACCACTTCGGCCGCGCGCGCATCCTGGAATGGGGACTCGCCGGCTTCACCCTCACCTCCGTCACGTGCGGTCTTGCCTGGAACGGGGAGGTGTTGGTGGTATCGCGGGCCCTCCAGGGGATCGCCGGTGCCCTGCTAGTCCCGAGTTCGCTCGCGATGATCGTCACGTTCTTCTCCGGGCCCGCGCAGTCGAAGGCAATCGGCCAATGGTCCGGTTGGACCAGCGCGGCCGCTATCGTCGCCCCGCTGATCGGCGGCGCATCGGTCGATCTGCTGTCCTGGCGCGTCATCTTCTTTATCAATGTCATTCCGGCCGTCGCCGTCTGGCCGATCCTCGCCGGATTGCGGAAGTCCGATGCCGCGACGGACACGAGCAAGAAGATCGACTACCTCGGCGCGTTCCTGGCCATGGTGGGACTCGGTGGCCCGGTCTACGCGTTCATTGAACAAGGGCGCATGGGCTGGGGGAACATGGTGGTCTGGATGCCGCTCGCTGTCGGAGCCGTCGGCCTGGTCCTCTTCCTTGTCCACGAAGCCAGGACCCAGGAACCGATGTTGCCCCTGCGGCTCTTCGGCATCCGCAATTTCGGTTGGGGAAACATCGCCACACTGGCCATTTACGGCGCCTTGTCGCTCGGCTTCTTCGCCGTAGGCATCTACTTGCAGCAAGTGGGAGGAATGAAGGCGACCACTGCGGGGATCGCGTTGCTTCCCGCGACAGTCCTCCTGATGCTCACGGCCTCATTCTTCGGTGGACTGGCCGGAAAGTACGGTCCGCGGTGGTTCATGACGGCCGGACCGTTCATCTGCGGAATCGGTTTTCTCATGACCCTGGCCGTCCAGGAGCCCCTGAACTACTGGACGCAAGTGCTGCCCGGGCAGATCGTCTTCGGGATCGGCCTCAGCACCTTGGTGGCGCCCCTCACCGCTGCTATCCTCGGCGCGGTACCCACGGAGGAGGCCGGGATCGGCTCCGCGGTGAACAACGCCGTGGCCCGTATCGCGGGCTTGATCTGCATCGCTTTTGCCGGGCTCATCATCGGTCCGGTCTTCAGCCGCCAAGGCCTCATGAATGCCGTGGTGGTCACCGCGGTGCTGTTCTTCCTCGGGGCGGCGGCATCCGCCGTCGGGATCCGGAACCCGGTGCTGGGCGCTGCAGTGGTGGACTCCCCGGAAGGCCCAGCGCCCGACGACGGCGGGACGGCCGCCCAGCGCGCCTGAACAGCGCCTTCTAAAACACGCCTTCTAAAACACGGCTTCGTCAGCGTTCCGCGAGGACGCAGCCTTCGTGTTCGACGTCGGTGGCTACCCACAATGCCGAGGCGACCTCATCGGCGAGATCGTAGTCGCGGCTGCCCGGGCCTTTTCCGATCCGGACCACCAGCGCACCGCCGAACGGTTTGCGTCCAATCACCTGGATGCTGGCATCGAGGTCGATTTCTTCGGCGGACAGGTAGCGCAGCAGCTCCGGGTTTTCGTCGCTGATCCGGGTGATCTTGCCGGAATGGCCGTCGTCGAGCTCTATCATCCGGTGCGCATGCGGGAGGGTCACTGAGCCGTCCGCTGCGGGGATGGGGTCACCGTGGGGATCGCGTCCGGGGTTACCCAGCTTTGCGGCCATGCGATCGATGAAGGTGTCCGAGACGGCGTGTTCGAGCATCTCGGCTTCATCGTGGACTTCATCCCAGCTGTAGCCCAACTCCCTCACGAGGTATGTCTCGATCAGGCGGTGCCGGCGGACCATGCCCAAGGCAAGCTGAATTCCCTGGGCGGTCAACGTAATGGCGCTGTAGGGCTGGTGGTCAACCAGGCCTTGGTCCTTGAGCTTGCGGACCATCTCCGAGACGGACGAATTGGCGACGCCGAGCCGCTGCGCGAGCTGTGAGGACGTGATGGGTTTGTCCTGCCACTCCGTAAAGGAGTAGATGACCTTGACGTAGTCCTCGATCGAGGAGGAGGGCGCACTGGTCTTCACGGTTCCAAGCCTATCGTGAACCGGCCGGATCAGACTTTCCGCGCCCGCCAGCTCTGCGTGAGATAGGGCAAGGGGATGGCCTCGTCTTCGGCATGTTCCAAATGTTCGAAGAGGTACCACCGGAGATTTCCCATGACTTTGGCCCGGGTGGCGTCGTTCGCCCTCAGGTAGTAGCTGCGCGACTTCACGAGTTCGAGGATGTCCGCCGGAGTCAAGGGATCCTCCCAACGCGTCAGGTGGCTTTCGAGGCCGGCGAACTCCGGGCCCACCACAGGCCGGAAGTCCGGTTTGTGGACATCGCCGGCATGCATGATTCGGGACAAGCGATGGACCCAGGGCACTGAAGTGTCCAGCTGGTTCCAGATCAAGCCGATGACGCCCTGCGGTCGAAGGATCCGGGCGATCTCGGTGCTGGCGGCGAGGGGATCGCACCAGTGCCAGGCCTGGGCAACGCTGACGACGTCGAATGCTGAGTCCGCCAGTCCAGTTGCCTCGGCCGTGCCCTCCAAGGCGATCACATGCGGATACGTTTTGCGCAGCTGCATGAGCATGTCCGTGGAGGGGTCCACTGCGGACACCGCCAACCCGCGCTCGACGAGAAGAGCGGTGAACTTTCCGGTGCCGGCGCCGATGTCTGCCGCGTCCCGCGCGCCTACAGGTAGCAGCCAGTCGGCCGAATCCGCGGGGTAGCCGGGCCGCACGCGATCATAGTGCTCCCCGCCGTCCTGGAAACTCTGACCGAGTTCAAGGCGCCGTTCCTCGAAGAGCTTGGGGCCGGCTGACGTGCCTTTGGGTCGCGGGGACACGCGGGAACTCCCTTCGTAGGACAGGAAAAATACCCTACGAATCTACCGCAATCAGTCGATGCTGCAGGGTGCGGCGCCCGCGGTCCCGGGAGTGTTGGGCGCCCACTCCGGGTAGCTGCGATGGTCGTTCGCCGGAACCCAGCGGCCGGCATCCACCACGTAGTCCCAGCCGAGGCCATTGCTCTTGAGCGCCCGGATGCCCGCGATGAGCCGGGTGGCGTCTTCCAATCGCGACCCCACGCCGAAACTGGCGCGCAGGGAACCGGAGGGAAGGCCGAGGCGCTTGAGCAGCGGGTGGGCGCAAAAGCGTCCGTCGCGCAGGCCAATGCCGTGTTCGGCCGCAAGATAGGCCGCAACGAGTCCGGCGTCGTAGCCCTGGAGCGAGAAGTTCACGACGCCGATGGTGTCCTCGGGATCCGTGTCGCTGAAGATCTGGTGCACGGTGACGCCGTCGATTTCCTTGAGGCCCTCGACCAGGTGCGAGCGGATGGCGGCCTCGTGGGCGTGCCATTCATCGTGGTCGAGGCTGGCGATGACCTGGGTGGCGCGGGCAAGGGTGGCCGCGCCGAGTACGTTCGGTGAGCCGCCTTCGTGCCTTGCCGGGCCCGTGGCCCAGCTGACGGAATCCAGGCGCGCCTCGCGGACAGCGCCGCCACCTGCAAGGTGGGGCGTGCCGGCGTCGAGCCAGTCGGGACGGCCCACCAGGACACCGGCGCCGAACGGTGCATAAAGCTTGTGCCCCGAGAAGACCAAGTAGTCAACATCCGCGGCGGCGATATCGATGCGGCGATGCGGGGCGAGTTGCGCCGCGTCCACCACAATCCGCGCCCCGAATTCGTGGGCCAAGGCAGCGAGTTCCTTGATGGGCAGGATCTCGCCGGTCACGTTCGACGCACCGGTGACCGCCAGGAGGCTGACGCCACCGTGGGAGAGCGCCGTGCGGACGTTGGCAACGGTCTCGGACAAGGTTCCCGCGGCAACGACGCTTCGGTGGGGGACGCCTTGCCACGGCAGCAGGTTGGCGTGGTGCTCGATGTCCAGGTAAAGGACTTCGGCGGTGTGCCTGCCGTCCTCGACCGGCAAGCAGCCGGCCAGGAGGTTGAGGGAATCGGTGGTGTTACGGGTGAAAATGACGGAATCGTCCGGCCTGCCGCCGACGAAGTCACGGACGATGTTGCGCGCGTTTTCGTAGACCGAGGTGCTGATTTGGGAGGCATAGCCTGCGCCGCGGTGCACACTCGCGTAGTACGGCAGGATTTCGTTGAGGTACGCGGAGACCACGGTCAGGGCAGGTGCGGAGGCGCCGTAGTCAAGGTTGGCGTAGCGGATGTGGCCGCCCTGGATCAGGGGTGCCTGCAACTCCGCGCCGGTGACTGCGGCCAGTGGGCGCGATGCCGGTGTCCGGGATTCACCGTGCTGATGCCCGGATTCGTGGTGCTGCGGGAGAACAGGAGAAGTAAATGTGGCTGTGCTCATGGGACCTCACTCAAGAGGGACCCCTGCGTACAGGGGGTCCGCGCTTGCCGCATCCGTTCCGGACCGGCCGGGTCGTCACCCGGGGCACCCCGCCGCGATGGAGGGTTGCCGGCCAGCAAACCGGGGTTTCGCGCTGGCACTCGTGACCTGTAAAGAGACTAGGACACCGGTAAGGCTCGTTCCAATGTGACCGGGATTGTTAAGCGGATTGTTACACGGCCGGAAAAATGTGCCTTCTGCCGAAGAAAGAGTGGCGGACGCCCCCAAAAAGGGGCGCCCGCCGTCGTTTATTCAGTGAAGAGGGTGGACTAGAGGAGGTCGTCGAGCTCGGGGTTGAGCCTCTTGAGGACCTCGGAGTGCAGGATCGAGTTGCTCGCAACGGCGTTTCCGCCGAAGGGGCCATCCGTGCCGTCCAGGGACGTGAAGCGTCCGCCGGCCTCCGTCACGATCGGTACCAAGGCGGCCATGTCGTAGACCTGGAGCTCCGGCTCGGCGGCGATGTCCACGGCGCCTTCGGCCACGAGGCAGTAGGACCAGAAATCGCCGTACGCGCGGCTGCGCCAGACATCGTTCTCCAGGCCCAGGAAGTTGTCGAGCTTATCGTGCTGCTTCCACTCGGAAAGCTCGGAGTAGGAAAGCGAGGCGTCCTCAAGCCGCGACACGTTGGAGACTTTCAGCCGGGTGGCTGCGGCCAGTGATCGGCCCATGTAGGCGCCTGAGCCCTTGGCCGCCCACCAGCGCTTGCCGAGCGCCGGAGCGCTGACGAGCCCCACCACTACTTCGCCCTCGTCCACGAGGGCGATCAGCGTTGCCCAGACGGGTACGCCGCGCACGAAGTTCTTGGTCCCGTCGATGGGATCGATGATCCAACGCCTTGAGCCGTGGCCCGTGCTGCCGAATTCTTCGCCGAGGACGGCGTCGCGGGGGCGGGAACGGGAGAGCTGCCCGCGGATTGCTTCCTCGGCGGCTTTGTCGGCATCGGTGACTGGGCTCAGGTCGGGTTTGGTCTCCACCTGAAGGTCCAGCGCCTTGAACCGCTCCATTGTCAGGGAATCGACGGAGTCGGCGAGGACATGGGCCAGCCGCAGGTCGTCGTTGTAGCTCGAATCGGGTTGGGTCATGGTTCCAAACTACCGTCTATTCGCCGGTGAGCCGGGGACGTAGCCCGGCATGCGCTGAGTTAGTTGACCGTACCCAGTTCCTTGGCCTCTTGGGCTTCCATGCGCGGGTCGGCACCAAGGAGCCTGCGCAGCGATGCGAGGCGGGCGGGGCCGGCCTCCCCGGCATGGCCATCGGCAACCCAGGAATCCAGTCCGCATCGAACGGCGGAGGCATCGTGCTTGCAGCCCCGCTCGCACGTTTCCGTTCCGGGCTCCAGATCCGGGAAGGCATGCAGGATGCGGTCAGGGTTCACGTGGGCGAGGCCGAAGGAACGGATGCCGGGCGTATCGATGATCCAGCTTCCGCCCGGGGAGTCGCTGAGCTTCAGCGCAAGGGCAGAGGACGAGGTGTGGCGTCCGCGGCCCGTTACTGCGTTGACTCCACCCGTGGCGCGTTCGGCGCCGGTCAGGGCGTTCACCATGGTGGATTTCCCGACGCCGGAATGGCCCAGGAGCACGGTGACCTTGCCGTCGAGGTAGTCCCGCAACTGGCCGACGGCGTCACCATCGAGGCGGGCGGACAGGCCGTCGTCGGAACGGGCGTCGATGCCGGAGGCGCCCGCGTCGGCCGTGCGGCTGATGATGATCGGGAAACCCAGGCTCACATAGTTGGCGAGCAGTTCCGTCGGATCCTTGACATCCGCTTTGGTGACGAGCAGCAGCGGCTCGATTCCGGCGTCGTACGCTGCCACCAATGCGCGGTCGATGAATCCTGTCCGCGGCTCCGGGTTGGCGGCCGCAACCACCACCACGAGCTGGTCGGCGTTGGCGACGACGGCCCGTTCGATCGGATCCGTGTCATCGGCACTTCGCCGCAGGAGCGTCTTGCGCTCCTCGACGCGCACGAGGCGCGCGAGGGTGTCCGGGGCTCCGGATACATCGCCGACGAGGGCCACGAAGTCTCCGGGAACCACGGGGGAGCGCCTGAGTTCCCGGGCGCGGGCCGCGATGACGATGCGCTCGTTGTCCGAGCTTTCGTCCACTATCGCGGTGTAGCGGCCGCGGTCGACTGTGATGATGCGCCCGATCACGGCGTCGTCGTGGCTGGGGCGGTCCTTGGTGCGGGGGCGTGTGCCCTTCTTGTTGGGGCGGATCCGGACATCGGACTCATCCCAGGAGCGTGCGTCGCGAGCCATCGTCAGTTGCTTGTCTCCGTTGAAACGGGGTCCGCAGCCGCTGGGCCGGCAGTGAGCATCGATGCCCAGATTTGCGGAAATTCGGGCATGGTCTTGGACGTCGTCGCGATGTCTTCAACCTGGACACCCTCGACGGCGAGCCCCAGGATGGCGCCGGCGGTGGCCATGCGGTGGTCCGCGTAGCTGTGCACGACGCCGGCGTGCAGCGCTGCGGGCCGGATCACCAAGCCGTCGCTGGTTTCCTCGGCGTCGCCGCCGAGCCGGTTGATTTCGGCGACCAGCGCAGCCAGCCTGTCTGTTTCGTGTCCACGCAAATGCGCGATGCCGGTGAGCCGGGAAGGGCCGGTAGCCAGGGCGCACAATGCCGCTACGGTAGGGGCGAGTTCGCTGGTTTCGTCGAAGTCCGCGCCCAGGATCTCGGAACCGCCAGTGACGGTCAGCGTGCCGTTGTCCAGTGTGACAGTGGCACCCATGGTGGCAAGGATGTCCCGCCAGAGATCCCCGACCTGTGTGGTGTTGACCGGCCAGTTGGGGATGCGGACGGTTCCCTTCGTGGCGAGTGCCGCAGCGAGGAAGGGACCCGCGTTGGAGAGATCCTGCTCGATCCTCACGTCGAACGCCTGGATGGTGCCTGGGGAGACGCGCCAATGGTTCGGAACGGAGTCATCCACTTGCACTCCGACGCCGCGCAGGACCGAAACGGTCATGTTGATGTGGTCGAGGCTCGGCACGGGCTTGCCGACGTGCTCCAGGTGAAGGCCCTCTTTGAACCGGGCACCCACGAGCAACAGGGCGGAGACGAACTGCGACGAAGCGCTCGCATCGATCACCAAATGGCCACCGCGGACAGAGCCGGTGCCGGAAACCTTGAACGGCAGGGAGCTCGCCGATTGCCCGTCCAGTGCGCTGACGTCCACTCCGAGTGTCCGGAGCGCTTCGATGATGGTGCCCATGGGACGTTGGCGTGCGTGCGGATCGCCGTCGAACACCGAAGCACCGTTGCGGAGGGCCGCGAGCGGCGGCACAAATCGCATGACCGTGCCAGCCAGGCCGCAGTCGATGGCGGTCTCCGACGCGGCAGCCGCCGGGTCGATGGGGGTGACTTCAAGATCCGGGCCGTACTGACCATCGCCGGGAACCTCGGTGATGGTGGCGCCAAGCTGGCGCAGCGCCTCGACCATCAACGCGGAATCCCGCGAATGCAGGGGTGCCCGCAGCCTGCTTGGGCCGTCGGCCAATGCCGCCAGGACCAGGTAGCGGTTGGTCAGCGACTTCGAACCAGGAACCGTGACCGTGGCATCCACAGGGCGGCTGGCGAAGGGCGCCGGCCACAAGGGGAGTGCGGAGGCTATGGTGCTCCCTGAATCGTCTGTCTGCGTGGCGGGGGTTCCTGGCATGCTTCCTTATGCTCCAACTGCGTTGTTTACGGCCTTGCGGACGGCCCGGTCTGTCTTCTTGATCTGCTTGCCCGTGGCGTTCTTGGCGTCCATGGCGAGGTGTTCGGCGCGCCATGCGAGGCTCGGTTTGCCGGCCGTGTCGACGGCGGCTAGGAGGACGCCGCCGGTCAGGGAAATGTTCTTGAGCAACTGGGCGCGGCGGGCGAGCCGGCCTTCCTTGGTGCTGATGTCGGCAGAACGCCACTCAACAAAGGTGTTCAGGACCGAAATGCCGGCAAGCAGGGTTGCCGAGAACCGTGAACATTTGCCGAGGGCAAGCAAGGCGCCTGCGCCCACCTGCGTGCCGCCGATGACCCGCGCCAGCATCTTCTCGTCCGCCGGGAAAGGCAACGACTCGGACGCGCGGCGGAGCAGCGGGGAGAGCTGCTTGGCAGTGTCATCCGCGTTCTTGAGCTTGTCCAGCCCTGCGACGACAAAACTGGAAGCCAACATTGGCCTGGCGAGAAAACGGACGAGGGACATGTTTTGCCTCCTGGATGGCGTGCCACAGTGTTCAGGTGGTGCTGCGTTCAAGTGGTGCGGTGTTCACGGGGTGCAGTCGGATCTAGTCTTGCATCTTTGCGGAATATTTGCCCGGAGCTTGCCGTTGTCAGAAGAAGGTGCGGTATGGGCTGGACCTCGGATTGTGGCGTGTGTGTTGTGCCGCGCTTTGTCACGTCGTTTGAGCGGAGATGGTTTTTTGGCCTTGGTTAAGGACCGCGAGGGACACTTGGCGCTCGGGCGGGAGCTGCCAGGGGACTCCCCGAGGGTGACAGTAGACTTGGATGCAATGAGCACCATGGATCCGGCCGCAGCGGCCATGTACAAAGCAGCGACGGAAGTCGCGGACGCAACGTCCGACGGCGACGCAACTGTTGAGGCCGGCGTCGAGATTGCGGTGGACTTCGCAAACGAGACTCCCGAACAGCGGAGGGCGCGCTTCGAGCGCGACGCCATGCAGTATGTCGACCAGCTCTATTCGGCTGCCATGCGCATGGCCAGGAATCCGTCCGACGCCGAGGACTTGGTCCAGGAGGCCTACACGAAGGCCTTCTCGGCGTTCCACCAGTACAAGCCGGGTACCAACCTCAAGGCGTGGCTGTACCGCATCCTGACCAACACGTACATCAACCTCTACCGGAAGCGGCAGCGCGAACCGCTCCAGTCCAATTCGGACTCCATCGAAGACTGGCAGCTGGCGCGGGCGGAATCCCATACGTCCACGGGGCTCCGCTCTGCGGAGGCGGAGGCACTGGATCATCTACCGGACTCGGACGTGAAGAGCGCCCTGCAGTCCATTCCGGAGGAATTCCGGCTCGCGGTGTACTTCGCTGACGTCGAAGGCTTCGCATACAAGGAAATATCAGACATCATGAATACCCCGATCGGGACGGTCATGTCCCGGCTTCATCGCGGCAGGAAGATGTTGCGCGATCTGCTGGCGGACTACGCCGCAGAACGGGGAATCAGCGCCGGCGCGGAAGAAAAGGCATTGGCCGTGGGCGCGGCCACAAGCAAAAAACAGGAGAAAAGGAAATGAGCTGCCAAGGATTGGGCGACTGCGACGATGCTCGGATGCAGCGTATCTACGAGTACCTGGACGGTGCGTTGACCCGCGAGGACATCGCAGAGATCAAGGTGCATCTGGAAGACTGCCCGGAGTGCACCGAGCAATACGATCTTGAGTGCGTCATCCGCACCGTGGTCAAGCGCTCCTGTACGGAAGCGGCTCCTGAGAATCTCAAGAACTCGATCCTGGACAGGATCCACGCTATGAAGTCCGTGGACGTCTAAGAGCCTGGAACGGCAAGGGCCCCGGAAACCTGATGGTTTCCGGGGCCCTCCGCATTAAGTCTTACGCTAAGCCGCTGGCTTAGGTGTTGGGACGCTTGCCGTGGTTTGCGCCGCCGCGCTTACGGTCACGACGCTTACGTGCACGCTTGCTCATAGCTGGCCTCCTTAGATTCTTGATACTCAATAAAGCTGCCCTCCAGTCTCCCACATCCGGGGGCCGCCCCGCGAACCGTGCCGGCCGGCCCCGCAGGGAATCCGGACTCAGCCCGGTAGGGAATCCGGACTCAGCCCCGCAGGGAACTGGCGGCTCAGTCCCGAAGGGAATTCCGGATGGAGATCCTGGCCTGGTCCAGGACCGTTCGCACGGTTTCAAGGGCCACCGGAGTCAGGGCCTTCGAGCCGGCGTGCTTTCGCAGCTCGACGCGGATGTCGTCCCGGAAGGACTGGACCATCATCTCGGCTTCCTTCAGGATGCGGTGTCCCTCGGGCGAGTAGCTTCCAGCCCACGACTGGAATTCCGCGGACTTCGCTGTGGCCCGCGCGGCCTCGGCGGTTGCTGCCAGGTCTGCGCGCAAGCCGCGCATATTGCTGCGGATGTCTTCTCGGAGATTATCGGCCAGCCGCCGCACGGAGGCAGAGATGTTGTCCTCGACATCCGCCAGTTCCTGCCGCCGGCTGTTGAGCTCCGCCAGTCCGGCCGCAGTGATGGAGTAGTTGGTGCGGCGCCCGTCGCTGCTGGTAGCTACGAGTCCTTCTTCCTCGAGCTTGCCAAGGCGCGGGTAGATGGTTCCGGCACTGGGCGAGTAGGTCCCGCCGAAGCGTTCGCCGAGGGCCTTGATGAGCTCGTAGCCATGCTTGGGGCCTGATTCCAGGAGTGCCAGCAGGTAGAGCCGGAGGGCTCCGTGGGCAAAGACGGGCGGCATCAGGCTTCCTCTTCTCCGGGGACTGGGTGCGTTGTTCCCGGTGCTGGCGCACTACCGTGGATGATGGATGTCTTTCCGGACACGGAATTGGTACGCGCCACCATGAGCCGTTCATCGGGGCCGACGATGGTCTGGACCCTGCCGCCTGCCTGGGCGTAAAGCTGGTCATCGATCATCACGGTCCCACCGGCCGTTTTGGCCACGATGTCCACGCCCACGTCATGCGGCAAGCGGATGGTGAGGTCGCCTGAAACGGAATTCGCTCCGAAATCCTGGGTAAAGCCGTGGAGGTCGAAGCTGAGGTCGCCGCTGACGGTATTGGCCCGGATGTTCTTGAAACGGCCCGAAGCCGTGACTTCGCCCGAGACGCTCTTGGCGGTCATGACGCCGTCGTGGTTCCGGGCGATGACTTCGCCGCTGACGGTGTTGACGTGAAGATCGCCCCGCGTGCCGTCCGCGAGCACGGACCCGGAAACCGTGTTGAGGCGGATGTGGCCGCTGACGCCCGACACCATGCCGTCGCCGCCCACGGTTCCGGCTTCGATGTCGACGCCGGCAGGCAGCGCGATGCTGATGACGATGGTATTGGTGCTGGTGTTGTTGACGGTCCCCATCAGGTTCCGGAACCAGCCCTGCGGGCCGTGCAACTGGTGGCGGACTTCGAGCCGGCCGTCAATCAGGCTGACGCTCAGTGGATCGCCGCCGATTTCCGAGACTTCGATCCGGGTGATTGCTTCGTCGTGCGTGACGACGTCGAAGCGGCCCTTGACGATCCCCAGCTTGAGTGAGCGGACGCCGTCGACGTCGATGGTCTGCGGACCGGTAACGGTCCAGTTTTCTTCTGACATGACCCCTCCAATGATGCGTCATCGCCAATGCGATATATCGCGTTGATGGATTCACGATATATCGCGATATCGAAGTTGGCAATGGGTCCCGCTTGGAGAGGGGGCTTTTGCCCCGGTTATTCCGGCTGGGCGATCCTCAGCCACTGGAACCAGCCGCGGTGCAACACAAGCCAGGCCATGAGCCCGTAGCCCGCCTGGCCCGGTGTGCCGCCATTCGCTGCGAGGTCCGTGCGCCATTGTTCGTGGTTGAGCAACGGCGAGAACGTGTCGACGTATTGGTGGTTGCGGCGGGTGGTGACGTCCGCAAATGCTGCGTTCAGTTCGGCGATCCTGCGGTTCTTGGCCGGGTCCAGCGTGGGTGGCGGACCGACGACGAACACTTCGATGTTGCTTTGGGACGCCCCGTCCAGGATATTGGCCAGATTGAGGCGGCTGCGTGCTGTGGAGACGCCGAATTCGATGTCGCGGCCGGACAAGCCGATCACGAGGCGGTTTTCGTGGACGTTGCTGAAGCGCCTCCCGGCTTCGTCGAGCCAGCGCCCCGCAAGGCCTTCTGTGCCCTCCATGGGGCAGGGAAGGGAGTAGCTCTCCACAAGAACGGAGTCCTGGGGAGTTCGCGCAAGAACCCGTCCGAGCCAGCCCAAAGCCCTGGGGTCACCGAGCCCGGCGAGTAGTTCATCACCAACAGCTGCGATGCGCAGCTTCCTGTCTTCCACAGTTACCTCTTCACCAAACGTTGCGGTCCTTGCACTGTGCCCGGCCGGGCGGCTTGATCACCGGACACTTGTTCCATTAAACAGAATTGCCCGGCTGGAAGCGGGTATTGAACCTCCAGCCGGGCAGCCTTCTTATATTAGGGCCTACTTGCGTTCGAATGCCTGCTTGAGCAACGTGGCCTGCTCGGCGCTGTGGCGCTTCATGGAACCGGCTGCCGTCGAAGCCGATGCCGGACGCGAAACGAGCCGGACCTTGCGGTCCAGTGCCTGCGGCAGGTTCAAACCGATGAACGGCCACGGACCCTGGTTGGCCGGTTCGTCCTGCGCCCAGACGATGTCGGCGTTCGGGTACTTGGCCAGTTCCGCCTCGATCTGGGCCTGGGGCAGCGGGTACAGCTGCTCCAGTCGGATGATTGCCGTCGAGGTGTCGCCGGTCTTCTGGCGGTTCGACAGAAGATCGTAGTAGAGACGGCCGGAAACCAGGATCACGCGGTCAACGCTCTGGGCCTGGAGGGGCTCGTGTTCGCCGATGACCGGCTTGAAGCCGCCCGTGGTGAAGTCCTCCACCGCGGAGGCTGCACCCTTGAGGCGCAAAAGCTGCTTCGGGGTGAAGATGATGAGCGGCTTGCGGGGACGGCTGTAGGCCTGACGGCGCAACAGGTGGAAGTGCGAGGCGGCGGTGGTGGGGTTCGCCACGATCATGTTGTCCTCGGCGCAAAGCTGCAGGAAGCGCTCGATGCGTGCGGACGAGTGGTCCGGTCCCTGGCCTTCGTAGCCGTGGGGCAGCATGAGCACGAGCGAGGAGCGCTGGCCCCACTTCTGCTCGGCCGAGGAGATGAATTCGTCGATGATGGTCTGCGCACCGTTGACGAAGTCACCGAACTGGGCTTCCCACAACACCAAGGCGTCCGGGCGTTCCACGGAGTAGCCGTATTCGAAGCCCATGGCTGCATATTCGGACAACAAGGAATCGTAGATCCACAGCTTGGCCTGCTTCTCGCTCAGGTTGCCCAGCGGCATCCATTCGCTGCCGTTGGCGCGGTCGTGGATGACGGCGTGACGCTGCACGAAAGTGCCACGGCGGGAGTCCTGGCCGGCAAGGCGGACGGGTACGCCCTCCATGACGAGGGAACCAAAGGCCGCGATCTCGCCGAAGCCCCAGTCGATGCCGCCTTCGCGGGACATCTGCTCGCGCTTCTCAAGGAGTTGCTTGAGCTTGGAGTGGACCGTGAAGCCTTCCGGAATATCGAGGTGCGCCTGGCCGATCCGCTGGAGCATTTCGGCTGAAATGGCGGTGGTGGCGGGCGCGTTGGTACCGAAGTCCGCCTGCTGGGCGATGGGGCGCTCGATGTCCGAAACCGCGGCGGAGTCCGCCGTGATGATCGGGATGGGCGAAGTCTGCGCGGCGTGGGTCTCCGCGAAGACGCGTTCGAGGCGTTCCTGGTAGTCGCGCAGCAACTGCTCGGCTTCGTCCTCGGTGATGTCGCCACGGCCGATGAGGGATTCCGTGTAGAGCTTGCGGACGGAGCGCTTGGCTTCGATCAGGTTGTACATGAGTGGCTGCGTCATCGAGGGGTCGTCGCCCTCGTTGTGTCCACGGCGGCGGTAGCACACCATGTCCACAATGACGTCCTTGTGGAAGCGCTGGCGGAACTCGTAGGCCAACTGGGCGATGCGCACCACGGCCTCGGGGTCGTCGCCGTTCACATGGAAGATCGGCGCCTGGATCATCTTGGCCACGTCGGTGGAGTACGTCGAAGAACGCGATGACGACGGTGCGGTGGTGAAACCGACCTGGTTGTTCACGATGATGTGGATGGTTCCACCGGTACGGTAACCGCGCAGCTGGGACAAGTTGAGCGTTTCCGCCACAACGCCCTGGCCGGCAAAGGCGGCATCGCCGTGAACCATGATGGGCAAAACGGGGAACGCCTCGCCCTGGTCCAGCCGGTCCTGCTTGGCCCGGACAATGCCTTCAAGCACGGAGTCCACCGCTTCAAGGTGGGACGGGTTGGCCGCGAGGTAGACCTTGGTCTCGTTGCCGTTGTCCGAGGTGAACGTGCCCTCGGTACCGAGGTGGTACTTGACGTCGCCCGAGCCCTGCACGGAGCGCGGGTCCTGGGTGCCTTCGAACTCGCGGAACACCTGGGCGTACGTCTTGCCCGCGATGTTGGTGAGCACGTTGAGGCGGCCTCGGTGTGCCATGCCGATCGCGACTTCGTCGAGTCCGTCGTCGGCGGCGTCCGAAATGATGGTGTCCAGCAGCGGAATCAGGGATTCCCCGCCTTCGAGGGAGAATCGCTTCTGGCCCACGAACTTGGTCTGCAGGAAGGTTTCGAAAGCCTCTGCCGCGTTGAGCTTGGACACGATGCGCAGCTGTTCTTCGCGGCTCGGCTTGGAGTACGGGTGCTCCACCTGGTCCTGGAACCACTTGCGTTCTTCAGGCTCCTGGATGTGCATGTACTCAATGCCCGTGGTGCGGCAGTAGGCGTCGCGGAGAACGCCCAGGATGTCGCGGAACTTGAGCATCGGCTTGCCGCCGAAGCCGCCGGTGGGCCACTCGCGGTCCAGGTCCCACAGCGTGAGGCCGTAGGTCAGGACGTCAAGGTCCGGGTGCTTGCGCTGGACATATTCGAGTGGGTTCGTGTCTGCCATGAGGTGGCCGCGGACCCGGTAGGAGTGGATCAACTGCTGGATGCGGGCGACCTTGTTGATCTCGTCGGCCGGGTCCACCTGGAGGTCGGGGCTCCAACGGACGGGCTCGTAGGGAATGCGCAGCGCTTCGAAGATTTCGTCGTAGAAGTTCTGGGCACCAAGGAGGAGCTGGTGGACGAGCTTGAGGAACTCGCCGCTTCCGGCGCCTTGGATGACGCGGTGGTCGTACGTGGACGTCAGCGTGAGGATCTTGCTGATGGCGTTCTGGGCGATGATTTTCTCGCTCGCGCCTTGCCATTCAGCCGGGTAGTCGAGGGCTCCGACGCCGATGATGGCGGCCTGGCCCTTCGAAAGCCGGGGCACGGAGTGCACGGTACCGATGCCACCCGGGTTTGTGAGGGAGACGGTGGTGCCCGCGTGGTCGTCCGCCGTGAGCTTGCCGTTGCGCGCGCGCTTGATGAGGTCTTCGTAGGTGTGCCAGAACTCCGCGAAGTTCATGGTCTCGGCCTTCTTGATGTTGGGAACCATCAGGAGGCGCGTGCCATCGGGCTTGGGCATGTCAATGGCGATGCCGAAGTTGACGTGTGCGGGCTGCACGGCAACGGGCTTGCCATCTACTTCGTCGTAGTAGACGTTCATCGACGGGAACTGGGACAGGGCGCGAACCACTGCGTAGCCGATGAGGTGGGTGAAGGAGACCTTGCCGCCACGGGCGCGGGCAAGGTTGGAATTGATGACAACGCGGTTGTCGATCAGGAGTTTGGCGGGAACGGCCCTGACGCTCGTGGCGGTAGGAACCTCGAGGCTCAGGACCATGTTGGAAGCGATGGCCTTGGCCGGGCCACGGAGGACGGAGACGACGTCCTCTTCCGGCGGGGTGGGAGCCTTGGTGCTCTTGGGAAGCTGTGCCGGGATCGGCTGGGACTGGCTGCCGTCGGATGGCTTCTGAGCGCCGTCCTTGGCGACAGTGGCCGGAGCCTTCTTGACCGGTGCCGCAGGTGCGGCCGGAGCCGGTGCCGCAGGGGCAGCTGCCGGGGCAACCGCGGGCGCAACCGGCGTCATTGCCGTTGCCGCGGCCTGTGCCACGAGGGGAAGTTCGCGAGTGGGAGGGTTTGCAGGGGCTGCGGACGTTCCGTTGGAGGAAGTGCCGTCAGCGGTGTCGAAGGACTCGAAAAGCGGCCACCACTTGGCGTCGACCGAATTCTTGTCCTGCTGGTACCGCTCGTACAGTTCGTCAACGAGCCACTCGTTTCCGCCAAATTCCTCGGGTAGACGGTGGCTTGGCTGCTCTGGCACTTGAAATACGCCTCTTCCATGAGTGTTGATTTCCAGCTGGCCCGGGGAACTGCAAGGGGTGCAAAGGCGAGCCAGGGTCTGGGTCCCGCGAACTCAGACCCTAGCCAGTCTAGTGACGAGCGGAGGCTATCTGCCAATAGTGGTGACCTAAATCATGCCAATCGCGATATGGCCCGGCCTTTACGTCCTGGGAGGGGTCTTCTTCCACGGGTTTTTCCTACCGTTTGACGCGTCGGGAACCGTGCCCCTGCCGGTGAAGTCGTGCGCCGGCCGGACTGTAGACTTGAATTCTTATGGACAGTAATTCTAGGTGCCGGCCTGGGAGCTGCAGGGGAAGCCGTTCGGCAATCTCCGCGCAACGCACCCGCAGAGCCGGCAATGCCCGTACACATGCCCATCGCACCCCGGAGCTCTTGGCCGGCCGGTCGGCGGATCATTCATCCGCTGCGTCCGACCAACCCCCGCCGGGTCAACAAGCCTTTAGCCCTCCTGGTGCCCTGCTCCAGCCGTCCGCGCTATCCGGCGGCCTCTAATGGAGTGGCTTTTCCTTCTCGCCGGCATACTCCTGATTCTGGGCACCGGCTTCTTTGTCGCCGTCGAGTTCTCGCTCGTGGCACTCGACCAGTCAACCGTCCAAAGAGCGGTCGACGGCGGCGACCACGCCGCCGCTGCGTTGCTCAAATGCCTCAAATCCCTTTCCACCCAGCTCTCAAGCTGCCAATTGGGGATCACCCTCACTACCCTGCTGACCGGTTTCGTCATGGAGCCGTCCGTTGGCTCCCTATTGCACGGACCGCTGCTCTGGGCCGGGCTGCCTGAGGCTGCTGCGCAGTCCTTGTCGCTCGTCCTGGCCATGACGTTCGCCACCGCCTTGTCGATGCTGATCGGCGAACTCGTCCCCAAGAACATGGCCCTGGCATTGGCATTCCCGCTGGGCCGGGCGCTGGCCCGCCCGCAACTGCTGTTCACGGCCGTGTTCAAGCCCGCAATCGTTGTGCTCAATGGCTTCTCGAACAAGATGCTCAACCTCGTGGGACTCGAGGCCAAGGAAGAGATCTCCGGTGCCCGCTCGCCTTCTGAACTAGCCTCCCTGGTGCGCCGTTCGGCAGAGCTGGGAACCCTCGACGCCGGGACGGCCAACTTTGTTGCCCGGACCCTGAACTTCTCGGCGCGTACGGCGGCCGATGTCATGACCCCGCGCATCCGCATGGAAACCATCGATGCCGACCAACCGGTATCGGACATCATCGAAGCGGCCCGGCGGACCGGGTATTCGCGCTTCCCGGTCATTGGCGAATCGGCCGATGACATCCGGGGCGTGGTGCACATCAAGAAAGCCGTGTCCGTTCCGTCCGAACGCAGGAGCCGGCTCGAGGCCGGAGCCATCATGTCCGAGGTCCTGAGCGTTCCCGAGACCATCCACCTTGACGCCCTGCTCCTGGAACTCCGCGAGGGCAACCTGCAACTCGCCGTCGTGCTCGATGAGTACGGAGGAACCGCGGGAATCGCCACGCTTGAGGACTTGGTGGAGGAAATCGTCGGCGAAGTGGCGGATGAACACGACAGAGTCCGGCCCGGATTGCTCCAGAGCGCCTCGGGGGACTGGTATTTCCCCGGACTATTGCGTCCGGACGAGGTCAGCGAACAGATCCCGGGCCTCACGGTCCCCGACGACCCCGCCTACGAAACCGTGGGTGGCTACGTCATGAGCCAACTGGGACGGATCGCGACGGTCGGCGACGTCGTCGAGGCGGGCGGCGGCACGCTGGCCGTCACCCGGATGGACGGCCGCCGGATCGACCGCATTTGTTTCCACCCCACGGCGCCCGACACCAACGATGACGGCGACGACGGTGACGGCACCGGCGAAAATGGCACAGCGGAAAGTGATTCGGGCGGATGGCAAAGCAGGAAGCAAGCCGGCAAGCGGCTGGGTAGGGGCTCCGGCGGTTCGGCAGGCGATGCCGTTGGCAACCCCGTAGCCAAAACCAACCGCAAGGGACGTGCCGCATGAGCGACTGGGTAGGAATCCTGTGGCTCGTGGCGCTGTTGATCGGCAATGCCTTCTTTGTCGGCGCCGAGTTTGCCGTGATGTCCGCGCGCCGCAGCCAGATAGAGCCTTTGGCCCAAGGCGGTTCCAAGCGCGCGCAGACCACCCTGTATGCGATGGAGCACGTCTCGCTGATGCTGGCGTGCGCCCAGCTTGGCATTACCGTGTGTTCCTTGCTGATTCTCCTTGTGGCCGAACCTGCCATCCACCATTTGCTGGGGGCGCCGCTGGAGTCCGTGGGCATCCCTGTTGAATTGGCAGACGTCATCGCTTTTGCGGTTGCCTTGCTGGCGGTCACGTTTCTGCATGTGACCTTTGGCGAGATGGTCCCCAAGAACATCTCGGTTTCCGTGGCGGACAAGGCCGCCTTGCTGCTGGCGCCGCCGTTGGTTCACATCGCCCGTTTCGTGAAACCAGTTATCTGGACGCTGAACTGGTTGGCCAACCGCATTCTGCGCCTGATGAAGATCGAGCCGAAGGACGAGGTGACCTCCTCCTTCACGCTTGAAGAGGTGCAATCGATCGTCCAGGAATCGACCCGCCACGGGTTGGTGGATGACGACGCCGGCCTGCTGAGCGGCGCGCTCGAATTTTCCGAGCACACCGCGGCTCACATCATGGTGCCGCTCGACAAGCTCGTGATGCTCAAGCCCGGGTCCACGCCGCGCGAACTGGAGAAAGCGGTCAGCCGTACCGGTTTCTCCCGTTTCCCGGTGTTGGACGACGACGGCGAGCTGACAGGCTACCTGCACATCAAGGACGTGCTCTCGATCCCCGAAGAAGGACGCCGCTATCCGATTGCGGAAAGCCGGATCCGGTCCCTCGTGAACCTCGCACCCGAGGACGAGATTGAAGATGCCATGTCCGTGATGCAACGGACCGGCTCGCACCTGGGCAGGGTTGTGGGGACGGGCGGCGCGACTCTCGGTGTGTTGTTCCTGGAAGACGTGATCGAGCAGCTTGTGGGTGAAATCCGTGACGCCACCCAGGCCAGGGGAATCCGACGGCTGGGCGGAACCGAGTCGGCGTAACCTCTTGCTGGCCCCGAGGGGGCCAGCAAGTCCCTCAGATTTTCTAAATAGGAATCATTCCCATTTGTGGGTACACTCATTTGAGTCCCTGTTGTGTTTGATTCGGTAGATCCGAGGTTTCCCGTGCGTCGTACAGCCGCCCGACTTTCCCTTGCCACCCGCCTTTCGCTTGCCGCTTCCGCCGGCCTAGCCGTCCTGCTTTCCGCATGCGCGGCACCCGCCGCGACTGCGCCGTCGTCGTCCTCCGGAGTGATCGATGTGGTGGCCTCCACCAGCGTGTACGGCGACATCGCCAAGAGCGTCGGCGGTGACAAAGTGTCTGTCACTTCCATCATCAGCAAGACCAGCCAGGATCCGCACTCCTACGAGGCAAGCACCCAGGACAAGCTGGCCGTCTCCAAGGCCCAACTGGTGATCGACAATGGTGCGGGCTACGACGACTTCTTCAGCAAGCTGGCCGATGACAGCAAGGTGGCGGCGGACAAAACCGTCACCGCGGTCAATGTTTCCGGGCTCCTTCCCACGGCGACGGCCGGCGCATCTCCCGCAGCGGTGCCGGAAGGGTTCAACGAGCATGTCTGGTACAACTTCGACGCGATGGCGAAAGTGGCCGATGCTGTCGCTGCGAAGCTCGGAAGCCTGAACCCCGCCGATGCCAAGGCCTTTACCGCCAACGCTGACAAGTTCAAGTCCTCGCTGACCGGACTCAGCGCCAAAGTCGCTGAAATCAAGTCATCCAAGGGTTCCGCTCCGGTCGCCATCACCGAGCCCGTCCCGGGCTACTTGCTTCAAGCCGCCGGCTTGGAGAACAAGACGCCTGAGGAATTCAGCCACGCCATTGAGGTCGGCTCGGACGTTCCGCCGGCAGCGGTCAAGGAAACGAGCGATCTGATTTCCTCGAAGTCCGTTCGCTTCCTCGCGTACAACGAGCAGACCGCCAGCGCCGAGACGGAAAAGCTGAAGGCCGCAGCAACTGCTGCCGGTGTTCCGGTGGTCGGTTTCACCGAGACACTTCCCGAGGGCAAGGACTACGTTGCCTGGATGACGGACAATGTGAGCCACGTTGCTGCTGCCCTGAACAAGTAGACGGCGCCGACAAGTTAAGAACAGACGGGCCCCGCAATCGTCCTAAGATGTACAGGGCGGCTGCGGGGCCCTCTCTGTTCATCCAAGTGCAGGCCACCAGCAACATAGCTTCGCGAACCCCATGGATCGAGGAATCTTTTTGACACCGGTAGTGAGCCTTCGCGGCGCGGGCCTCCAGTTCGGCCAACGGGCCCTCTGGAAGGACCTCGACGTGGACATCCAGGCGGGTGAGTTCTTCGCTGTGCTCGGTCCCAACGGCAGCGGCAAGACGAGCTTCCTCAAGGTCCTGCTCGGCTTGCAGCAGCTTCACTCGGGGACGGCGACTGTGGCGGGACACCCCGTGGAGCGTGGCAGCCGGAAGATCGGCTACATACCGCAGCAGAAGTCCTTTGCTCCGGATACGCCCTTGCGTGCCAGGGACTTGGTTGCCCTGGGCGTCGACGGCCACCGCTGGGGCCTGCGGATCAAGGCCAAAGCCGTCAATGAGCGTGTCGACGCCCTCCTGGATTTAGTGGGGGCGAGTGATTACGCCCGCGTGCCTCTTGGTCAATTGTCCGGCGGAGAGCAACAGCGGCTCCGTGTTGCGCAAGCCCTTGCCGCCGAGCCTGAACTCCTGCTCTGTGACGAACCGCTGCTGTCCTTGGACCTGCATCACCAGCAGGCCGTGAGTGCCCTCATCAACCAGCAATGCCATGAGCGGAACAGCGCCGTGGTTTTCGTGACCCATGAGATCAACCCGGTCATCGACTACGTGGACCGCGTCCTCTACCTTGCCGGCGGCAGGTTCCGGGTGGGAACACCGGAGGAGGTCATGACCACCGAGGTTCTCTCCGAGCTGTACAACAGCCGCGTTGAGGTCATCCGCGCGAACGGCAGGATCGTCGTCGTCGGACTCCCGGACGCCACTACCCACTACCACGATGACGCCCACGCCGGTGTGGAAGAAGGCCACTAAATGGATCTCGGCAGCATCCTGCACACCATCTTCAACTTTGAAAACTACGGCGAACTGCTGGCGCTGGTCCAGAATTCCATCTTGGCCGGTGCGGTCCTTGGCCTGCTCGGCGGGCTCATAGGCACCTTTGTCATGAAGCGGGACCTCGCTTTCGCGGTGCACGGGATTTCGGAGTTGTCCTTCGCCGGCGCCTCCTTCGCCCTGCTCATCGGGGCGGACATCATTTTCGGTTCGCTCGCGGGATCCGTCGCGGCTGCGCTGCTTCTGGGACTCATGGGCGTCCGGGCGCGGGACAAGAACTCGATCATCGGCGTCATCATGCCGTTCGGGCTAGGCCTAGGCATCTTGTTCCTTGCCCTATACCAGGGCCGGGCGGCCAACAAGTTCGGGCTTCTGACCGGCCAGATCGTTTCGGTGGACACCGTCCAGCTCCAGGTCCTGGCAGGCACGGCCGTGGTGGTCATGCTCGCCCTGGCCGCGATATGGCGCCCGCTCAGCTTCGCCAGCGTGGATCCCGAGATGGCGGAAGCCAGGGGAGTGCCTGTCCGCGGTTTGGCAATTGCCTTCATGGTGTTGCTCGGAGTGAGCGTTGCCTTGTCCATCCAGATAGTCGGCGCGCTTCTGGTGCTGGCCCTGCTGATCACGCCCGCGGCTGCTGCCCTGCGGGTGACCACTTCGCCGCGGCTCGTGGTCTTGTTGAGCGTGGTCTTTGCGATCACCGCGACTGTAGGCGGCATTCTCCTGGCGCTCGGCAGCAGGATTCCCATCAGCCCGTATGTCACCACGTTGTCGTTCCTGATTTATGTGGTGTGCCGGATCATCGGCAACGTACGCGCCAAACGCGGAATCAACGGCAGGGTAGTCCGTCCCCACGCTGCCATGGGCCAGGCAGTGGAAGACCAGCCGGTAGCCGGCTAGAGCAAGCCCGCAGCCTTCTTGGCAGTGCACTCAGGGCACAGCCCGAAAATCTCCACCGTGTGCGCCACTTCGGTGTAGCCGTTCTCGGCAGCCACGCGGGCCGCCCACGTCTCTACTGCCGGAGCTTCCACTTCAACGGCCTTGCCGCAATTGCGGCACAGCAAATGGTGGTGGTGGCCCGTGACCGCACAGCGGCGGTAGACGGCTTCACCATCGGCATTTCGAAGGACATCGATCAGGCCGTCGTCGGCAAGCGACTGAAGAATGCGGTAAGCCGTGGCCAGGGACACCGAGACGCCCTGGTTCTGGAGCAGCCGGTACAGTTCCTGGGTGCTCACGAAGTCATCCAGTTCGTCCAGGGCGGCGCTGACGGCCAGCCGCTGCTTGGTGACGCGCTGCTCTTTGACGGCGGGATCCTTGGCGGCCGGAAGCGGCTCGGCTGAGGGCCCGGACGTGGCGGCATTGGCGCCCTGTGACATTCGTGGACTCATTTCGATGTGGATGTTCGCAAACACCAACGTTACCAGCCGGCCACGCTTGGACGCCGGTTCGTGGACACCATCGGAGGCCCGCCCCTAGGCTGGCTCCATGAAGCTCACCAAGTTCACCCACGCTTGTGTCCGTCTGCAAAAGGATGACCAGGTCCTCGTGATTGATCCCGGGACATTTTCGGAGTCCGAGGAAGCCCTTGCGGGCGCCCATGCCGTGCTGATCACCCACGAGCACGCCGACCACGTGGACGCCGACGCCGTCGTTGGTGCCCTCAAGGGAAACCCCGGACTGCAGGTGCACGCGCCCTCGGGGCTCGCTTCCCAGCTGGCCGCGAAGGCGGGCGACGACGGCGGGCGGGTACACGCCGTCGAACCCGGCACGTCCTTTGAAGCCGGTGGCTTCGCGATCCGTTCCTTCGGAGGGCAGCACGCCCTCATCCACCCGCAGATTCCGGTAGTGGCTAACATTGGCTACCTCGTCGACGAAAACGTCTTCCACCCCGGGGACTCGTTCGTTGTGCCTGACGGCATTGATGTGCAAACCCTGCTGGTGCCCATTCACGCGCCTTGGTCAAAGGTGGGCGAAGTGGTTGACTTCGTGATCGCGGTCCGCGCACCCAAGGCCTACCCGGTCCACGATGGCCTGCTCAACGAACTCGGACGCGGATTGGTGGAAGGCCACGTAACCCGGATCGGCGCGAAGTACGGGACCAGCTATGCAAGGCTGTCGCCGCGCGAATCGGTGGAGGTCTAGCTCACTCCGCTGCGCCGCCTACATGCTGCTTGGCCACGTGCCCGTCTCGAAGAAGTCGGCTAGGACAGCCTCATACGGTGCAGGATCCAGGCCACGCTCGGCGATCCAGTCCGGGTTGTAGTAGCTCCCCGTGTAGCGATCACCGGCGTCGCACATAAGTGACACAACGCTGCCGCGCTTTCCCTGGGCCACCATCTCGCCGATTAGTTGGCAAACACCCCACAGGTTGGTTCCCGTGGAGGGCCCGGCGTGGAGCCCTGCCAGCCGGCGCAGGTGCCGCATGGCAGCCACCGAGGCGGCATCGGGAACCTGGATCATGGTGTCGATGACGGCCGGGACAAAGCTGGGCTCCATGCGCGGCCGCCCGATGCCTTCGATCCTGGATGGCATGCCCGTGGAGTAGTCCGATACGCCGTCGCGCCAGCCGGGATAAAACGCGGAATTTTCCGGATCGACCACGGCCAGCCGGGTTGAGTGGCAGTGGTACCGCAGGTACCGGCCGATGGTGGCGCTGGTTCCCCCGGTGCCGGCGCCCACCACGATCCACTCGGGCACCGGATGCTCCTCAAGCGCGAGCTGCTCGAAGATCGATTCCGCGATGTTGTTGTTGCCCCGCCAGTCGGTGGCGCGCTCAGCAAAAGTGAATTGGTCCATGTAGTAGCCGCCGGACGTCCGGGCAACCTCCTCGGCCATCGCGTAGACCTCCGAGGCGTGGTCTACGAGGAGGCAGGCGCCACCGAACTCTTCGATGAGCGCGATCTTTTCGGGGCTCGTGGTCCGGGTCATCACGGCAATGAACGGAAGCCCGATCAGCCTGGCGAAATATGCCTCGGACACCGCTGTGCTCCCGCTGGAAGCCTCCACGATGGTGGTCCCTTCCGTGATCCATCCATTGACCAGGCCGTAGAGGAAGAGCGAGCGGGCCAAGCGATGCTTGAGGCTGCCCGAGCGGTGGGTGGACTCGTCCTTGAGGTAAAGCTGGACACCCCAATGCTCGGGGAGCGGCACCGCGTAGAGGTGCGTGTCCGCCGATCGGTTGTTCTCGGCCTCGATGCGTCGGATTGCCTCGCTGGCCCATGCCCGGTCCTGGTTGCGTAGAGTGCTCACCGATCCAGCCTACCGGCGGAGGCTGCCGCCCAAGGATAGGCTGGTAGCCGGTCGGCAGCTGCATGGCGGCAGCTTCGAAATGGTTTGGTAGACGCAGCAAAACGAAGGAGATTTGATGGCCACCCTCATTGACGTAGCCGCGCTCAAGGACCGCGTGGATGCGGGCAAGCGGACCGTGTTGCTCGACGTCCGGTGGGTGTTGGGCGATCCGCACGGTCATTCGCACTTCCGCCAAGCCCACATTCCCGGGGCAGTCTACGTGGACTTGCATAACGAGCTCGCCGATCCCACGGCCGAGGGCCAAGGCAGGCACCCGTTGCCCCCGACCGCTGCGTTGCAGCGGAGTGCCCGCGCCTGGGGGATCAACGACGGCGACACTGTTGTTGCGTACGACGACAGCGGCAGCACCGCCGCGGCGCGGTTGTGGTGGCTGCTCCGCGACGCCGGTTTCCATTCCGTCTTCCTGCTCGACGGCGGATTGGGTGCCTGGCGCGCTGCCGGCTACCCGCTGGCGCAGGACGAACAACCGCCGGTTCCGGGCGACGTCGTGCTTGGACACGGCCACATGGATGCCATCAGCATGGAGGATGCGGCTGATTGGCACAGCAGGGGAATCCTTCTCGATGCCCGGGCGGGGGAGCGCTACCGCGGCGAATTCGAACCCATTGATCCCCGCGCGGGACACATACCGGGCGCGCTGAGCGCCCCCACCAGCGGAAACCTCGGACCGGACGGCACATTCCTCCGCGCAGCGCAGCTCCGCAACAGATTCGCTGCCCTGGGCATCGACGAGGGCAGCAAGGTAGCGGTCTACTGTGGCTCGGGGGTAACGGCAGCCCACGAAATCGCCGCCCTCGAAATCGCGGGATTCAGGGCAGCCCTGTTCCCGGGCTCGTTTTCGCAATGGTCCTCGCTCGACGCCAACCCGGTCGCCACCGGCGCAGCGCCGCTGGGTACTCCGGGCCACTGAGACTTGGCCGCGGTGCAGCTGGCTGGCGTCACGGGGCAGAGTGGCAAAAAATCAGCCCGCGGGGGTAGCGTCGAGGCATGACTCCCGGACGCCCCGTTCCTCCGCCCCTTGGCAAGCCGCTCGTCGTGAGTGACGAGACAGCGGACCCCACCCCTGCCACGCCATCAACACGCGTGGCCGCGCAGTGCACTCCGACACTCGCGGCCGCATACGGCGCCACTTCTGCGGACAGCGGGCTTGTCCCGCTGACGGTGGCCCGCCGCGTTCCCAAGGAAGACGACGTCGAGATCGAGATCGATTTCTGCGGCCTCTGCCACTCCGATGTCCACGCGACACGGGGCGAATGGGGGACCCAGAACTATCCGCTCGTCCCGGGCCACGAAATCGTGGGCCGGGTCCGCAGGGTGGGCTCCGCCGTCGACGACTTCGCGCCCGGAGACCTCGTGGGAGTCGGTTGCTTGGTGGATTCCTGCCGCGAGTGCGATAGCTGCCTCGAAGGCCTCGAGCAGTACTGCGAACGCGGAAACGTCGGCACCTATGGGGTGAAAGACGCCCGGAACGGCGGCGCCATCACCCAAGGCGGTTATTCGACGTCGGTGGTGGTTGACCGCCGCTTCGTGTTGCGCGTGCCCGAGGGCCTTGACCCGGCCGCGGCGGCGCCCTTGCTGTGCGCGGGCATCACAACCTACTCGCCGCTTCGCTACTTCGACGTCGAGGAGGGGGACGTTGTGGGCGTCGTCGGACTTGGCGGACTCGGCCACATGGCGGTCAAGATCGCGAAGGCCATGGGGGCGCAGGTGGTGGTCTTCACCACCTCGGATGCCAAGGTCGAGGCGGCAATAGAGCTCGGTGCGGACGACGTGATCCTCTCGAAGGACCCCGAAGCCATGGAAGGCGCCGACCGCACTATCGACGTCATTATCGACACCGTCGCGGCGCCCCATGACCTGAACCCGTACTTCCGGACCTTGCGGCTGAACGGCGCCCTCTTCCAATTGGGACTACCTCCCACCGCCATGCCTCCGGTCAGTCCCGGGGTGCTGATCCGACGCCGGCTCTCCTACGCGGGCTCGTTGATCGGCGGCATTGCCGAGACCCAGGAAATGCTGGACTTCTGTGCCGAGCACGGCGTAGTCAGCGATGTGGAAGTCGTCACTGCCCGGCAACTCAACGAAGCCTACGACCGCATGGTTGCCGGCGACGTAAAATACCGATTCGTCCTCGATACCAAGACCCTTCAGCCCGCTTCGGAAAAGGCAGACGTATGAGCACCCTGTTTACCAAGATCATCAACGGCGAGATCCCCGGACGCTTTGTCTGGAAGGACGACGACGTGGTGGCCTTCCTGACCATCGCCCCGCTTACCGACGGCCACACGCTCGTGGTGCCGCGCGAAGAGGTGGACCGCTGGACCGACGTCCCTCCCGAGCTCCTCAACAAAGTCATGTCGGTCGCGCAGACAATCGGCAAGGCACAAGTGGAGGCGTTTGGCGCACCACGGGCGGGACTGTCCGTGGTGGGCTTCGAAGTGGAGCACTTCCACGTCCACGTCTTCCCGGCAACGTCCTTGGCCGACTTCGACTTCGGAACCGTAGAGCACAACCCGGACCCTGCCCGGCTCGACGCGAACGCGGCGAAACTCCGCGCCGGCCTCGTCGCCGCCGGACACGGAGAGTTCGTTCCGGCGGACTGAGGTTTGCTCCTGGGCAACGCTCGCTCACCTTTGGCGGTGTTTTCCCGAACGCTCGCTTACCTTTGGCAAGGAATGCCTGTATAGGTGAGCGAGCGTCGGGGGATTTGGCCATATAACCGAGCGAGCGTCGGGGGAATTGCCTGTATAGGTGAGCGAGCGTCGGTATCCTCGCGGCAACCCGACGCATCCCGGGAGGAGCGGAGCGGGGTGGCGGGTATTTTTCCGCCCGTCACCGCGCTACGCGGGTGCCAGAGCCTGGTTGAGGACCGTCCGGATGCGCTTTTCCGAGACCGAGTAGGCCGTGCCGAGCTCGACGGCGAAAAGGCTCACGCGAAGTTCCTCGATCATCCAGCGCACCCGTGTTAACTCAGCTCCTGCGCGTCGGCCGGGCAACAGTGCGGAGACGGCGTCGTCGTAGTCGTCCTCCAGCGCCTGCACCACCGACATGTTCAGCCCGTCGCGCTGGACATTGTTCGGGAGCTTTTCGAGGCGCTTCTCGATTCCGGCCAAATACCGGGGCAACTGGCTCAATTGGGCGTAGCCCGTCCGTGCTACAAAACCGGGGAACACGAGTTGCTCCAGTTGGCTCTTCATGTCGTTGAGCGCACTGATCAAGGCGAGGCTCGTGCTGCCCTTGAGTTGCTTCTCGATCCGCCGGGTGCTCCCCAAAACGCGTTCGACGACGGCGGTCACCGTGAAGACGGTGTCGATCAGTTCCGCACGGACCAGCTCGTACAGGGCATCGAACGCCTCCTTGTCCCATGGAAGTTCGGCTGGAGTCAGTTTGTCGATGGCCGCCAGGACGCAGTCCGCGATCAAGGCGCTCACCGAACCATGGGGATTCTGGCTGAACGTCAACTTCTCCGTGTTGTTCAGATGTTCGAGGACGTAGCGGTCCGGGGCGGGAACACGCAGGGCGAGCAGCCGGATAACCCCGCCCCGCATTGCAGACTCCTGCTCCGCGAGGGTCTGGAACACGCGCAACGCTACCGATTTGCCTTCGTCCACGAGAGCGGGAAAACCCGTGACATCGTGCCCCTTTACCGTGCGCGTCACTTGGCGTTCGATAGCTCCGAAAGTCCACGCGGTGAGCCCGGTTTGCTCTGAGAGGAAACCGGTGGCCTGAGGGGTCGCGCCGCCGCTGCCGTTTCCACTGGGGGATCCGGCACCGCCGGCATGTGCAGCGCCCTTCGGACCGTTGGTGCGTGCCGTCGTCGCGGGTGTTGCCCCGAGGGATTCGGCGATGGCACGGCGGGTAACCGGAGCCAGCTGCTCCTGGAGGGCGGCGAGGTCCTTGCCTTCGTCGAGCACCTTGCCGCGGCTGTCCACTACCTTGAAGCTGACACGCAGGTGCGCCGGAACGGCGTCCCAATTCCACGATCCCGGAGGAATGACGTGTCCCCGGATTCGGCGCAGCACCAGCTCAAGTGAGGCCTCAAGATCGTCCGAGGCAGGATCGAAGTCGGCCTCCAAGGCAGCCGCCGCTTGCCGGGCGACATCCGGGGCCGGCACGAAGTTCTTGCGGAGGTGTTTTGGCAGCGACTTGATCAAGGCCGTGACGAGCTCCACCCGCTGGCCGGGTATCTGCCAACGGAAAGCGGCGTCGTCGAGCTGATTGAGGAACAGAACGGGAACCTCGGCCGTGACACCATCCGAGGGATTGGGCGGCGAGCCGGGGGCGACTGGATGGAACTCGTAGCTCAGGGGCAGCTCAAAGCCCTTGTGCAGCCAGGTTTTCGGGTAGGCGGAATCATCCAGGGCTTCCGCGTCCTCGCTGATGAGCAGCGATTGGTCGAAGTCCAGCAAGGTGGGTTCCTGCTGGCGGGCTTCCTTCCACCATTTGTCGAAGTGGCGTTCGGAGACCACGTCCTTGCCGATTCTGGAGTCGTAGAACTCGAAAAGCGTGTGGTCGTCCACCAGGATGTCGCGGCGGCGCATGCGCGTCTCGAGTTCCTCGATTTCGAGGAGCAAGGCGCGGTTGCGGTGGAAGAACTTGTGGTGGGTCTTCCAGTCTCCCTCTACGAGGGCATGCCGGATGAAGAGTTCGCGGGAGAGCTCCGGATCGATCCTGCCGTAGTTGATGCGGCGGTTCGGGATGATGGGGACTCCGTAGAGCATCACCTTCTCGTGCGCCATGACTGAGCCCGTACGGCTGGACCAGTGGGGCTCGCTGTAGGAGCGCTTCACGAGGTCCGGTGCAACCTGCTCGGCCCACAAGGGATCGAACTTCGCCGCGACCCGGGCCCAGAGCCGGCTTGTTTCAACCAATTCCGCGGCCATGACGAAGGCGGGCGACTTCTTGAACAACGCCGAGCCCGGGAAGATGGCGAAACGGCTGCCGCGTGCTCCGGCGTATTCGCGCTTGCGTTCGTCCAGCATGCCGATGTGGCTCAGCAGTCCCGAGAGCAAGCTGATGTGGATTCCCTCGTTGTTTCCTACGGGGTCGGCCTCGCGCTTGTTGTCGATAGTGATGCCCAGCGGCTTGGCGAGCTGGCGCAATTGTTGGAAGAGGTCCTGCCATTCGCGGACGCGCAGGTAGTTGATGAACTCGTTCCTGCACAGCCGGCGGAACTGCGTGGAGGAGAGCTCCTGCTGCTTTTCCTGGATGTAGTTCCACAGGTTCAGGAATCCGGTGAAGTCCGAGTTCTCGTCCCGGAAGCGTGCGTGCTTCTCCGCGGCAAGCTGCTGCTTGTCCGTCGGGCGCTCGCGCGGGTCCTGGATAGTCAGAGCAGCTGCCAGGATCATGACTTCCTTGACACAACCGCGCTTTCCGGCCTCAACGATCATCCGGCCGAGCCGGGGGTCCACCGGGAGCTGGGCCAACTTCTGCCCGACCGCGGTCAGGCCGCCCCGGTTGTCGGCGCCGCCGCCCGTGCGGGCAGCGCTCAAGGCGCCGAGTTCGCGCAACAGCGTGACGCCGTCGTTGATGGCACGGGAGTCCGGCGGCTCAACAAACGGGAAGTTCTCGACGTCCTTGGGGCCGCGGGCTACACCCATGGCCGTCATCTGCAGAATGACGGCGGCAAGGTTGGTTCTCAGGATCTCCGGATCGGTGAACTGCGGGCGGGACTCGAAGTCTTCCTCGGAATAGAGCCGGATGGCGATACCCTCGGACACGCGCCCGCAGCGGCCGGAGCGCTGGTTTGCCGAGGCCTGTGAAACACGTTCAATCGGCAGCCGTTGCACCTTGGTGCGGTGCGAGTAGCGCGAGATGCGGGCCGTGCCGGTATCGATGACGTACTTGATGCCGGGAACGGTCAAGGACGTTTCCGCGACGTTGGTGGCAAGGATGATCCGCCTCTTGCCGCCCGGGTTGAAGACCCTGTGCTGCTCCTGCAAGCTCAAACGGGCAAACAACGGCAGGACTTCCGTGCCCGCCAACCTGCGGTTGGCTTGGATCCGGCCGTTCAAGGCTTCCGCGGCGTCGCGGATCTCGCGCTCGCCGGAGAAGAACACCAGGATGTCTCCCGGAGCCTCAAGTGCAAGCTCGTCGACGGCGTCGCACACGGCGTCGAGGGGATCGCGGTCTTCCTCAAGCTCGTCGTCGGACGCGTCTTCGTCTTCACCGGGTGCACCGCCGGCCGGTTGGGACAGCGGCCGGTAACGGATTTCCACCGGGTAGGTGCGGCCCGAGACCTCGATGATCGGCGCGGGTTCTTCTTCGCTGCCGAAATGCTTCGCGAAACGTTCGGGGTCGATGGTGGCCGAGGTGATGATGACTTTCAGGTCCGGCCTTTGCGGCAGGATCCGCTTGAGGTAGCCGAGGATGAAGTCGATGTTGAGGCTGCGCTCATGTGCCTCGTCGATGATGATGGCGCTGTACTTCCGTAGCAGCTTGTCCCGCTGGATCTCGGCCAGCAGGATGCCGTCGGTCATCAGCTTGATTTTGGTAGCCCTGCTGACTTCGCCGGTGAAACGGACCTGGAAGCCCACTTCCTGCCCTATCTCCACGCCCATCTCGAAGGCGATGCGCTCGGCAACGGTACGTGCGGCAAGGCGGCGCGGCTGGGTGTGGCCTATCAGGCCCTTGTCCCCGAGGCCGAGCTCCAGGCACATTTTGGGGATCTGCGTGGTCTTGCCGGAACCGGTTTCGCCGGCGATGATGGTCACTTGGTTTGCGGCGATGGCCGCCATCAAGTCCTCGCGGCGCTCGGAGACGGGCAGCTCTGCGGGGTAGGAAATATGAAGTGTCATGGCTGCTGACAGTCTACTGTGGCGGCGCGTCGCCTTGCATTGCGTGGTTCCCCGCGGCTTTTTCCAATCGCCCGGCCATGGTGCGGGCGTACTCCTTGAACTCTTCCGGAGAGATGATCTCGAAGTCCATGTCGAGCGCTGCGAGGTGTGCCGCCGGCTGCGCCAGGCTGTCCCAGCCGGCGCGGAGCAGGGTGGCGTTCCCGCCGTCGTCGCTCAAGCTCGCGAGCTGCGGGCCGACGACGGCGGCCACCTCGCCGATGGGGGCGTGGAGGCGCACGACGACGTCGTAGCGGTAAGGCGAGCGGGTCACGGAGCGCTGGACGTAGTCCGCGAGGTCCTTGGCGGGCAGGGGGCGCGGCACGTACTTCTTCCGTTCAGCCGGTAACGAGGCGATGCGGTCGGCGCGGAAGGTGCGCCAGTCTTCCCGGTCCACATCCCACGCGACGAGGTACCAGCGCCGCCCGGTGTCGACGAGCCGGTATGGTTCCACCAGGCGCCGCCCGGCGTCGCCGTCGGCCTTGACGTAGTCGAAACTGAGTTGTCGCTTGTCCGCGATCGCCGCAGAGACCACCGTGAGCTGTTGGGGGTCCACCGACGCCGCGTTGCTGGGCAGTGTGGTGACCGCGGCCTTGAGCATCGCGAACTTCGGGCGGAGACGTGAGGGCAGCACCTGCTCAAGTTTGGCGAGGGCGCGAACCGATGCTTCGCCGATACCGGCCACGGGACCCGCCGCCACCGAGTTCAGCCCCAAGGCGACGGCGAGAGCTTCATTGTCGTCGAGGAGCAACGGCGGGAGCTGGGCTCCGGCGCCCAGTTGGTAGCCGCCGGCTATGCCCGGCGAAGCATGGATGGGATAGCCAAGGTTCCGGAGCTTGTCGATATCGCGGCGGACGGTGCGCTCCGTGACACCCATCCGGTTGGCCAATGCCGGGCCGGCCCATTCGCGCCGGACCTGCAACAAGGACAGCAATTGCAGCAGCCTGGCGGACGTTTGGATCATGCATTGAATCTAGCCCACGATGCGGACAAAAGTCGTCCGTGTTCAGGGGCAGACTGTGCTTAGAAAGCGCGCAGTGTCCAGCATGAGTTGTTAGGCAGGTCCCTCGCGGTCCAAGGCTCGGAACGGTCGGGAAGGCGGCCGGGGCCGTCCCGAAGGACCGCTGACATGGAAGCGGCGGCAGTGATGATGAGGATGATGAAGAGTAAGACTCCGATGAATTCCATGACTCCATCGTGTTCCTCATCCCCTTCAAGAAACAGTGGCAGAAACGACCCATTTAGGCAATTTTCTGCCACACTGGATCTATGTTGAAAACGGTGGCGATCATTGTTGTTCCCAACTTCTCGATCTTCGAATTCGGAACCGCCTACGAGGTGTTCGGGATTGACCGGGCGGACCGGGGGAACGGCGTTCCCGGCTTTGACTTCAGGGTTTGTACTCCCGTCCCGGGAGACGTGAAGATGAAGTCCGGCCTGTCGATGCATGTCGACCTGGGGCTGGAGGCTACGGCCGATGCCGACCTGGTCATCATGGCCCCGTACGGACGGGATGAGGATCTTCCGGAATCTGTGTTGGATGCGCTGCGGGCGGCGCATGAACGGGGTGCCTGGGTCATGTCGATTTGCTCCGGGGCCTACGCGCTTGCGCGCGCAGGGCTCTTGGACGGGCGCCGCTGCACTACGCACTGGCACTATTCACAGGACCTGGCCAGCAGGTATCCGAAGGTTCACGTGGACGAAAATGTGCTCTACGTCCAGGACGGAACGATCATCTCAAGTGCCGGCACGGCGGCCGGCATTGACGCCTGCCTGCATCTGATTCGCGTCGAGCTCGGCGCCAACGTTGCCGCCGCCATCGCCCGCGACATGGTGGTTCCGCCGCACCGCGACGGCGGCCAGGCCCAATTCATCGACCGGCCCATGCCCACGTGCGGCTCCGCGCCCATGGAGGCCTTGCTTCGCTGGATGGTGGAGAACCTCGAGCACGAACACAGCGTCGGAGAGTTGGCGTCCCGGCTGCACATGTCAGCCCGGACCTTCGCACGCCGGTTCCGGGCCGAAACGGGTGCCACACCGGCGGCGTGGCTCAACTCGCAACGGGTGCTCCGGGCGCAGGAGCTCCTGGAAACCACGGAGTTGAATATCGACGAGGTCGCGCGCGAAGCCGGGTTCGGACATTCCGTGCTGCTGCGGCACCACTTCGCCAAGGTCCTGGACACGAGCCCGCAGTCGTACAGGAGGGCTTTCCGCGGCCAGCTGGCGGAGGTTGGCTAGCGGCGGAGGGTCTCCCGGCCCTCTACCTTGGCATTCTCAACGAGGGTGTGCCAAGGTCCGGTGACATCGGTCTCGGGAAGGGTGGCCCTGTGTTGTCCGGCGCGGATCGAATACATGAACCGGTCGGCTTGCCCGGACGCTTTCCCGGCTGCCCGCGCGGACGTTTGCCCTTTGGCCTGTGCGCCGGATGGCACCTGGTCCCAAGGGCAGGCCTCCACGATCGGCATCCAGCGCTGTTTATCTTCGGAGGTGGCGGCATCCACGGTCCAGACGCGTGTGATCGCGGCGACGCCACCGCTGCGCTGGACAGTGATTTTCATGTTCTGCGGCTTCCACTGCTCTGAGAGGTGTTGCTAGAGCTTTACCTTCACAGTTTCCCATGCCTTACGGACTGCGTCATGCTCGTTTGAGCCAGCGCCGAAGAGTTCCTCTGCCGACGCCACTGTGGCCTTGGCGAAGCGCCCGAAGGTGCACGTGGCAGGCAGTGAGCCGCTAGTCAGCGTGTTGTACCAGATCTGTCCCGGGGCCTCCCACGCATTGCCACCCAGCTCCAGGGCGACAAGGGAGAACGCCCGGTTGGGGATGCCTGAGTTGATGTGGACACCGCCGTTGTCCGCGGTGGTGCGGACGTAGCTGTCCATGGAGTCCGGTTGCGGATCCTTGCCGAGCACGTCGTCGTCATACGCGGTCCCTGGTGCTTTCATGGACCGGAGCGCGGCGCCTTGGACGGCGTCGGTGAACAAGCCCTCGCCGATCAGCCAGCTCGCCTCGGCGGCAGATTGCTTTTTGGCATATTGCTCCACGAGCGCCCCGAAAACATCAGACATGGACTCGTTGAGCGCTCCGGCCTGGTTCCGGTAGGCGAGGGCTGCCGTGTACTGGGTGACGCCGTGGGCGAGCTCGTGCCCTATCACGCTGAGCGACTTCGTGAACCTCTGGAAGATCTCGCCGTCGCCGTCACCGAAGACCATTTGGCTGCCGTTCCAGAAGGCATTGTCGTACAGCTCGCCGTAGTGGACGGTGGCATCGAGTTTCAGCCCGGCGCCGTCGATCGAATTCCGGCTGAACGCCTCGGCATAAAGCGCGTGTGTCTCGCCCAATCCGTCGTAGGCCTCATCCGCGGCCGCATCGCCCGTCGCCGGACCCTTCTCCTTGCGGACGAGCTTGCCGGGCAAGGCTTCGGTGGAGTTGGCATCGTAGATGGTCCTCTTGGGCGGACCGGGCTTGGCCTGGCGCGCTGTGGGCACCGGGACCGGCACCGGAAGCGAGCGGGCGGCCTGGAGGTTCTTGATGTGGAGCAGGGACTCCTTGGCCGCGCGCGCAATCACCCTCAGGCGGGGCTCGTGCTGTGCCGCCAGCCTTCGCAGCATGTAGGGAGGAATGATGGAACAGATCACGGCGAACCCTTTCGCACCTGTTGGACGGGTACGAACAGCTTAGGAGCGGCCACTGACTTTATAGCCGGCCCGGCGCGGCATGTCCGCTTCACGACGACGATGAGGCCTCATGCGGGCATGCCGGCAACGGTTCCGCGTCGCCTTCGGGGCCCTTCAGGATCCGTTGCAGCTTGCCGAGGTTCACGATGCCATTGCCCCATGCCAGCTCGATTTCGTGGAGGGCTTGTTTGTTGCGGCGGGCGGCTTCACATTCAGGCATGGGTGTCCTCGGGTTGTGGGCAAAGGATGGTTGCGAGTTGCCCTGCTGGGAGCCGCGAGAGTTTCCCGGCGAGGACCGGGGCCGTGGCATCGAGCTCGGGGAACGCTGCCGCGGGCTCCTCTTGAGGTGTCTGCTCAAGTCTTTTTGTCGTCTGCACAAGAACCTTGTGTTGGCAGACGGCCAAACGTGACGCAGTTTTCCACCTTTTGTTGCCTGGTACGGAACCTGCCAGGCGCAACGTGGCCACGCAAAGAAAAACCCCGCCGGTTCCTTGAACTGGCGGGGTTTTCTGTTGTGCCCTCGATAGGATTCGAACCTACGGCCTTCTGCTCCGGAGGCAGACGCTCTATCCCCTGAGCTACGAGGGCATCCGGGGCTCCCGTCCGTTGCCGGAGGGACGTCCACGAGCTTAGCAGGTCACCGCGCCGCAATGGAAAACGGGCGCGGCGAGCCGTCAGTAGCCCGCGAAAGCGTCCACGTGGATTCGCCGGGCTCCGGCATGGCGGGCGGCGGAGCGAAGGGTGTCCACGTTTGCCGGAGACCCTGAGATATACACGTCCCGCTCGGCCACATCGGGGATGAGCTCACGCAGGGAGTCGCCGTCGATGCGGCTCCGCCCGGCGTCGTGCATGAACGACGGCGGCGGGGAACCGTCCGAAAGGCGGGCGATGACCCGTGCGCCCGAGGCCTCCAGGACATCGCTCCCGGCGAGTTCTGCGGCGCTGGGGGCGAGATACAGCACGACGATGTCCCTTCGCGCGGAGTCGCCGGACGCCAGTTGGGAAAGGAAAGGCGCAATCCCGATTCCCGCCGCGATGAGCAACACGGGTTTGCCGGCGTCGGGCGGCAGAACAAAGTCGCCACCCACCGCGGTTCCGCTGACGCACTCTCCAGGCTCGAGCGCGAGCAACGCGCGCTTGGCGGCGGAGACTGGTTCCGCCGTGCCGACGCCGAATGTCATCTGGGGCGAGTCGGGCGGGCTGGTGATGCTGAAAACCCGTCGCCGCCCTTTACCGTCCGAGCGCGAGTGCGGAAGGTTGAGTTCCATGAACTGCCCGGGGAGGAAACGGACGGGCCGTCGTGGTTCAAAGCGGAATTCGGTAGTGAACGGCGTCAGAGGACGCGAACCCTTGAACGTCAGCATGATTCCGCCCCGCTGTCCCACGAGGAATGCGAGGAGGTTCCCGATCAGCAGAGCGAGTTCCGGCGAATTGGCCACGCCAGCCACGTTGTACGGCACAGCAAAAAACAAGGCCACGACGGCGGCCAGTGCCACTTGCTGCCAGCGGCGGGGAGGCAGGGTGAGGGGCTCGGTGAGCATGAAGCCGACGAAAAAGAGAAGCGGCTGCTGCGCGATCGGTTGCCACAAAGCGGGTCCGAAGGTCATGCCGCCCCGCAGGAGCACGGCGCACACCACCGACAGCGCCACCACGAGGAAAGCGCAGGCCATGAGCACCTTCAGCGTCCGGTACAGCACCAGCAGCACACCAGGGACCAAGAGCCACAACATGGCTGGAGTCGCTGCCCACCACGTGGCGATGTTCAAGCCGGTGAGCCCGGCGATGAAGGCGCCCGCCGCAGCGGGATTGAAAATGTGCCGGCCGCGGAAGGCCAAGACGTATTTGGATGCCGAGGCCAGGACGCATGCCACGGCGACTCCGGCGAGATCGGGGATCTGGACCGAGGGAATCAGCGCGGTGGGCCAGAACAGGAAGTACAACAAAAGGCCCGTGATGAGCGAGGATTCCGAGTGCGGCTGGACCTTGAAGAGCATGGCCATGAGCCGGTTGGATGCGTATGTCAGGCCCAGGCACAGCACAAGGTGGAAAAGCATTTCGGGCAGTCCGAAGCTCAGCCAGCCCAAGGCGTTCAGCACGAGGCTGTACGCCGCGAGCACGGCAAGGACCCACAGGATCAGCCGGTACATCGTGAAATGGCCGAGCCAGGCATCCACTCGCGCTTTGATGGCAATCATGAAAACAGTGTCCCTTCGAAGCCGGCCGAATAGGCGGCGTGTCCGTCCGAAAAGACCTTGAGCCAGGAGAACTCGAATTCTCCCTCAAGCACTTTCGGATCCACCATGAAGAGCGCCGTGGCCAGGGCATCGGCTTCCATTGCCGTTGCAGCCATCGTCCACGTGGCCACCACCGTCTCCACCGGGCGCCCGGTGGCGCCGTCGAGGACATGGTGGAGGCCGTCGCCCCACGCGCGGCGGTTGGCGGCGGAAGCGCAGAGCGCGCCGTCGTGGAGTTCGACGACGCCGATCGCCTGGGTGGGGTCGTAAGGGTGCTCGAGGCCCACGCCCAACGGCTCCGCCCCGCAATGGAGCATGTCGCCGCTGGCATCGACCAGGAACTCAGTGATTCCGGCCCCTCGCAGGACTGCAGCCACAATGTCCACCAATTGGCCCTTTCCGGCGGCTCCGATGTCCAGGACTATCGGTGCGGAAGCGGAGATCTCCGTGCCGCTCCATACGAGGACGTCTTCCCAGCGCGGTGCCGGCACCGGATGGCCGACGGGCCGCAAGGCATAGTCCGCCCCATAGCCCAGCCGCTCGAGGCTGCCGCCGATGAGGGGCGTCATGGCGCCGTTGCTGAGGCGGTACAGCTTCCTGAAAAGCTGTTCCAGTTCGCCGGCCCCGGCCGGGAGGGTGACGGTGCCGGGTTCACGGGCGAGCGCGGCAAGCATGGAGTCGTCCCGGAAGCGCGAGTAGCTTCGGTCGTAGTCCTCCACGACGTCGAGCAAGCCGGAGCGCACGTCCTCCGGGAGTTCCTCCGGCGTCGAGATTTCCCACGTGGTCCCGATACCGTCGAAGCCGAAAACGCTCCAGCCCGTGTGCGTCATGCGCCTATTTGGCCTCGGCCTTGATGGTTTCCACGGCCTTGTTGAATCCTTCGCTCGTCAGGGAGGAGCCGGCTACTTTTGAGACGTTGATCTCATCCAGTTTCTTGCCGACCACCTGCGCGGCGATGCCGTTCTTGAACTGCCCCTGGAATTCCTTGGTGTTCGGGTTGTTGGCATGGACGGTGATGTCCACCGCGGAAATAGTCCCACCAGCCAAGGTCAACTGGACGCCCACGGTTTCACCGCCGTTGGGTGAGATGTAGTCACCGTCCGCACTGTAGGTTCCGTCCTTGTACGGGCCGGAAATTGTGGAGGTCTTTTGCGGCGTGCTGCCTTGGGCCGAAGGGGCGCAAGCTGCCACCGAACTGGCCAGGGAGAGGCCGGCGGCGCCCACCAGGAGGCCCTTGCGGAGTGGCGTAGTCATGGTTCTGCTCGTTTCAACTGGACTCGTCAACTGGACAAGAAAAATGGTCAATGCAAAGTGCTCCGGACGGTGGCCGCCCGCACCATTGACGTGGATTTCAGCCTATCGGTTCAGTCTGGGAGCTCTACTGGCCGAAGCTGGGCGTCGGCTGGGTGCGCGCTGGTGCGTGCGTGTGCGCATTACTAAGCATAAGAATTCCACCAGTTGCAAGCCCCACCGGTAGGCTAGACGGGTGACTCCCGAAGAACTCTCCGCCGCCATATCCGCCTGCCTGAAAGACGCTGTCGCCGCCGGCGAGCTCGCGCTTTCCGAATCTGCCCTCCCCGAGGACGTGCGCGTGGAGCGACCCAAGAACCGGGAGCACGGCGACTGGGCCACCAACATCGCCTTGCAGCTTGCCAAGCATGCCGGGACCAACCCGCGTGAATTCGCCACGATCCTGAGTAAGCGACTGGAGGCGATCGACGGCGTCACCGCCGTGGACATCGCGGGCCCGGGCTTCCTTAACATCACTGTGGATGCAGCCGCCGCCGGCGCGCTGGCCAAGGCCATCGTCGAGGCGGGAAGCTCCTACGGAACCAACCAGGCGCTCGCAGGCCACGTGGTCAACATGGAATTCGTGTCGGCGAACCCCACTGGACCGCTGCACATTGGCCACACGCGTTGGGCCGCCCTGGGTGATTCGATTGCCCGCGTACTCCGCGCCTCCGGTGCGGACGTCACCGCTGAGTACTACATCAACGACGCCGGCTCGCAGATGAACGTCTTCGCGAACTCGGTGCTGTCCCGCCTGCACGGACGCGGCGTTCCCGAGGGCGGCTACCCCGGTGAGTACATCCGGGAACTCGGCGACGAGGTCCTCAAGGCCCATCCGGCAATCCGCGAGTTGACCGACGAGGCAGCACTGCCGGTGATCCGTTCCGCCGCTTACCAGGCCCAGATGAAGGACATCAAGGACACCCTGGCCGAATTCGGCGTGGCTTTCGATGTCTTCTTCTCCGAGCAGGAACTGCACGACGGCGGTGCGATCGAGTCCGCCGTCGCCCGCCTCCGGGAGCAGGGCCACGTGTTCGACGACGGCGGGGCGGTCTGGCTGCGCACCACCGACTTCGGCGATGACAAGGACCGCGTCATGATCCGGGCCAACGGCGAACCCACGTATTTCGCCGCCGACGCCGCCTACTACCTGTCGAAGAAGGACCGCGGCTTCACGGAGAAGATCTACCTGCTGGGTGCCGACCACCACGGCTACATCAACCGGCTCAAGGCCATCGCCGCCTGTGCGGGCGACGACCCCGAGGTCAACATCGAGGTCCTGATCGGACAGTTGGTCTCCGTCAACGGCGCCAAGCTGTCCAAGCGTGCCGGCAACATCATCGAGCTCAAGGACCTTATCGAATGGCTCGGTAAGGACGCTGTGCGTTACTCGTTGGCGCGATTCCCCGCTGATTCGCCGCTGACACTGGACCCGGAACTGCTGAAGAAGAACAGCAACGAAAACCCTGTGTTCTACGTGCAGTACGCGCATGCCCGCTCCCGCGGCACGGCACGCAACGCGATCGAGGCCGGCGTGGACCACAGCGCCTTCGACGCATCCCTGCTGGACCACGCCACCGAGAACGAGCTGCTGTCCTACCTCGGCAGCTACCCGTCCATCGTTGCCAAGGCCGCGGAGCTCCGCGAACCGCATCGTGTGGCCCGCCACCTCGAAGTCATCGCCGGTGCCTACCACCGCTGGTACGACGCTTGCCGCGTTTCGCCGCTTGGCGACGAACTGGTCCAGGACGTCAACCGCACACGGCTGTGGCTCAACGACGCCACGAGCCAGGTGCTGGCCAACGGGCTTGAACTCCTCGGCGTTTCAGCTCCGGAACGGATGTGATCAGGGTGCAAAACAACGCCGCAGCCTCGCCCCTTGCCCCCGAATGGCTCGCCGTGCCGGAGGACACGAACGCGCTTCGCGCACCGATGTGGGCCGAAGGAGTTCAGAGGAACGACGACGGCCAGCTCGCCATTGACGGGGTTCGCGTCAGTGAGCTCAAGGCACAGTTCGGCACACCGCTGTTCGTCATGAGCGAGGGTGATTTCCGTGCCCGCGCCCGCTCCTTCAAGGACGCCTTTGACGCAGCTTTCGAGGACATCTGCGGGGGAGTGGACGTCTACTACGCCGGAAAGTCCTTCCTGTGTACTGCCGTGGCCAGTTGGGTGGCCGAGGAGGGCCTGCGCCTGGACACCTGCTCCGGCGGCGAACTCGCCGTCGCGGCCCGCGCCGGCATCGACGGCGCCAATTTGGGGCTGCACGGCAACAACAAGTCCGACGCCGAGATCAACCGCGCACTGGACATGAAGCTCGGCCGCATCGTGGTGGACAGCCTCGACGAGCTTGAGCGGGTTGCAAAGATCGCCTCCGGACGCGGCGAGACGGCGAAGGTCATGCTGCGGCTGACTCCCGGTGTCCACGCCCACACGCACGAATTCATCGCCACGGCCCACGAGGACCAAAAATTCGGGCTCTCCATGGCCGGGGATTCCACGGAGTCCGCCGGCCTCTCGGCCGCGGAGGAAGCCGTCGCTGCGGCCACTTCGTATTCCAATGTGGAACTCCTGGGACTGCACTGCCACATCGGTTCCCAGATCTTCGAGCCTGACGGCTTCGCCCTGGCAGCCGAGAAGCTTCTGGGATTCCTCGCCGCGATGCAAGCGAAGTACTCCATCGCCTTGCCGGAACTGGACCTGGGCGGTGGCTACGGCATCGCCTACACACCGGTGGACACCCCCCGCCCGCCGGCCGAAATCGCGCAGGCGATGGCCGCCGTCGTACGCTCGAAGTGCGCTGAACTGGGCATCACCCCGCCGCGCATTTCGATCGAACCGGGCCGTGCAATCGTGGGCACCAGCACCTTCACCTTGTACGAGGTCGGGACGCTGAAAACGGTCCGCGTGGACGCGCCTGCAGAAGCGCCTGTAGATGCCGGTGGCAACCAAAACGTTACGTTCCCGCGTCGCTATGTGTCGGTGGACGGTGGCATGAGCGACAACCCCCGTCCGGTGCTGTACGACGCGGATTATTCGGCCGTTCTCGCCTCGCGGAGCTCGGACGCTGCCCCGCAACTGTCCCGAGTAGTGGGCAAACATTGCGAGAGCGGCGACATAGTTGTTAGAGATGTATATCTGCCCGAAGACGTGGCAGCCGGTGATCTGCTCGCTGTACCGGGAACCGGCGCTTACTGCTGGGCCCTCTCAAGCAACTACAACTATCTGGCCAGGCCTGGCGTTGTCGCTGTGCGCAATGGATCCGCCCGGCTGATCGTCCGCGGGGAAACCGAAGAAGATCTCTTGAACCGCGACATGGGAGTGGCGAATGTCTGAAGTGCGAACCCTGAAGGTGGCCCTGCTGGGCTGTGGCAACGTGGGAGCCCAGGTAGCGCGGATTCTCCTTGACGACGCCGACGCCCTTGCGGCCCGCACCGGCGCGCGCTTGCAGCTGTCCGGCATCGCCGTGCGAAACCTTGATTCAGAGCGCGACGTCGAACTGCCGCGCGATCTGTTCACCACAGACGCCGACACGCTGGTCAAGGACGCCGACCTGGTGATCGAGCTCATGGGCGGCATCGAGCCGGCCCGTTCGCTCATCCTGACCGCCATGCAGAACGGCGCCTGCGTCGTGACCGGCAACAAGGCGCTCCTGGCACAGGACGGCCCCACGCTCTACGAAGAGGCCGACAAGGCCGGCGTCCAGCTCTCCTACGAGGCCGCCGTCGCCGGAGCCATTCCGATCCTGCGGCCCATCCGCGACAGCCTCTCCGGCGACCGCATCACCCGGGTCCTGGGCATCGTCAACGGCACCACCAACTTCATCCTCGACCAAATGGACAGCACCGGTGCACAGTTCGCCGACGCGCTGGCCGAGGCCCAGCGGCTTGGATACGCGGAAGCCGACCCGACTGCCGACGTCGAAGGCCATGACGCCGCAGCGAAGGCCGCCATCCTGGCGTCGTTGTCCTTCCACACGCGCTTCGCCCTCGAAGACGTCTACTGCGAAGGCATCACGAAGGTCAGCGCAGCCGACATTGCCGCCGCGAAGGAAGCCGGCTTCGTCATCAAGCTGCTCGCCATCGCCGAGAAGATCACCAACGCAAATGGCGACGGCGGCATTTCAGTCCGCGTCCACCCCACCCTCCTGCCCCGCGAACACCCGCTTGCAGCCGTTCGCGGTGCGTTCAACGCCGTCTTCATCGAAGCCGAGAACGCGGGCCAGCTGATGTTCTACGGCCAGGGCGCCGGCGGAACCCCGACGGCGTCTGCCGTCCTGGGCGACCTCGTTTCGGCGGCCCGCCGTGTGGTGCTTGGTGGTCCCGGTCGTACCGAGACCACCACCGGTTACGTGCCCGCGCTGTCGATCGATGCCTCGACCACGAGCTACTACATCGGGCTCGACGTCGCCGACCAGGCCGGCGTGCTGGCCCGGATCACCCACATCTTTGCGGAGAACGGCGTATCGATCGAAATCATGCGCCAGACGATCCACCGCGATGCCGCCTCGAATGTTGAGTCGGCCGAACTGAAGATCGTCACCCACCGCGCATCCGAAGCCGCACTCGCGGCAACCGTCGAGGCCGTCAAGGGCCTGGACGTCATCAATTCTGTGACATCCGTCCTGCGGGTAGAAGGGGTCTAAGTGGCTCACCAATGGCGCGGAGTAATCCGCGAATACGCTGATCGTTTGCCTGTAACTGAAGCCACGAAGGTCATTACCCTCGGCGAGGGCGGAACCCCGCTCGTCCACGCGCAGAAGCTCTCCGAACTCACCGGATCCACCGTGTACCTGAAGGTGGAGGGCATGAATCCGACCGGTTCATTCAAGGACCGCGGTATGACGATGGCCATGACGGCAGCTGTCGAAGCGGGCGCCAAGGCGGTTGTCTGCGCCTCCACGGGCAACACTTCGGCCTCGGCAGCAGCCTACGCCACGGCCGCCGGGCTCAAGTGTGCCGTGCTGGTTCCCGAAGGCAAGATCTCCATGGGCAAGCTCAGCCAGGCCATCGCGCACGGCGCCACGCTCCTGCAGGTGGACGGCAACTTCGACAACTGCCTGGACATTGCCCGCAAACTCGGCGAGTCCTACCCGGTGTTCCTTGTGAACTCCGTCAACCCGGCGCGTATCCAGGGCCAGAAGACGGGTGCCTTCGAAATCGTCGACGCCCTCGGAGACGCCCCGGACATCCACGTCCTGCCGGTGGGCAACGCGGGCAACATTAGCGCGTACTGGAAGGGCTACAAGGAGTATTCCGCGCCCTTCGAGTCGGCAACCGCGGGCACCCTTCCCGCCGTCTCCACCAAGACGCCGGCCATGTGGGGATTCCAGGCAGCAGGCGCCGCACCGTTCGTGGCAGGCCACCCCATCACCGAACCGGACACGATCGCGACGGCCATCCGCATCGGCAACCCGGCGTCCTGGGACACGGCCATCGCGGCACGTGACGAATCCGGCGGATTCATCGACGCCGTAACTGACGAGGAAATCCTCGATGCCCACCGCTGGCTCTCCGCCAAGGAAGGCGTCTTCGTGGAACCCGGTTCCGCGGCAGGCGTTGCCGGTCTCATCAAGAAGCACGCCGCAGGCGAGGTTCCCGCCGGCAAGACGATCGTCATCACGGTCACCGGACACGGACTCAAAGACCCGCAGTGGGCCCTCCGCACCGAAGACGGCAGCGAGGTCCAGCCGGTCAAGGTGCCGAACGACGTCGTGACCGTGGCATCCGAACTGGGACTGGAAGAAAACTAAGAGTGGAAACCACGCAGCCCACCGCGACCGGTCTTAAGCTCGTCGCGGCAGGCCAGCAGCTGACCGTCAGGGTCCCGGGCACCAGCGCCAACCTGGGCCCCGGCTATGACAGCCTGGGCCTGGCATTGTCGATCTACGACACCCTGACCGTCGAAACTCTCACCACCGGAGAGCTTGAGTTCGAGCTCTCCGGTGAGGGAGCCGATACCCTTCCCCGCGATGCGAGCCACCTCGTCGTGCGTGCCCTCAGCACGGCTTTGGAGCGCCTCGGTTTCCGGCACAGCGGCCTCAAGATCACTGCGGACAACGTCAACCCCCACGGCCGCGGGCTTGGCTCCTCGGCCTCGGCAGTGGTTGCGGCCGTGACCGCGGCCAACGCCTTGGTGCCCGAATCCGCACAGCGCGACCGCGAATGGATTCTGCAACTCACGAGCGAGATGGAAGGTCACCCGGACAACGTCGCACCCGCGATTTTCGGCGGACTGGCCTTGTCGTGGCAGGACAGCGAGCAGTACAGCAGCACCCGCGCAGAAGTGGTCCCGTCGGTCATCCCGATCGTCGCCGTGCCTGACTACGAACTGTCCACCGAAACCGCACGCGGCTTGCTGCCGGCTTCCATCGGCCACCACGCAGCGGCCATGAACTCAGGACGCGCCGCGCTCCTGATCCACGCATTGACGGCCGACCCCCGTTTCCTGCTTCCCGGAACCGAGGACTACCTGCACCAGAGCTACCGTGCAGAGGCAATGCGGCCAAGTGCGGCGTTGATCAAGGCACTGCGGTCTTCGGGCCATGCAGCCGTCGTTTCGGGAGCAGGACCCACAGTTCTCGCATTGGCCAACGGCGCGGACGAGGCCGAGGCGATTGCCGAAATGATCATTGCGTTCACTGCGGACAACACTCCGGACGTGGCTTGGCGCGTGATGACACTGGCAGTGGACGTTGAAGGTGCTAGAGTGGACTTGCACCGGCGGTAGAACCGCGGGCAGTTCCCTGACATTGGATCCCGGCTTAACGCCGTTCCCGTCTCCTACTGTGTCGAAGTCTGCCGGTGTCGTCTCCTTATCGGCCTGTCGCAGGTGCCACAGAACCCTTTCTGTTACCCGAACCGTCAGCCCGCGCCCCGCCCGCCGGAGCATCGAAGACGTATTAGTATCCGGCCCTGCTGAAACTAAACCGGCAAGACCGAAATCACGGCTGCAGATCTGAACTGCAGTCCAGAACAAATCATCGCGTCCAGCTCTAGGTCTGGACGCCGTCGAGGGGGAAGGATCCTTCGTGACAGAAACCACTGAGCTGGCTTCAGCTGTGGACACCACATCTTCTGCAGCTGAATCAACGGCCGCAACCGCTAAGAGCAGCGGCCTTGCAGGCCTCAAGCTCGCGCAGCTCCAGGCTCTCGCCAGTCAGCTGGGCATTTCGGGCGGATCCCGGATGCGCAAGGGGGACTTGGTCTCGGCCATTTCAGCCCACCGTGCCGGCGCAACCACCAGCAAGGCTCCCACCGGGGCCAAGGCCGTAGCAACAAAGGCCGCGCCCGCAGCTCCGGAAGCTGAGACCGCTGCCGCACCTGCCGCAGCGTCCACCGAAGCTCCCGCGCAGGAAGGCACCCGGGCACGTGGCCGTGGCCGAAGCCGCCGCGCCACCAGCGACGGCGTTGTTGCCACTCCTGCCGCCGCGGAAACCGCGGAGGCTCCCGCCGTCGCCGTCGAGGCTCCTGCCGCTCCCGCCGCCGAAGCAAGCGAGGCGGCCGGCGAACGCCGCCAGCCGCGCACGCGGAACCGTCGTCGTGGCGAGGCCGTTGCTCCTGCGGAGACCGGTGAAGTCGCCGAGACCCGCGCGCCGGAGCAGCCCCAGGCCGAACAGCCCCGCGCAGAACAGCGTCAGGCCGAGCAGCGCCAGCCGGAGCAGCGTCAGCCCGAGCAGCGCCAGACGGAGCAGCGCCAGCCCGAGCAGCGCCAGGCACAGCCGCGCCAGGGCGAGCAGGCCTCGGTCGAGGCCGGCGAACCCGCCCAGCGCGAACGCCGCGACAACACCCGTACGCGTCGCGAAGACACTACCGAAGGCGATGACGCCGGCAACCGCCGCAATCGTCGCAACCGCCGCGACCGCAACGATCGTCCGGGTCCTCAGGACAACCGTGACAACCGTGATGGAAACACCCGCAGCGACCGCTTCCGCGACCGCAACGAACGCCGCCGCGGCCGTGGCCAAGGCCCGGACGTCGACGACGTCGAGGTCACCGAGGACGACGTCCTGCTGCCGGTCGCCGGCATCCTGGACGTACTGGAGAACTACGCGTTCATCCGCACCTCGGGGTACCTGCCCGGCGCCAACGACGTGTACGTGTCCCTCGCCCAGGTCAAGAAGTACAACCTGCGCAAGGGCGACGCCGTGGTCGGCGCAATCCGCGCCCCACGTGACGGCGAGGACCGCAACCAGCAGTCCGCGCGCCAGAAGTTCAATGCGCTCGTCCGTGTCACGTCGGTCAACGGCAAGACGCCGGAAGAGCTCAAGGACCGCGTTGAATTCGCCAAGCTCGTCCCGCTCTACCCCTCGGAGCGCCTGCGCCTCGAAACGGATCCCAAGAAGATCGGCCCGCGCGTCATCGACCTCGTGGCCCCGATTGGCAAGGGCCAGCGCGGCCTGATCGTCTCCCCGCCCAAGGCAGGCAAGACGCTCATCCTGCAGTCCATCGCCAACGCGATCACCACCAACAACCCTGAGGTCCACCTCATGATGGTGCTGGTTGACGAACGTCCCGAAGAAGTCACGGACATGCAGCGCACCGTCAAGGGCGAGGTCATTGCCTCCACCTTCGACCGTCCCGCCGATGACCACACCACGGTTGCCGAGCTTTCCATCGAACGCGCCAAGCGCCTCGTGGAAATGGGCATGGACGTGGTGGTCCTCCTGGACTCCATGACCCGCCTGGGTCGCGCCTACAACCTGGCAGCACCGGCCTCCGGCCGCATCCTGTCCGGTGGTGTCGACTCTGCTGCGCTCTACCCGCCGAAGCGCTTCTTCGGTGCTGCGCGCAACATCGAGAACGGTGGCTCGCTCACCATCCTGGCAACCGCGCTCGTGGAGACCGGTTCCAAGATGGACGAAGTCATCTTCGAAGAGTTCAAGGGCACGGGCAACATGGAGCTCCGCCTGTCCCGCCAGCTGGCGGACAAGCGCATCTTCCCGGCCGTGGACGTCAACGCTTCGGGTACCCGTCGCGAAGAGAACCTGCTTTCGGCCGAAGAGGTCAAGATCATGTGGAAGCTGCGCCGTGTCCTGTCCGGACTCGAGACCCAGCAGAGCCTTGAACTCCTGACCAACAAGATCCGGGAGACCGGGAGCAACGTCGAGTTCCTCATGCAGGTACAGAAGACGACTCTTGGAGCCAAGTCGGATAACGACAAGTAGCTGTTTTAGGGGCGGGCGCTGGTTCGTTCGTGCGGTTGGTGCCGCGCGGATGTTCCGCCCCGCCCCTTCCCGTTGCAACGCGGGGTCAGATACGGCCCATCTTGGCCCTCGGCATGGGCCGTAAGTGACCCCGCGTTGCAGTTATTAGACTTGTAGAAGTCGAAAGAGGTTCTGAAAATGTTTGAGTCCGTACAGGGATTGCTTGATGAGCATGCTGCTATCCAGGCGCAGTTGAGTGATCCTGCTGTTTATGCCGACCAGGCTTTGGCCCGCAAGCTGGGCCGGCGGTCTGCCCAGTTGCAGGGCATCGTTGAGGCGTACAACCGTTGGCGCGGGCTCATGGACGATCTTGAAGCGGCCAAGGAAATGGCTTCCGAGGACGCCGAATTTGCCGCCGAGGTCGACGAAATCGAGGCGAAGCTTCCGGCAGCGCAGGAGAAGTTGCGCAGGCTGCTGATTCCGCGCGATCCAGACGACGCCCGCAACGTCATCCTCGAGGTCAAGGGCGGCGAAGGCGGCGACGAAGCTGCCTTGTTCGCCGGAGACCTGCTGCGGATGTACATGCGTTACGCCGAGTCCCGCGGCTGGAAGACCGAACTCATCTCGGCCACGGAATCGGACCTGGGCGGCTACAAGGACGTCCAGATGGCCGTCAAGGGCAACTCGAACGATCCCGCAGAAGGCGTGTATGCCCGCTTGAAGTTCGAAGGCGGCGTGCACCGCGTCCAGCGTGTTCCCGTCACGGAGTCGCAGGGCCGCATCCACACTTCCGCAGCCGGTGTGCTGGTGCTCCCGGAAGTGGATGAGCCCGAAGAGCTCGAAATCAACCAGAACGACCTCAAGATCGACGTCTACAGGTCCTCGGGTCCTGGCGGCCAGTCCGTCAACACCACGGACTCGGCGGTCCGCATTACCCACCTCCCTACGGGCATCGTGGTGGCCATGCAGAACGAAAAATCCCAGCTCCAGAACCGTGAAGCCGGCATGCGCGTCCTTCGTGCCCGTATCCTGGCACACCAGCAGGAGCAGATCGACGCCGAGAACTCGGCCCAGCGCAAGTCGCAGATCCGCACCATGGACCGTTCGGAGCGCATCCGCACGTACAACTTCCCGGAAAACCGGATTGCCGACCACCGTACCGGTTACAAGGCCTACAACCTCGACGCCGTCATGAACGGCGACCTGGAGCCGGTCATCCAATCGGCCATCGAAATGGATGAACAGTCGCGCCTGGATGCCCTGGGCGAGTAACAGCCTGCAAGGATCTTCATGACGTTCTTTCCGGGCCAAAGCCTCGCCGACGCCGTCCGCGAGGCAACAGCCGTCCTGTCCGACGCCGGAGTCCCCACTCCGCGAGTGGACGCTGAACTCCTCGCGGAACACCTCCTGGGTGTCGGCCTCGGCCGACTGCGGGCCATGCTGCTAGGCGATTCCGAGGCCCCGGAAGGCTACGCGGATTTGGTGGCCGAGCGCGCACAGCGCGTTCCGCTCCAGCACATTACCGGCGTCGCGCACTTCCGATACCTCACGCTGGCTGTCGGCCCGGGGGTGTTCATTCCGAGGCCGGAAACGGAATCGGTGGTCCAGCTTGTCATCGACCACCTCCAGGGACTCCAGCACCCCAAAGTGGTTGATCTTGGCACAGGCTCCGGCGCCATTGCAGCTTCGATCGCCCACGAAGTGCCCGGGGCCGAGGTCCACGCCGTCGAATTCAGCACCTTCGCCCATGCCTGGGCCACCAAGAACCTGAAGCCACTCGGTGTGAAGCTCGTGCAGGGCGACCTCCGCAATGCCTTGCCCGAACACGACGGAACGTTCGACGTCGTCGTTTCCAATCCGCCGTACATTCCGGCTGAAGCCATTCCGAACGAACCCGAAGTGGCACTGCACGATCCGCCGGAGGCATTGTACGGCGGGGGAGCGGACGGAATGGAGCTTCCGACGGCGGCTGCCGCCTCGGCTGCCCGCCTCCTCAAGAGCGGCGGGTTCTTCGTGATGGAGCACGCGGAGGTGCAGGCAGGGTGGATTTCCGAACACCTGAAGGCTGCAGGCTGCTGGACGCAGGTCACTACCCACCTCGATCTCAACGGCAAGGAACGTGCCACGAGCGCAGTGTTGGCAATCGCTGCCTCCGGGAAATGAAAGAATAGCGCTGTGACCACAAGCTACAACTGCACGTCAGAGGAACAACGCGCCGAAGGCCTGGAGCATGCGCAGCGCGCCATCAGCGAGAAAAAGTGTGTCGTCATGCCGACGGACACCGTCTACGGCATTGCCGCCGACGCGTTCTCGCCGCAAGCCGTGACCATGCTGCTTGTCTCCAAGGGCCGCGGCCGCCATATGCCGCCCCCGGTGCTGATCCCGCGGCCCAATGCGCTGGACGGGCTGGCAACTGATGTATCGGAAGATGCCCGCAAGCTGGCAGATACCTTTTGGCCCGGCGGCCTGACGCTCATCTTCCATGCCCAGCCGTCCTTGGATTGGGACCTGGGGGAGACCCGCGGAACCGTGGCCCTGCGGATGCCCGACGACGATATTGCGCTTGAACTGCTCAACCGCACCGGCCCACTGGCAGTGTCCTCGGCTAATCGCACCGGTCAACCGGCCGCGCAGACAGCCGCCGAGGCGAGGACCCAGCTTGCTGAATCGGTCGAGGTATACCTTGAGGGTGGGTTCCGGCCCCTCGAGGGAACCGAGCCGGTGGCATCCACGATTGTTGACGCCACCACCGTGCCACTCCGTGTGGTCCGCGATGGTGCCATTTCCCTGGAACGACTTCGCGAGGTTGTTCCCGGAGTGCTGGCCCTCGGGGAAGCCGAGCCTGAGCCAGCGTCGGAGGCTCCTGCTCCCGACGAGGCTCCTGCTCCCGACGAGGCTCTTGCTCCCGGCGAGGCTCTTGCTCCCGGCGAGGCCCCGATACCGGGCGAGACCGTTGTCCACACGGAGACCGGGGCCGAATGAGCCTGGTCCGGGACCGTGTCCCACTACTGGACGTAGACGTCACCGCCCTGTGCGCCGAGCAACTTATAGAAGCCATCAGCGGGTACGTTTCGGACGGCACTACCAAGGTTGTCCTCGGACACAATCTGCACAGCGTCACGTTGTTTCATTCGAGTTCCGACTTCCGGCATCTCTATGAACGCAGCGATGTGGTGCTCATGGATGGTGCGCCGGTCGCAATGCTCTGGGGGCTTGGACGCCGCGGAGGTCCGCGGGACGATGGCGCGGGGTTGATGGAATACCGTTTGGGATCCACGGACTGGGTGCCGGCGCTCGGCGGCGTCGAAGGACTACGCCGGATCGCCGTCGTCGGCGCCGGCCCCGAGGCCAACGGCAAGACGGTGGAACGCCTTCGCGAAATCGTGCCCGGCGCCGAGGTCTCCGGACGGCCCGGTGAGAATTGGAACGATGCCAGCGAAGCGGCCACCGTTGCTTGGCTGGCGGAATTCCGTCCCCAGCTGGTGCTTCTTGGCCTTGGAATGCCGTTGCAGGAATCGGTGCTGCACCGTCGCCTGGATGAGCTTCCACCCGCCGTCTACTGCACCGTCGGAGGGGCTATCGAGCAGCTGGCTGGCCTCCAGAAGCTCGCTCCACGCTGGCTGGGCCGCCTCGGGCTCGAATGGGCCTGGCGGCTCGTCCTGCATCCGGGACGCGTCGCTTACAGGGTCTTCGGCGAGCCGTGGGTGCTCCTCGGCCTGCTTGTGCGCCGTCGGCTCGCCGGCAGGAAAAGCACGCCGCGCCCGGCGGACCGCTAGAACTTCTGATCCTCCAACGGGCCGAAGCCCTTGTCCCGCAAACCGGCGGAGAATGCCCGGAACCACTCCGCGAGCCCGCGGAAGTCACCACGGGGGAGGAAATAGCCCAAGTAGCCTCCGACGTCGGCCACCATCGACTTGCCGCGCCGGTAGCGGCGGATCAAATAGCCCCGGTTGCGGTAGTAGAAGTAGCGCTTGAACGCTGAATCCGGCACGATCACGTGCCAGCGCGCGCCGAAGACATGCTTTGTCTCGGAAAACGCATGCGGGTGGCTGATCCACGCCGTCGCGACCGTACCAAAGCGGATTCCCGCTTTCCGGAGGCGGATCATGAAGTCCACCTCGTCGCCCCGGATGAACAGCCGGATATCCGGCACTCCCACTTTGAAGAAGACATTGGAACGGATGAGCGCACCGTTGAAGAAGTGCCCGACGTCGGGCAGGAACCCCGCCTTCTCGACTTCGGCGCGGTCGTGGGTCACCTTGCCGTCAATCCGGAAGAAGAAGGAGAGCTTGTCCGGGTGTCCGGGCGCGACGACGAGCGGGACGACGGCATCGAGTCCACGGGCCTCCGCTTCGCGGACCAGGGTTTCGAGGCATTTGGGATCGCCGGGTTCGGCGTCATCGTCCATGATCCACACCCATTCGGCGCCGCTGGCCACCGCCTTGAGGATCGCAAGGGCGAAGCCGCCCGCCCCGCCCAGATTCGCCTCCGAGCGGACGTAGTCCACCTTTGGATGGCTTGACGCAAGCTCCCGCGAAGGGGTGGTTCCGCTGTCCACGAGGCAAATGGTGTCCACGGGCATCGATTGTTTGTTGATAGCGTCGAGCAGGACTGCTAGCTCTCCGGGGCGGTCAAAGGTCACAGCCGCTACGGCAACGGAGACAGTCATGTAGGGTTCCTTCCGGGCAGTTGCGGGGAGGGTCCTCCCGGCTCGCCCTAGGGGCGCGTGAAACGGAGCAAAGCCGCCGTAGCCGCTAGTATCTTGACAGAGTCCAACTGTAGTACAGCAATATTCGGCGGTGCGCAGAGGTGTTGCAGGTGTTGTGCCGGCAGCTAGTCGCCAGGGACAAAATCCACCACCACCGCCAACAGGAGCCGCCACGTGATCATGTATTCGCTCATGATGCTCACGGCTGCCGTCGTGTCGTATCTCGCTACGTGGGTAGCCCGCCAGATGGGTAACAAACTCCGGCTTTTCGCCCCTATCCGCAGCCGGGACATGCACTCGGTGCCAATTTCCCGACTCGGTGGCCTAGGACTCTTCGCGGGCTTCGCCGTGGCCCTCGTCGTGGCCAGCAATTCGTTCTTCGTGAAGGACATCTTCCACGGGAACGGTGCGCCGTGGGGAATCCTGGCAGGTGCCCTTGTGATTGTCGCGGTGGGTGTCGCCGACGACGTGATGGACATCCGCTGGTGGGTTAAGCTGATCGGCCAATGCACGGCCGCTACGATCGTCGCAGTCTGGGGGGTGCAGATGTCCGTCCTTCCCTTTGTTCCGGAGCCCATACGGATTGATGCGGAACCGCTGCGGATCGTCTTGACCGCCCTCCTCATCGTGACCACCATGAACGCCGTCAATTTCATCGATGGACTCGATGGCCTGGCGGCAGGCGTCGCCGCGATTGGCGGGGTTGCGTTCTTCCTGACGGCGTATTGGGTCCACCGCAATGCAACACTCACGGACCGCTCGGATCTGGCGGCGCTGCTGATGGCCATCATTGTGGGTTGTTGCATCGGATTCCTGCCGCACAACTGGTTCCCGGCCAAAATCTTCATGGGCGACTCGGGCGCCATGCTTTTGGGCCTCGTGATGGCCTCGGCCGGCGTGGTGTCCACGGGCCAGATCAGTTCAGGTCTTTACGACCGCGCGAATGGTATTCCCACCATCGTTCCCATTCTGTTGCCGTTCGCGATTCTGTCGCTACCGTTGCTGGACCTCGGCCTTGCGGTGTTGCGGCGTACAGCACGTGGCCAATCGCCCTGGTCGGCTGACCGAGGACACTTGCACCACAAGCTCATCGAGCTCGGCCACACCCACCGAACGGCGGTGCTCATGATGTACGTGTGGACCTGCATTCTGGCGTTTGGAGGCCTGGCGTTTGCCATCTTCCCTTGGCAGATGGTCCTCACCGTGGACATCGTGGCCGCCCTGATCATGGCCGGAGTGACAGCGTGGCCGTACTTTGCCCGAAAAGGGCGCGAAGCCCAGTAGACGGTGTGTGACAAGGGCGTTAACATCACAGTTCTATCTCATGTAGAATTTTAGGGCGGACAGTCACTCGCCCGCGCACCCACCCTTTTTGAGACTTTGGCATTTTTGCCACGACGATTGGCATCCCCATGACCTCCAACGCCGGCGGACAGCAGTCCGACTCGAGCGGCGTTGCTGCCCCACGCTCCACTTCTTCGCTCTGGCTGCGGCTTCTTTTCCTCAGCTCGACGGCGGCAGTGGTGGCTCTCGCTGCAACGTCGGTTGTCGCGGCGGTCATGAACGGTGGCGTAGGAGTGCTTTCTGCCGCATTCGGCGGGGCACTGGTCATGGTCTTTTTTGCCATCAGCCTCTTGATCGGCCATTTTGTCGGCCGGGATAATCCTTCCGGCGCGGTCGGCCTTTTTGTTGCCAGCTACTTTGTCAAGGTCGTCGGTTTCGCGGTGGTGCTTTTCGTCTTAGGCGCCCCCGCATGGCTGCACGGACGCTGGTTCGTGATAGGCGCCGTCGTCGCGGTTGTCTCGTGGCAAGCCGCCGAAATCTATGGCTTCAGTAAGGCCCGGCTGCAGATCTACAACGGCCCCGCAGCAGGCAAGGGAGGCGACGATGTTCACTCCTAGGAACAAGCGACCCTCCGTCACACCCCATGCCGCAAAACCCGGCGATTCCACTGAGCAAGCGAGCGACGGAAGCGACGGCGGATACAACGCCGGAATTGCCGTCTTTAGCTACATTGTTGGCGGAATCATAGTCTGGAGTTTGATAGGCTGGGGTCTGGATATTCTGTGGGGGACTCGCTGGATTGTGCTCGTTGGCGCTCTGCTCGGAGCCGCAGGGGGGTTCTATCTTTCCCACATGCATGGCCTTACCAGTCAGCGGTCTTCATCTGGTGAGAGCAAAGCAGACAGCGGTCCGCCCCACGACGGGGACAGTAATGCCAAATAATTTCACACGGGAAATGGCTGCAGGAAACGCGGCCGGATCCTCAACAACGCCCAATGATGGACACTGCAGAGAGGAAACGCGTTGATCGCGCTTGCGCTCCCGGCCCAGGATTCAGGGACCTTCACTCCTCCCGGAATCGACCAAATGCACCTGCCGGCTATCCTGCCGTGGGGTGCGAGCGATGGCTTCTCCAAGCAGATGTTGCTGGTGATCCTGTCGGTCGTCCTTATCGCTTCATTCTTCATCGCTGCTGCACGCAAGCAGCAGTTGGTCCCCGGCAAGTTGCAGTTCGCGGGCGAGATGGCCTACGGCTTCGTCCGCAACAGCATCGCCAAGGACATTATCGGCGGCCGCGACTTCATGAAGTACGTACCGCTCCTGTTCACCTTGTTCTTCTTCATCCTGGTGAACAACATCTACGGCGCCATTCCCGTGATCCAGCTCCCGAGCTTCTCGCACGTCGGCGGGGCCTACGTGCTGGCCGCGGTTGTATACGTCACCTGGATCGGCATCGGCATCAAGAAGAACGGCTTGAAGTACTTCAAGCTGGCCACGGTTCCCTCGGGCGTCCCGTGGTTCATCCTGCCGATCGTCGTACCGATCGAAATCATCTCGAACTTCCTGGTCCGGCCGGTGACGCACAGCCTCCGTCTCTTCGCCACCATGATGGCCGGACACCTCATTGTCATGATCGCCGGCTCGGGTATCGAGTTCCTTGTCATGCAGGAAAACGTCCTCCTCAAGGGCGCATCGGTGCTGGTCCTCGCAGGGGCCATCGCCATGTACATGCTCGAAGCCCTGATCATGGTGCTGCAGGCATACGTCTTCACCCTTCTGACTGCGATCTACATCGAAGGCGCACTCCACGCCGACAGCCACTAGGCACAACCCTTAATCTTCCCCCTCGGGGGTTGAAGCAAACCAAACAACCTGCCGCGACTGCGGCATCTTGAAAGGAATACAATGAACGGCGACATCAACGGCTCCCTTAACCTCATTGGCTACGGTCTCTCCGCCATCGGCGGTGGTATCGGTGTGGGTCTCGTATTTGCTGCTTACATCAACGGTGTTGCACGTCAGCCGGAAGCCCAGCGCGTGCTCCAGCCGATCGCGTTCCTTGGTCTGGCACTTACCGAAGCCCTCGCCATCCTCGGCCTGGTCTTCGCTTTCGTTCTCAAGTAAACAGCTAAGAACCAAGCGAACATTCAGAACCGAGTAGATAAGGACGGGTGAAAAATGAATCAGCAGATCATCTCAGCCGCCGCTCAAGGCGCCGCCGAGTCGGCTAATCCGCTCCTTCCCAACCCGTGGGAAATGGGCGTCGTCTTCGCCGGCTTCGCGGTCCTCTTGTACATCGTGGTCAAGTTTGTTGTCCCGATGTTCGAGAAGACCTTCGCGGAGCGCGCAGAGGCGATTGAGGGTGGCATTGCCAAGGCTGAAAAGGCCCAGGCTGAAGCTTCTGCAGCTCTCGAAGAGTACAAGCAGCAGCTCCACGACGCCCGCGCCGAGGCTAACCGCATCCGCGAAGAAGCTCGAGCTGAAGGAGCCCAGATCCTCGCGGAGCTGAAGACCAAGGCAGCAGCCGAGTCGGCACGCATCACCGAGCAGGCACACGCCCAGATCGAATCGGAGCGCCAGGCAGCTGTTGTCGCCCTGCGTTCCGAGGTGGGCACCCTGGCCACGACTTTGGCAGAGCGCATCGTTGGCGAATCGCTCAGCGATGACGAGCGTGCCGCCCGCGTGGTGGACCGCTTCCTCGCAGATCTGGAGACCCAGAGCGCAGGTGCAGCTAAGTAATGGCAGGTGTATCGAGCGAATCGCTGACCAAAGCGCTGGAGCAGTTGGAAGCCATGCTTCCGACGGCCTCGCTGCAGTTGGCTAGGGACCTCTTCGGAATCCTGGGAACGGTGGACAGCTCGGCTGGCTTGCGCCGCGCCCTGACTGACCCCTCCCGCAGCGGAGAAGAAAAGTCGGCGCTGGTCAAGCAGCTGGTTGGCGGGAAAGTCTCCGCTGATGCTGCGGAAATCGCGAGTGGATTGGCCAGCTCACGCTGGGCATCGGCACGCGATATCGGCGATGCACTCGAGACTCTTGCCGCCACGGTGGTCATCGCCGTGGCTGAAAACAAGTCGGCCGTTTCTGCCTCCGGAATCACGGGGCTGGAAGAGCTGGAAAACGATCTGTTTGCTTTCAACCAGACCGTTGCTTCCAGCCACGAGGTACAACGTGCTCTGGGAGAGTCGCAGGCAAGTGCTGCGGCCAAGATCACCCTGGCGGAGAAGTTGGTTCCTGGCGCAAGCCCGGAGGCCCAGCTTCTCATCGGCCAGGCCGTGTCGCAGCCGCGCGGCGTCAAGCCGAGCAAGCTCATCGACAACTTCGCAAAGCTTGCAGCCAAGCGCCAGCAGCGCTGGATCGCAACTGTCCGCGTCACCCGTCCGTTGACGGATGCGCAGGCCAGCCGCCTGCAGGCCGGGCTTGATGCCCTCTACGGCCGCGAGCTGAAAGTCAACGTCAGCGTTGATCCGACTCTGATCGGTGGAATCCGGGTCCAGGTGGCAGACGAAGTGCTTGACGCTTCCGTCGTAGCCCGCCTGTCCGAACTCCGCCGGCAACTCGCTGGCTAGCCAGACAAGCACAACTTAACTGATACAAACACCGGTCATCGTGAGCAGCGATGATCACGAAAACAGGAGAGCAGGGACTGCAGATGGCCGAATTGACCATCAACGCCGACGACGTCCGTAATGCGTTGAACGAGTTCGCGGCGTCCTACGAACCCGGAAACGCAGAGCGCGTAGAGGTCGGCCGCGTGACCGCCGCAAGTGACGGCATCGCCCGTGTTGAGGGCCTTCCCTCGGTCATGGCGAACGAGCTGCTTCGCTTCGAAGACGGCACCCTGGGCTTGGCCCAGAACCTCGACGTCCGTGAGATCGGCGTCATCATCCTCGGTGACTTCACCGGCATCGAAGAAGGCCAGGAAGTCCACCGCACCGGTGAAATCCTGTCCGTCCCGGTAGGCGACGCCTTCCTGGGCCGCGTGGTTGACCCGCTGGGCCAACCGATCGATGACCTCGGCGAGATCAAGGCCGAGACCACCCGTGCACTGGAACTCCAGGCCCCGGGCGTGACCCAGCGTAAGTCGGTCCACGAGCCCATGCAGACCGGTCTCAAGGCTATCGACGCCATGATCCCGATCGGCCGTGGCCAGCGTCAGCTGATCATCGGTGACCGCCAGACCGGCAAGACCGCCATCGCCGTGGACACGATCATCAACCAGAAGGCCAACTGGGCTTCGGGCGATGTCACCAAGCAGGTACGCTGCGTTTACGTCGGCGTCGGCCAGAAGGCTTCCACCATCGCCGCTGTCCGCCAGACCCTGGAAGACCATGGCGCGCTGGAATACACCACCATCGTGGCTTCCCCGGCATCGGACCCCGCCGGCTTCAAGTACTTGGCTCCGTACGCGGGCTCGGCCATCGGCCAGCACTGGATGTACGGCGGCAAGCACGTACTGGTGATCTTCGACGATCTGTCGAAGCAGGCTGAAGCCTACCGTGCAGTGTCCCTGCTGCTCCGCCGCCCGCCGGGACGCGAAGCGTACCCGGGTGACGTTTTCTACTTGCACTCCCGTCTGCTGGAGCGTTGCGCCAAGCTCTCCGACGAGCTGGGCGCAGGCTCGATGACCGGTCTTCCGATCGTCGAAACCAAGGCAAACGACGTCTCGGCCTACATTCCGACCAACGTTATCTCCATCACCGATGGCCAGATCTTCCTGCAGTCGGACCTCTTCAACGCCAACCAGCGCCCCGCTGTTGACGTCGGTGTATCCGTGTCCCGCGTTGGTGGTGCGGCACAGGTCAAGTCCATGAAGAAGGTCTCCGGTACCTTGAAGCTGGACCTGGCGCAGTACCGCGACATGCAGGCGTTCGCGATGTTCGCGTCCGACCTCGACGCTGCTTCACGCCAGCAGCTGACCCGTGGTGCCCGCCTGATGGAACTGCTCAAGCAGGGCCAGTACTCGCCGTTCCCGGTCGAGGACCAGGTCGTTTCCATCTGGGCCGGTACGAAGGGCTACTTGGACGATGTCCCTGTTGAGGATGTCAGCCGTTTCGAGTCCGAGTTCCTGGAGCACCTCAAGCACAAGTCCTCCATCCTGACCACGCTGGCGCAGACCAACGTCCTGGACGACGACACCGCTGAAGCGCTGAAGTCCTCGATCATCGACTTCAAGAAGGGCTTCTTCGGAGAAGGCGACAACCGCTTGGTTGGTGCCGGCCACGAAGAGCACGAAGCGATTTCCGGTGGCGAAGTCGACCAGGAAAAGATCGTCAAGCAGAAGCGCTAGAGCATTGGTTCCCGGGCCTGCGGTATCCGCAGGCCCGGGGCCTTCGCCAAAGCCTTAGCCGCTGATCCATCGGGATCTTAGGAAAGGAAATGTATGGGAGCCCAGATCCGGGTCTACCGCCAGAAGATCAGCTCGACGACGTCGATGCGCAAGATCTTCAAGGCGATGGAACTGATCGCTACCTCGCGCATCGGTAAGGCCCGCGCCCGCGTTGCAGCTTCGACGCCCTACGCAAACGCGATTACCCGTGCTGTTTCTGCTGTCGCAAGCCAGAGCGAAATCGATCACCCGCTAGTCACCGAGCCGGAGCAGATCCGCCGTGCCGCCGTCCTGGTTATCACCTCGGACCGTGGCCTGGCTGGTTCTTACTCCGCAAGCGTGCTCAAGAAGGCCGAAGGTCTCAACGAGCTTCTCCGTGCAGAGGGCAAGGAAGTCAAGACCTACCTGGTTGGCCGCAAGGCCCAGGCATACTTCGACTTCCGCAGCCGTCCGTACTCCCGCGTGTGGACCGGCGGAACGGACGCACCGGAATTCGAGACTGCCAAGGAAGTCGGCGCCGCTCTTCTCGAAGAGTTCGCCAACGACTTCGCTGAGGGTGGCGTGGACGAGATCCACGTCGTTTACACCCGCTTCAAGTCGATGGTGACGCAGGAGCCCACGGTTGTCCGTCTGCTGCCGCTTGAAGTCGAAGAGCAGGCTGTCACCGAGTCCGAGCTTCTGCCGCTGTACGAGTTCGAACCGGAATCGGAGCAGGTGCTTGACGCACTGCTGCCGCGTTACATCGAGTCCCGCATCTTCGCAGCAATGCTGCAGGCAGCAGCTTCCGAGCTCGCAGCCCGCCAGCGCGCCATGAAGTCGGCAGGCGACAACGCGACCGAACTGATCAAGAAGTACACGCGTCTGCGCAACACGGCCCGCCAGGCTGAGATCACGCAGGAGCTTTCCGAAATCGTGGCCGGCGCCGACGCCCTGAGCGCGTAGTTGCCGGTGCATGGTTCGGCGCAAGCCACACCTGCACCAAATAGATAAACTTAACCCCACGCCATCTACTGAGTGAAGTGAGAGAGATGACTGCCACCGCTACCGAGCACGCAGCCGCAACGGCCGGCGCCACCGGCCGCATTGCCCGCGTCATCGGCCCGGTTGTCGACGTCGAATTTCCGGCTGACGCAATCCCGTCGATCTACAACGCACTCACCACCGAGGTAACCCTCAACGGTGAGACCAAGACCATCACGTTCGAGACCTCCCAGCACCTGGGTGACAACCTTGTCCGTGCCATCTCCCTGCAGGCCACCGACGGACTCGTCCGCGGCACCTCCGTGCGGGACTCCGGCTCCCCGATCTCCGTGCCTGTCGGCGACGGCGTCAAGGGCCACATCTTCAACGTTCTCGGCAAGCCGCTGGACGTCGACGAGTCCGAGATCAACGCGGACGCTTACTGGCCGATCCACCGCAAGGCCCCGGCCTTCGCGTCCCTCGAGGGCTCCACGGAGATGCTCGAGACCGGCATCAAGGTCATCGACCTCCTCACCCCGTACATCAAGGGTGGAAAGATCGGTCTGTTCGGTGGCGCCGGTGTCGGCAAGACCGTTCTGATCCAGGAAATGATCACCCGTGTTGCCCGCAACTTCGGTGGTACTTCGGTATTCGCCGGTGTCGGCGAGCGTACTCGTGAAGGCAACGACCTCTGGGTTGAAATGGAAGAGGCAGGCGTCCTCAAGGACACCGCCCTTGTATTCGGCCAGATGGACGAGCCGCCGGGAACGCGTCTGCGCGTGGCACTGTCCGCCCTGACCATGGCGGAGTACTTCCGCGATGTGCAGAACCAGGACGTGCTGCTCTTCATCGACAACATCTTCCGCTTCACCCAGGCCGGTTCAGAGGTCTCCACGCTGCTCGGCCGTATGCCGTCCGCTGTTGGCTACCAGCCGAACCTCGCCGACGAGATGGGCCTCCTGCAGGAGCGCATCACCTCGACCAAGGGCCACTCGATCACGTCGATGCAGGCCATCTACGTGCCTGCTGATGACTACACCGACCCGGCTCCGGCAACGACCTTCGCACACCTCGACGCGACCACGGAACTTTCCCGTGAAATCGCCTCCCGTGGTCTGTACCCGGCCGTTGACCCGCTGACGTCGACGTCCCGCATCCTGGACCCGCAGTACATCGGCAAGGACCACTACAACACGGCTGTCCGTGTGAAGCAGATCCTGCAGAAGAACAAGGAACTCCAGGACATCATCGCCATCCTCGGCGTTGACGAACTGTCCGAAGAAGACAAGATCGTCGTGTCGCGTGCACGCCGCATCCAGCAGTTCCTGTCCCAGAACACCTACACCGCCAAGCAGTTCACCGGCGTCGAAGGCTCCACCGTGTCCATCAAGGACACCGTGGAAGGCTTCACGGCGATTTGCGACGGCGAGCTGGACCACATCGCAGAGCAGGCGTTCTTCAACGTCGGTGGCCTGGATGACGTCGAGCGCCAGTGGGCCAAGATCCAGGAACAGACCAAGTAGTATGGCTGAGCTCGAGGTTGAGATTGTCGCAGCGGACCACTTCGTGTGGTCCGGTGCGGCCAAGATGGTCAAGGCCCGCACCAGCGATGGTGAAATCGGGATCCTGCCGGGCCACTCGCCGCTCCTCGCCATTCTGGCCGCGGGCGAGCTGGCCATCGAGCCGGTTACCGGAGACCGCCTTGCAGTAGTTGTGGACGGCGGATTCTTCTCCGTCGACAACAACCGCGTGGTGATCGTCGCTGACAACGCCCAGTTGGGCGATTCAGCTACTGCGGGGATCCGATAGCAAGACCTTGATGGACGATTCTGCTATTCCGTTCATCGCCTTGGCAACGGCGTTTGCGTTGCTGATCTTTACACTGTGCCTCGTCGGGGTGCGCCGCTTCAATTTGCGGCGCGCCCTCGGCACGGTCGACGCCTCCATTTGCACGGCTGGAAACAGCTGGCGGATGGGGGTTTGTCGTTATCAGGACTCGGAGCTTGAGTGGTTCCGCCTGCTGTCCCTCAGCTTCCGTCCGAAACATAGCTTCCGCCGCAGCTCTTTGGAGCTCCTTGGCCGCCGGAAGCCAACGGAGGAAGAGCTGACGAGGCTCCAACCCGACGTCGTGGTAGTCGAACTGCAGCATGAAGGCCAGCGGTTCATGCTGGCAATGAGATTTGATGCCTACGCCGGGCTGTCGTCCTGGCTGGAGGCCGGCCCAGTGGTGGGCGTCGGCACCTGGCGCTGAGGACAGTGGACTTCCTATTCAACATGAGACTTGTTGACGGTCCCTTTTACTGGACCGTCCTTGGTGCCGGAATTGCCGGGAGTGCCTTCCTCCTCCTGCGGCGGGACCGGCGCTGGTTACTTTCCATAGTTGTCTCGCTTGCGGTGGCGAGTGGAGTTGTCGCAGTCATCCACTGGCTCCTCGTCAACGTCCTCACCGTGTTCCCGGAGGACCTTCCCGTCGATGTCCTCATTTGGTCGACCGTTGCCTTCTCTGCGTTCGCCCTCTTCCTTGCCAGGCTCCCTGGTTCGTCGTGGCGCGGCAGGAGCGCCGCAGGGGTCTCGTGCGTCTCCGTGCTGCTCCTCTCCGCGCTTCAGATCAACAGCTACTTCGGGCTCAACCACACGGCGGCTGATCTCTTCGGCCACAACGTGGGGCGGATCCCGGAGCTTGAGGAGGGGTTCAAAAGGGGTGTTTCCGGAATCCTGCCGGTGTCAGCGCCTAACGGGGGAATAGTCCGGAGGGCATCGATTCCCGGGATTGAATCGGGTTTCAAGGCCCAGGACGCTTTCATTTACCTGCCGCCGGCTTACCTGGCCGCCGATCGCAGCCAACTACCCGTACTGGTTCTCTTTGCCGGCCAGCCCGGACGTCCCGCCGATTGGCTGACCGGCGGCCTGCTTGAGCCGACCATGAACACCTTCGCCGCCCGGCACGGAGGCGTGGCGCCCGTCGTCGTGGTGGTCGATCCAAACGGTTCCGATACCGCAAACACCATGTGCATGGATAGCCTTATCGCACGTGCCGACACGTATCTCTCGATCGATGTTCCGCGCTGGATCAACCAGACGCTCGAGGTTTCCGCCGACCCGAGGAAGTGGGCTGTCGGCGGGTTTTCCTTCGGTGCAACCTGTGCGGTGCAGATGACTGCTTTGCATCCTGAAATCTACCCTTCCTTCATCGCCTTCTCGGGAGAGCGGGAACCTTCGCTTGGTCCTGATCGCCAGCGGACCATCCAGACCGCATTTGGCGGCGACTCTGCGGCCTTCGAGGCCTTGACACCGTTGAACCTGATGAAACAGCGGAGCTATGACGGCCATGCAGGCTACTTCGCGGTCGGGGCCGCGGACAGCGAATTCGTCCGTTACTCCACCGAGGTGGCGGCAACTGCCCGCACCTCCGGGTTCGACATCAGGCACGCTTCGGTTGCCGGCGCCGGCCACTCGTGGGCAGTGGCAGTGCAAGAACTTCCATCCGCAATGGAATTCCTGGCCCCCCGCTGGGGGCTCGTTCAGTGAGTATCCAGGAAGCCCGATTGTCCAGAGACCAGGCGCCTGAACCCGAAGATGGCAAGCCCGCCCGGAAGATGGTGGCAGTCCTTGCCCGGGCCATGCTTGGCAACATTGCCGCCCATATTGGCGCGATCCCCTTCACCGTGATTGTGCTCGCGCTGTACCTGCTCACTCCGGCGATCTTCGACCCCGATATCGGGTACGGCCCGGATGCCTTGCGGCACATCTCGAGCGTGAGCGGTGGGGGATTGAAGGCGGGGGACTGGTGGTCCATGTGGACCTCGATGTTTTTCGCCGCCAACCCTGTCGACTACGTCTTGAGCTCGTTGTTGTTCGTCGTGTTGCTGGGTTCTGCGGAGCGCAAGCTGGGGTGGGTCCGCACTGCCGCGGGCTTCTTCGGCGGGCAGTTTGCCACGGTCACTGCCTTTTTGCTGGTGGTCCAGTTGGCGGCCTACGCCGACGACGGTTGGCTGGGTCGGATGATGGATGCCAGGACCTCCGGACCCCTTCCGGCGACCCTCTTCGTCTCGATGGCGGCCAGTGGCCTCCTCCCGACTTTGTGGCGCCGGCGATTGAGGGCGACGGTCGTGTCCCTGGCGCTTCTCCTGGTCCTGTACGTTGGCGATCCCTCGGCTGTCATGGCCCTGACTGGTGCCCTGCTCGGCCTGGGGGCCGGTCTTTGGCTCCAGCTCGATCATGGCATCCAACCGAGCCACCGTGCGACCAGGCGTGAGACGCGAAACCTGTTGTCGCTCATGGTGGCGATTTTCGGCGTCGGGCCCTTGGTGGCGGGCGCCGTGAGGAGCCCCGCGGGGCCGCTGGCGTTGCTGCGCGAAATGGTGTTGAACCCTGTTCCGACGCTCAATCAGTTGCAGGCGAACTGCGGTGGAACCGTGGACATCAGCTGCCTCGAACTTGGACGCCAAGGCTACCCCGGGCCCGCCGGCGTGGCCCTCGCGGTGGTACCGGCATTGCTCCTCTTGATTTGTGCGGTGGGTATGCGCCAAGGAAGGCGCCTGGCGCTGAAAATCGCCATCGGCGTGCAACTTGGCGTAGTGGCGCTCTCCTTCGCCTACCTGGTGTTGTTTGCCAGCATTCCGCATTTTCCAGGCCGGGGCCGCACCGTCGTTTTGGGCTCCGCGGTGTTCCACATCCTGACCCTCGCCCTGGTTCCCTTTATCCTCGCGGTTCTGCTTTTCCTGTTCAGGGGAAATTTCGTGGTGGGCTCGAGGGCGCCGCTCCGCCGGAAGATGGCGTGGCTGGTTGGCACAACGTGGCTCGTATTGGCGAGTGGCTACACCGGGGCCTGGCTCGGCTCCGGCGGTTTGGCGCACGACGGCGGCATCCTGGGTCTTATTGCGGAACTCGCCCGGCAGTATCTTCCCTTGCCCATACCCACGGCATTTGGTCGCGTGTTCGCGGAGCGGAGTGCCGCGGAGTCAATATTGTTCGCGTGGTCAGGGATCATCTTCTGGCTCGTGGCCCTGGCAGCGGTGTGGACGCTGCTCCTCAAACGGCAGCACGGTCCTGGCGGTGATGATCCGGCTCGCTTGGCGGCCAGGGATTTGGTCAAGCGCGGCGGAGAGTCCCTTTCCTGGATGGCGCTATGGGAGCCGAACAAGTTCTGGTTCACCCCCGGAATGGACGCCGGAGTTGCCTACCAGCAGCACGGCAACGTCGCGCTGACCCTCGCCGGTCCGTTCGGTGATCCCGAACAAGCCGCTGCCGCGACCGAGGGTTTCCTCGACTACTGCGCGCACCACGCATTGGTGCCATGCCTTTATTCCTGTACTGAAGAGTTGTGGCCGATGCTGCAATCCACCGGATTTCGCCGAATCGCGGTCGCCCAGGAAACCCGGCTCTCCATCGGTGATCTCGAGTTCACGGGCAAAGCGTGGCAAAACGTGCGCACGGCCAAGAACCGTGCACTGAAGGCCGGCGTTGAAGCCCGGTGGGGACGTTATTCGGAGTTTTCGCAACACATACGCTCCCAACTCGGCGAGGTGTCGGAAGAGTGGGCCGCCAGGAAAAAAGTGCCTGAAATGGGCTTTACCTTGGGTTCCCTCGACGAGCTGATGGACGATGAAGTGCTTTGCTGCATAGCCGTCGACGGCAAGGGCTTTGTCTATGGGGTCACCAGTTGGCTACCGGTGTTCCGCGACGGCCAGGTGATCAGCTGGACATTGGATTTCATGCGCCGGCGCAGCGACGCCTTCCCTGGCCTCATGGAATTCATGATTGCCTCGGCAGTCCACGAGTTGCGGCAGGGAGTGGAAGTCATTTCCCTGTCGGGCTCGCCTTTGGCTGGGGACACCGAGGAATTCTCCCGTGGGGAAGCCGGCATGGCGGGCATTCTGGACCTCGTTGGCAGGACCTTGGAGCCTGTTTACGGATTCCGCTCCCTCGCCCGCTTCAAATCGAGGTTCCAGCCGGAGTACAGGACTTTGTATATGTATTACCAAGACAGCCTAGAGATTCCCGCGATCGGCGCCGCGCTAAGCCGCGCATATTTGCCGGGGCTGTCCGTCCGGCAAACTGCCAGGCTCCTCCGCACCCTCGTTGCTTGAAAACCCAACTGACTCGCATTTGTTGTCGTTTTGACGCCCCATAACGACAACTAATGCGAGCCAGTTGGGAAGAAAAAGGGGTCCCGCAGGTGTGCGGAACCCCTTCGGTGAATCCTTCAGGCAGAATTCAAACAGTCAGACTAGACGGCGGTTACGCCGGTGGCCTGCGGGCCCTTTGCGCCCTGACCGATCTCGAACTGAACACGCTGGTTCTCGTCGAGGGTGCGGAATCCGCCGGTCTGGATCTCGGAATAGTGGACAAAGACGTCGCCTTCGGCGTCGTCCGGGGTGATGAAGCCGAAGCCCTTTTCAGCGTTGAACCACTTGACGGTGCCCAGTGCCATTTTTGTTTCTCCTCATTGTGGAACTTTTAAGTCCGGCACACCGCGTGCCGGCCTTGGTTACTCCGCGAGAAGACCTGGTTTTCCGCCCAAGCCAGGCTTGGTTGGCTTCGCAGGAGCTTCACGCTCGCAACACGTCTTGCGAGCATGAATCACACCTACACAAAGACTGCTACAACACTTTCATGGCGAATACTGGAGGTCAACGGTCTGCTGGGGAATTCCGACAAAATTTAAGTAAAAAGAAGGTAACGGAAGAAAGCGCGCTTGCCACTGGATCCGGCATTGGGGGCCGCAAATTCGGGCTAGGCCAGCCAATCCACCTATGCCAGCCAATCACCATTGCGCAATACGCCCGCGAGCTGCAGTTCCTTGTCCACGACGACGAGATCGGCCCGCAGGCCCCGCCGAAGGCCGCCAAGTTCGTCGGACAGCCCCAGGACTGCGGCGGGAACCGCCGTCGCCGAGGCAACCGCGTCGGCGAGCCCGACGCCGGCCGCAACCGTGCGCCTGACGACGTCGAGCATGGTTGCAGTGCCACCGGCGATGGATCCCGTGGCATCCAAGGTAGCGACGCCGTCCGTCACGGTCACCGGGGAGGGGCCGAGCATGTAGTTTCCGTCAGAGAGTCCCGCTGCCGCCATTGAATCGGTCACGAGGACAATGTTTGGGGCGCCTACCAGCTGAAAAACGGTTGCGACAGTGCTTGGGTCAAGGTGGGTGCCGTCCGCGATCAGTTCCACCACGGCCTTGCCTTCCTGGGCGGTGCGAAGGGAGGCGGCCACGGGGCCGGGGGAGCGGTGGTGCATGGGGGGCATCCCATTGAACAAGTGCGTGACAGTCGGCAACGAGCTTACGCCGTCGAAACCAGCGGATTCCAAGCCCTCCCGCGCTGCGGTCAGGGAGGCGGCGGCCGTCGCGTCGTCGCAATCCGTGTGGCCAAGGGACGGCGTCACTCCGTGGAACGTCATCAGGTCCACGAGTGCCGCTGCGCCGGGAAGCTCGGGGGCGTAGGTCATGGTGGCGAGCTTGCCGGCGGCGGCTTCAACCAGCTCGGTCATGAGATCCAGGTCCGGCTCCAGTAGATAGGCGGGGTTCTGCGCGCCGCATCGTGCGTGGGAGAGGAATGGCCCCTCAAGGTGGATTCCGGCTACGAGCCCTTCATCGGCCAAGCGTACGAAAAGCTCGATGCCGCGGAGCAGGTCTTCCCGGGGTGCCGTGACCATGCTGGCGAGGAGGGTGGTGGTTCCGGAGCGGTGCAGGAAATCGATGGCCTTTCGTGCCGAGGACTCATCGGCCCCGGGGAAGTCGCCTCCATTGCCGCCATGGCAGTGAACATCCACGAATCCGGGAACGATGTACCGGTCCGTGGGGAAATCGGTCCGCGGAGTTTCCTCGAACCCCTCGAAGGCTGCTTCGTGGAATTCGGCCGCCGGCCCGGCGAAGGCTATGCGGTCGTCCTCCACCGCCACCAGGCCATCTTCGATCACCGCACCGTCGCTGACGATGGTTCCGGTAATCAGGTGGCGCACGGGCGCAGAGGAAGATACAGGCCGGTCTGGGACAGTCATGTTTTGATTCTAGTTGCCGGGGCCCACGCTTGACCTGGTTTACCAGGGATGAAGGTCCGGACAGCTAGAACAAGCGTGACTCGCTGTCGTCCACGCCGCGCATCGCGTCATAGTCCAGGGTGATGCAGTCGATTCCGCGGTCATTGGCAAGGACCTTCGCCTGCGGCTTGATCTGCTGGGCGGCGAAAATGCCCCGCACCGGGGCCAGCAGTGGATCGCGGTTGAGTAGTTCGAGGTAGCGCGTGAGCTGCTCGACGCCGTCGATGTCGCCGCGCCGCTTGAGTTCGACGGCGACTGTCCCGCCGTCGCCGTCCCGGGCGAGGATGTCCACGGGACCGATGGCAGTGAAGTACTCGCGCCGGATGAGCGAATAGCCGGCACCAAGGGTTTCGATCTGCTCGGCGAGCAGTCGCTGCAGATCAGCCTCGACGCCGTCCTTGATGAGCCCGGGGTCCGTTCCCAGGTCGTGGGACGTGTCATGGAGTTGCTCGTAGATGTTGATGATGAGCCGGTCGTCGGTCTTGGCCGACTGCACGGTCCACTGCTCCACCACGCCTTCCTCGACCTCGGTCTCCTCCGGCGTGGTCACCCGCAGGGTAGCGGGCGGGCTCATCCAGTTCAGCGGCTTGTAGGAGCCGCCGTCGGAATGGACCAGCACGGAACCATCGGATTTGACGAGCAAGAGCCGGGTGGCAAGCGGGAGGTGGGCCTTGAGGCGGCCAACGTAATCTACGGAACAACGGGCTATGACGAGTCGCACCCGCTCCACTTTACTTCCTCTGCCGCTTACCCTGCCGCGCGCAACTAGCGACTGGGGCAGAATGGAGTCATGCCTCGCTCCAACCGCCCCCGACGCACCGAATCAGCCAAGGCAAGCTGGAAACGGACAGGCGAGTCGCCGGAACTGGATCTGGAACGTGCCCGTTCGGGCATTGCCCGCAGGGAAAGCGCCCCCGACGGCGACTGGATGGTCCGGACCATGACCGCGCGGAATGCCGAGAAGACCTATATCTGCCCAGGTTGTTCGATGGCCATCATGCCCGGCATCGCCCACTTGGTGGTGTGGTCCGAGACCCACCTCTTCGGCGATGCCGCCGGGTTGGCGGAACGCCGCCACTGGCACAACAACTGCTGGACAGGCCGGACCTACAGGTACCGCTGAGCACTTAAGCTTGGAAGCATGAGTTTCGATCCCGCTTCCCTCGTTTTCAGCCAGCCGGAGTCTGCCACGGACATCAGGGCATCCACGGTTTTGCCGGCGCACCGCGAGAACGTGGAGTTCCTCACCGAAGACGGCAAGCGGCTCGTGGGAGAGTTGGCGCTGCCGGAATCCGGCGAGATCTCGGCGACGCTCATCATGCTGCACCCCTTGCCGACGCATGGCGGATTCATGGATTCGCACGTCTACCGGAAGGCTTCCTATCGGCTGCCGGCACTCGCCGGCGTCGCGGTACTGCGCTTCAATACGCGCGGGACGCATTCGCCGCGGGGTACCAGCCAGGGGCATTTCGACGAGGGAATCGGTGAGCGGTACGACGTCGAGGCTGCCGTTCGCTTCGCGGTGGAACGCGGGCTTCCGAACCGCTGGTTGGTGGGCTGGTCCTTCGGCACCGAGCTGGCCTTGATGTACGGGGCCGTTGAGCCCGTGGCTTCCCAAGTGGAGGGTGCCGTCCTGCTGTCTCCGCCGCTGCACCGGGCCACGGATGTGCATTTGAAGGAATGGGCTGCCTCGGGAAAACCGCTGACGGTCCTGGTTCCGGAACACGACGACTATCTTCAGCCCGCCGAGGCCGCCGAACGATTCAGCTTGGTGCCCCAGGCCCGGGTCTTGGGCATCGACGGCGCCAAGCACTTGTGGGTCGGCGAGAAATACGCGGCCCGGGTTTTGGACGAAATCGTCGACGACGTGACGGAAGCCGGCTCAGGACCGGATGGCCTGCCGCGCCGCTGGACAGGTCCAGTGGCCACGGCCTAGTCGCCCCGGCCTAGTCGTCACGGCCTAGTGGCGGTCTTGGCGGACGATGAAGACTTCCTTGATCAGCAGCATGATGGCTGCCGCCGTCGGGATGGCGATCAAGGCGCCGAGCACGCCCAGCAGGCTGCCGCCCGCGATCACTGAGATCACGGCGACGGCACCGGGAACGGCAACGGCCTTCTGCATGATGCGCGGGGAGATGAAGTAGGCCTCGAACTGCAGGTAGGCGAAGTAGCAGATGGCGTAGACCACGGCGGTCTGCCAGCCGGCGGTCAGGGCTACCAGAATGACCACCACAGCGGCAATCATGCCTCCCACCAAGGGGATGAACGCAAGCAGGGCAACCACGAAGGCCAGCAGGACGCTGAACGGAACGCCCAGGATGCTCATGACGATGAAGGCGAACAACGCGTTGAGCAAGGCCACGCAAACCTGGCCGATCACATAGTTGCCCACGGAGCGCGTAATTTCCTCGGACAGCGCCTCCACGCGGGGCCTGCGCGACCGTGGTGCGAGCCGGTATCCCCATCTCTTCATGGCGGGCAGGGCGCCGAGGAAGTAGAGGCTGAGGACCAGGACGATCAGCGTCCCGAAGACCCCGTTGGCCACCGTGGATCCGAAACCGACCACGCCGCCGAAGATGCCGCCCATGGCATCGGGGTTCTTGACGAACTTGTCGAGTTCCTGGCTGATCTTGTCGCGAACGCCGAATTGGCTGTCAAGGGAGCGGAAGAAGTCCGAATCCACGAAGCCCCGGATCCAGTCCGGAGCCTGCCGGACGATCTGCGAGACCTGTTCCACGATGGTGGGGATAAGGGTGGCGAAAAACGCCGCCACTCCGGCAACGAGGACCCCGACGGCGATAACGACGCCGGCCGGGCGGGGAACCTTGCGGTTTTCGAGCCAACGGACCACGGGGTCCAGTCCCAAGGCAATGAACAGGGCCGTAACGATCCACAACAACAGTTGGACGGTACTGGTGCCGATGTAATACAGCATGAGGGCCACGCCGACGCCGGCCGTGCCCATGAAGCCGACATACAGCGGATGTTGTGCGGACATCCTCGGGCCGGGGGAGCCGAAACGCGGACCGTCGGATTCATCCGGGGCGGGCTCGGTTATTGCATCGTGCTCAAGCTCGGGAGGCATTTCGAAACGGACCCGCGGTTGGGCGCCCGGAATGGGCTGGCGGAGGCGGCGGACGAAGGATGCCATCAGGCCCTCGCCGTGATCCCTGCCGTCCGGGGCAGACCCGTTGGCCAAGCCACCCGGGGTGGCTCCGGGGCCTTGATCAGCGGTAGTGGGATCCTTGCGCTCTTTCACGTGCTTCAGCTGCCTTTTCGTTCCGCGGTCAGGCTCGATGAGTGCCCGATGTCATGTTGTTCGCCACACTATCAGCAGGCCGGAATTGGCGAATTCTAGGGGTTGAGCCGTGCTCCGGGAAGCCCTTTGCGAGGACCCCGAACTGACTCTTAGGTAACAAAACCGTTACCCTTGAAGTTCAACGACCGCTGATGATTGGTATTCCTGTGCGATTGAAGACTGCAGTTTCGCTGGTGCTGCTTGGCCTGCTGACACTGTTGGCCGGCATTGGCCAGCTGACCTTTTGGGCCCCGGCCGAGACGGTAACCGCGTCCGCCCCCGGCGACTCCAAAGCCGCTCCGCTGACCGTGATCACCCAAGACGTGTTGGCCCACAAGGGCGGTCCCAAACAAATCAGCATCAAGGGCGACGGCAAATTCGTGTTGGCTGTCGGACGGCCCGATGACGTCGATGCGTGGGTAGGCAAGACCGCGCACAACAGCATCACCGGTGTCTCCGAGGACGGCAAGTCCCTGCAGCTTGCCGGCACCGACGGCGAAGCAACCGCCCCGTCGCCTGCGGGATCGGATCTGTGGGTGGAAACGGAGAACGCCAGCGGACAGCTGGACTACACCTTCACCCCGCCCGCGAGCGGCAACTGGTCGCTCCTCCTGGCCAGCGACGGAACCAAGCCGGCGCCGTCGTCGGTCTCCGTCACGTTCGCCAACGATGCCACCATGCCGTGGGCCGTCCCGCTTATCGTCATTGGCGCGATCCTCATTGCCGCGGGTGCGGCGTTGCCGTTCGTCAACAAGTTCACCAGGGGCCGGGGCAAAGGCCCTCGCGCCAACGGTCCGCTGGGCGGCGGGAGCACGGAAGCCGACAAAGAGACCGTCGGTGAGGACGCTGGCGCGCAAAGCAACAAGGACATCATTGGCGAGGACACCGCTGCCGAGGACACCAAGAAGGGCACGGGCGGGGGTCCCGCACTTCGTATTTCGCTTGTAGCTACCGCCATTGTGACGGCCCTCGTGGGTGGCACCGCGGCAGGCGCGCAGGCGGCCGAGACTCCTTCTCCTTCGGGGTCCGCGATTCCCTCCGGATCCGCGACGGCGAGCCCGGGAGTGACCGCCGGTGCGCAGGCCGTCCCCGTCTTGGTGGACGCTCAGCTCAAGCGCATCCTGGACCAGGTCGCGGGCGCCGTGGCCGCCGGGGATGCCGCACGCGATGCCTCCAAACTCGCTCCCCGGGTTGACGGCACGGAGCTTCAAGTTCGCACGCAGAACTACAAGATCCGGTCCCAGGTTGCCACGCACGAGGCGCGGATGCCCGTCCGGTCCAGCAAATTGCTCGGTAGCGTCATCTCCACCCAGCGCACCTGGCCGCGGACCGTGATCGCCTTGACCCAGGGCGATGGCAACGTGGTTCCCCAGGTCCTGACCCTCGTGCAGGCCTCGCCGCGGGAGAACTACAAGCTGAAGAGCACCTCCCCGCTTCAGCCGGGAACGTCCTTCCCGGCGATCCCCTTGGGCGGAACCGCGCAATTGGCTGCCGGAGACAAGTCCGGGCTGCAATACAGCGGGACCGAAGCGATGGCAGCCTTGGGCGATCGTTTGACCAAGGCGGATTCGGCGTTCAAGGACAAGCTCGTGGAAGGCACCAACTCGCCTTACATCGCAGATGTCCTGGACTACCAGGCGAGCACTGTGAAGTCAGGCACCAACGGCAATTTCACCTTCACGCACACACCCTCTCCGGCGGATACGGCCGTGTTCCGGACCTCGGACGGTGGTGCCGTGGTGGTGGGAAAGCTTGACTTCGATTTCACCAGCAAGCCCAAAGCCGACGGCGACACGCTGACCGTGGACAAAGCCGCGGCAGTGCTTGCGGGCGGGGATTCCACGAAAGTCGGCCTCGTGCAGACCTTCTCGGAGTCGGTAGCCATCTACATTCCACCGGCAGGCTCGACTGCTCCCATGAAGCTCGTTGCCGCGGTCCGCGGTCTGGTGGGAGCCAGCTTCAAGTAGGCAAATGCTGTTGGCGCAGCGGCTAGAGTGGACGGTATGAGTTCGCCAGGATCCCGTCCCGTCTCTCCAGCCGCCGCCAGCCAGCTCAACCTGCGCGGCGCCGTCGACCTCTCCGCATTGCGGCGTCCCGCGCCGGCGGCATCGAGCGGTGCCCCGGCTGCGTCGGGTGGGAGCCCGGGAAGCAGCCAGCCCCTTCGCGTAGATGCCACCGAGGCCAATTTCCAGGACCTCGTCCAGCTGTCCGCGCAGATTCCCGTCCTTTTCCTCTTGTGGTCCAATCGATCCTTGGAGGCTTCGACCCTCCTGCATAGCCTGGAAGGTGTCGTCGAAGGCTACGCCGGCAAAGTAGTGCTGGCCGCGGCGGACGTTGACGCGTTCCCACAGCTTGCGCAGGCATTCCAGGTCCAAGCCGTCCCTACCGCCGTCGCGGTCTTGAAGGGCCAGCCCGTTCCGCTCTTCGAGGGGCCTGCTTCGGACGAGGAAATCCGCAGCCTCATCGATGAGCTCCTCAAGGTGGCTGAAGCCAACGGCGTAACGGGCAGTATCGGTGCGGGTGCTGCCAGTGCGGAGGCCCGTCCTCTCCCGCCGTTGCACCAGGCAGCCTTCGACGCGATTGAAGCCGGGGACTACGCAGCTGCCGCCACTGCCTACCGCCAGGCGCTGGCAGAGAAACCCGCCGATGCCGAGGCGAAGGCCGGGCTCGCCCAGGTGGAACTGATGGGCAGGCTCGAGCCGCTGACGGCGACGGAAGCCGAAGCCATCCGTCAGCGGGCGGCAGAGGAGCCGGACAACATCGAAGTACAGCTCACGGTGGCCGACCTTGACATCTCGGGCGGACACATCGAGGACGCGTTCAACCGCATCATCGCCTTCATCGGCCGCAACTTCGGTCCCGAGCGCGAGACGGCGCGCGTGCGCCTGCTGGAACTGTTCGACGTCGTCGGCATTTCGGACCAACGTGTGGCGAAGGCCCGGCAAGGTCTGGCGCGGGTCCTGTTCTAATGACACAGCCGGCGTTGTTCAGCCCGCTTCAATTGCGCTCCTTGACGTTGCCGCATCGTGGCTGGGTCTCGCCGATGTGCCAGTACAGTTGCTCGCCCGACGGCGGAGGCGGCGTGCCGAACGATTGGCATCTGGTGCATCTTGGAGCGTTTGCCACGGGCGGCGCTGCCCTCATCCTCACCGAGGCGTCGGCCGTCAGCCCGGAGGGACGGATCAGCCCGCGCGACGCCGGGCTGTACACGGATGAGCAGGCGGCCGCTTGGGAGCGGATTGTGGATTTCGTCCACCGCAACAGTGCCGTGGACGGCAAAATCGGCGTCCAACTGGCGCACGCCGGCCGCAAGGCTTCCACCTACTGGCCCTTCGCCGAAGAGAGCGGATCAGTAGCGGAGTCCGACGGCGGATGGGTCACCCGGGGCCCGGGGGTTGAGGCCTTTGCAGGTCTTGCAAGTCCTGTGGCCATGGGCGAGGCGGACATCCAAGCCGTGATTGCCGATTTCGCGGCGGCAGCCAGACGGGCTGTGGACGCCGGATTCGACACGGTGGAGATCCACGGCGCGCACGGCTACCTCCTGCACCAATTCCAAAGCCCCTTGATCAACAAGCGCGACGATGCCTGGGGCGGCAGCGAGGCGGCACGAAACCGCTTGATGCTTGAGGTCATCGACGCCGTGCGTGCGGTCATCCCCGATTCGATGCCGTTGTTGCTGCGGATTTCCGCCACTGATTGGGCTGAGGGCGGCGTGGACATTGACGCCTCCGTGCGCCTCGCGCGGGCGGCGTCCGAGCACGGCGTGGACTTGGTGGACGTCTCCAGCGGTGGCGCCGTGGCCCACCAACGGATCAAGGCCGGTCCCGGATACCAGACGGGATTCTCGGAACAGATCAGGCGCGAAGCGGGGGTTCCCACCGGGGCCGTCGGCTTCCTGACGTCCTCGGGACAGGCCGAACACACGGTGGCCACAGGCCAGGCCGACGGCGTATTCATGGCAAGGGCAGCCCTCCGCGATCCGCACTGGTGGCTTCGCGCGGCTTTTGAACTCGGATTCCCCTTGGAATGGGCGCCGCAGTATCAGCGCGCGGTTCCGCGGCACAGCTTCTAGGAGCTGCTCTTTTCGGGAGCGGACCCTCTCGGGAGCCAATCATTTGGCGATCTAGTCCTTTGGGATGAGGCCGCCCCGGAAAGGTGTCCCGTAGTTACCCCTCGGGGACGACCCCTGGAAGCGCCCCCGGGGCTAGGCTGGCTGCATGAATGTCCAGCTTCCCGGTCCGTCTCTTAATTCCCCGGTGCCTGCATTGGCCTTGCGCGGATTGGCAAAACGCTTCGGCGGCAAGATCGCCGTCGATGGGATCAGCCTGGATGTGCCGGCCGGCTCCTTCTATGGGGTCGTGGGTCCCAACGGGGCGGGCAAAACGACCACGTTGTCCATGGCCACGGGGCTCCTGCGGCCGGATTTCGGGACGGCCTACATCCATGGCGTGGACGTTTGGGCGAAACCGCTCGAAGCCAAGAAGCTCATGGGGATACTGCCCGACGGCGTCCGCCTCTTCGACCGCTTGACGGGTGAACAGTTGGTCACCTACGCCGGCTTGCTCCGCGGCATGGACAGGGACGTCGTTGCCCAACGGGTGGGAGAACTGATGGCCGCGCTGGACCTGAGCGGCGACGCCGGCACCCTCGTGGTGGACTACTCCGCCGGCATGACAAAGAAGATTGCCCTCGCCTCGGCGCTCATTCATGCGCCCAGGCTGCTGGTGTTGGACGAGCCCTTTGAGTCCGTGGATCCCGTCTCGGCAGCCAACATCAGGGGAATTCTTGACAACTACGTGGCCTCGGGAGGAACGGTCATCGTCTCAAGCCATGTCATGGACCTTGTGCAGCGCATGTGCGACCACGTGGCCGTTGTGGCTGCAGGCAGGGTCCTCGCCGCCGGAACCGTCGAAGAGGTCCGCGATGGCGCCACGCTCGAGGACCGTTTTGTGCAGCTGGTGGGCGGCGGAAACCAGACGGGGGGCCTGGAATGGTTGCGCACCTTCTGAGCCTGAAGTGGCGGCTCCTGCTGAACGGCTTCCGACGCAGCCCGGGCCAGCTCGTGGGAATCGCGATCGGCGGGCTTTATGCATTGGGAGTCGTCGCGACCCTGGTGGGGACACTCGTCGCCTTGCGGTGGGCCGACCCCGAGACGGCCCATACCGCCGTCGTCCTCGGTGGCGCCGCCGCGATCCTGGCCTGGGCAATCGTGCCCCTCATGGCTTCGGCAGCTGACATGACGCTTGACCCTTCCCGCTTCACGACGTCGGCGATCCCCATGCGCCAGCTGCTGACCGGGCTCGCCCTCGCCGGATTCATCGGCGTGCCCGGACTGTCCACGATGATCGTGGCGCTATTCACGGCGGCAACATGGTGGCGCAGCGTGCCGGCCGTGCTCGGCGCCCTGTTAGGCGCCGCGCTTGGCGTGCTGAGCTGCGTGGTCTTGTCGAAAGTCATCACGACGGCGACGGCCAGCCTCGCAGCCTCCCGCCGTTTCAAAGACGTAAGCAGCATCGTTGTCTTTGTGCCACTCGTGCTGATGGGACCGATCGTGGCCGGCGTCTTCAGGGGAGTGTCCGGTTCCACCGGGTATCTCCCCGAACTTGCCCGGACGGTCTCCTGGACTCCACTCGGAGCTTCCTGGTCGCTTGGCGGCGATCTGGCGTCCGGAGACGTTGCTGCTGCCGGCCTGAAGGCGTTGATCGCGCTGGCCACTCTCCTCGCGTTATGTGCCGCTTGGAATCTCCTGCTCAAGCGCGCGCTGGTCACTCCGCCATTCTCGGGCGGTTCAGGGAAACGCGGCGGGAAACTTGGCTTGTTCGGACTGCTGCCGGCAACTCCTACCGGGGCAGTAGCAGCGCGGGCCCTCAGCTACTGGATCCGCGACCCGCGCTACGCAGCCTCGCTGATCGTGGTCCCGTTATTGCCCGTCATTTTCCTGTTCCAGTCCGCTCAGTCCGGAAGCTACTCCATGCTGGTGATTCTGGGGCCAATGGCTGCCTTTGTCCTCGCATGGTCCATTGCCGCGGATGTCTCCTACGACAGCACCGCGTTCGCCTTGCATCTGGCCACCGGGGTCCGCGGTATCCATGACCGGCTCGGCAGGGCCTTGGCCTGCCTGGCATTCGCCCTCCCGGTGGTGTTGATCTTCGCCGTCGGGCCGTTCTTCCTGACGGGAGAATGGGGCTGGTTGCCGGGCATCCTGGGTCTTTCCCTGGGCGTGCTGTTCACTGGCCTGGGATTAGCCTCCATCGTCTCGGCGCGGTACACGTCCACCGTGCCGTTGCCCGGGGACAGCCCGTTCAAGAAGCCACCGGGGAACGTTGCCCAGACGCTGGCTGTCCAGTTCGGGGGAATGGCGGTGCTGTTCCTTTTGGTCCTTCCTGAACTTGCACTGGTCATAGTCCAATCAGCCACGCGCGATCCGCTGTGGGGATGGATCAATCTGGCAATTGGTACGGTTCTTGGGACGGCCTTGTTCGTGGCGGGTGTCCGGGTCGGAGGACGCTGGCTTGACCGACGCGGGCCGGAGCTCTTCGCGCAATTGAGCGTCAACCGGTGACTCCATGACCAACAATGACAAGTTATGGGACATGGGATAACCTCGAGTTTGAACCAGTCGATCCGGAAACACAGCTAGAAAGGTCGTGGACGATGGAAGTTGTCATCCTTCCGGGAAGCAAGCAGATCGGGGCGCTTGCCGCGGATGCCATCGAGGCGCTTCTCCTCCGAAAGCCGAATGCCGTCCTGGGCCTGGCCACAGGGTCTTCTCCGCTCCCTGTCTACGACGAACTGGCGCGCCGCCACCAGGAACGGGGACTCGACTTCAGCCAGGCGCACGCCTTCGCACTTGACGAATACGTCGGGCTCGAACCCGGGCATCCGGAGTCGTACCGGGAGGTCATACGGCGTGAATTCACGGACCGGGTCAATATCGACCCCGCCAATGTCCACAGCCCGGACGGCACCGCCACCGACCTTCCCGCGGCCTGCGAAGCCTACGAGGACTCCATGCGGGCACTTGGCGGCGTTGACCTGCAGATCCTTGGCGTAGGCACGGACGGCCACATTGGATTCAACGAGCCCGGCTCCTCGCTCGCTTCGCGGACACGGATCAAGACGCTGATCGAGCAGACCCGGAAGGACAACGCCCGCTTCTTCAAGAGCATTGACGATGTCCCGCACCATGTGGTGACTCAAGGCCTTGGAACCATCATGGATGCCCGGCATGTTGTCCTGATTGCCACGGGGGCGCAGAAGGCCCAGACCGTCAGGGACTTTGTGGAGGGACCGGTGGCGGCCATCTGCGCGGCATCGGTGCTGCAGATGCACCAGCACGCCACCATCATGATCGATGAGGCTGCGGCTTCCTCGCTCAAGCTCGCGGACTACTATCGCCACACCTATGACAACAAGCCGAAATGGCAGAGCATCTGACGCGGTGCATCGGATAGGGAAGCTGCAGCGGCTAAGATGGATGGCATGACGACGCTGCCTCCGGACCCATTCGAAAACGATCCCATGCGCGAGCTTTCCGGAGCCGGAACTTCCACTGCAACCATTGAGCGCGAGGAAGTGCGCCAGGAAGTGGAACCCGGTGACCGGGAGCGTTTCTCGCACTATGTCCGCAAGGAAAAGATCATGGAGTCCGCTATGACAGGCGAACCCGTGATTGCGCTGTGCGGTAAAGTGTGGACCCCTGGACGCGACCCGCAAAAGTTCCCGATCTGCCCTGAATGCAAAGAAATCTATGAAGGACTTCGCCCCGGTAACGACGGCGGAGACAAGGGCGGCTCGGGCGACTCCAAGTAGTAGGTAAGCCCCAGTAGTCGGGTATTTCCTGGTAGTAGGCGGGGGAGCGCTTTCCCCTGCCTGTTTGCTGCCCTGCGTGATTCGGCGCATCCGGAACAGATTGGTGTTTTTTGTGGTTATTTGGGTTTCGCTGGCTGCAGCGGCCTTGCTTGGAATCGTTGCTGGTCGGGGGGAAACCGCGTGACTGAAACACTCTTCGGCGGCCCTGCGCTGCCTCCGGCTTATCCGGAACGCGCAGCCTGGGGAACCGCCCCGAAGCTGCGCGCCTGGCAGCAGGAAGCGCTGGATCTGTACCTGAACGCGAGCCCGCGCGATTTTCTCGCCGTGGCAACGCCGGGCGCAGGTAAGACCACCTTCGCCCTGCGGATTGCGTCGATACTCCTTGACAGTGGAACCGTGAACCGCGTGACGATCGTCGCTCCCACCGACCACCTGAAACGGCAGTGGGCGGACGCCGCGGCCAGGGTGGGCATTGCCATCGATCCGAACTTCAAGAACGCAGACGGCCAGCACGGCAGGGGCTTCGTCGGCGTCGCGGTGACCTACGCACAGGTGGCCAGCAAGCCCATGCTCCACCGGGCCAAGACCGAGGCTGCCCGCACGCTGGTCATTCTCGACGAAATCCATCACGGCGGCGAGGCGTTGTCCTGGGGCGACGGATTGCGCGAGGCCTTCGACCCTGCCGCGCGGCGCCTGGCCCTGACGGGCACGCCTTTCCGTTCCGACACCTCACCCATCCCGTTCGTCGAATACGCCGAAGACCGCGACGGCATCCGCCGCTCGAAGGCGGACTACACCTACGGTTACGGCAATGCCTTGAGGGACCACGTTGTCCGTCCAGTGCTCTTCATGGCGTATTCGGGCCAGATGCGTTGGCGTACCAGCGCGGGGGACGAAATGGCGGCTTCGCTCGGCGAAGCTGCCGTCACCAAGGACATCACCTCCCAGGCATGGCGCACCGCGCTCAACCCGGGCGGCGAATGGATCCCCGCGGTTCTTGCTGCCGCCGACAAGCGCCTCAGCGAAGTGCGCCGTACCGTGCCCGACGCCGGCGGCCTCGTGATTGCCACGGATCACGACGACGCCCGCGCCTATGCCGGTCAGCTCAAGAAGATTACGGGCCAGTCGCCCACGGTGATCCTGTCCGATGATTCCAAGGCTTCGCACAAGATCGAGGAGTTCACCGCCAGCGACAAGCGCTGGATGGTGGCCGTGCGCATGGTGTCCGAAGGCGTTGACGTCCCGCGGCTTTCAGTGGGCGTCTACGCGACGTCCACGTCTACGCCGCTGTTCTTCGCCCAAGCCGTGGGCCGCTTCGTCCGTGCCCGCAAACGCGGCGAAACGGCGTCGGTCTTCTTGCCGTCCGTGCCGCCCCTCATGGCCTTGGCCAACTCCATGGAAGCCGAGCGGGACCACGCGCTGGACCGGCCGGAGAAGGAAGATCCGGACGGCCTCTTCAACCCCGAAGAGAACCTGATGGCTGAGGCCAACCGCGAAGAGAAGGCCTCGGACTCCCTGGAGAAGGGCAAATTCGAGGCCCTCGATTCGCAGGCATCCTTTGACAGGGTGCTGTTCGACGGCGGCGAATTCGGCACGGGAGCCGATATCGGCTCCGAGGACGAACTTGATTTCCTCGGGATCCCGGGACTGCTCGACGCCGAACAGGTGGGAACGTTGCTCCGGCAGCGGCAGCATGATCAGCAGTCGAGGAAGAAACGCCAATCTCCGTTGGCTGCCGCCGCGTCACCCGCTGTTCCGGACCACCGCATGCTGATGGACTTGCGCAACGAGCTCGCAAAAAACGTTGCGGCCTGGTCCGCCCGCACCGGTACCCCGCACGGCGTCGTCCACAACAAGTTGCGCGAGGTGTGTGGCGGACCGGCAGTCGCGCAGGCAAACGAGGAGCAATTGCAGTCACGGCTGCGCAAGCTTCAGGACTGGTTCATCGGACGGAAGTAGAACTTCCTGGCAGGGCTCCTGTCCTTAGCGCTGCCCCAGTTCGACGCCGTTTTCTTCCAGCTCTGCGTAAGTCTCGTCAAGATCTTCCGCGATTCCGGCGGTGAGATCACCGATCACTGTCACGGAGTAGCCCGCTTGCACGGCGTCCAGCGCGGTGGCCCTGACGCAGTAGTCCGTGGCGATTCCCACTACGACGACTTCTTCCACCCCGTGGCTCTGCAGCCAGTCATCGAGCCCGAGGGCGTCCTCGTCCAGCTCGACGGAGGGGACCGCGCCGGGCGTGAGCTCGCCCATGGGCACTTCGTCTTCAGGCGCGAGGACTCCTTCGAAGCCTGAATAGGCGGCGGTGTACTGTCCCTTGCGGAAGTAGGCCTGGACGTATTCGGCGTCGAGATCCGGGTGGAGTTCGGCGCCCTTGCTCCCGGCGCGGCAATGCGGCGGCCAACTGTCCACGAAGTCCGGGGTTTCCGAAAAATGGCTGCCCGGGTCCACGTGCCAGTCCTGCGTGGCCACGACATGGTCGAAATGCTGATGGTTCTCGTCAAGGTATTCGCTGATAGCGGCAGCCGTAGCGGCGCCGCCTTCCACGGCGAGGGAGCCGCCCTCGCAGAAATCGTTCTGGACGTCCACGATGATCAGGGCGCGGGACATTCAGTCCTCCTCGTAGACGGTGGGGATTGCGGGCTCGCCGCGCTGCAGCCTCCGGACTACCGGGGGGAGTTCGGCCATGGTGGCAGCGTGGCGTTCCTGTGCCCGGACCACGCCCTCGTGTCCGGTCCATCCCGGGAGCAGCTCACCGTTCTTGACGAACTGCTGGAGCAAGGGGCGGTCGTTGCCGTCGTCTTCAGGGCGGTGTCCGATGCCCACGATCTCCTGGGTTGCGATGCCGAGTTCGTTGAGTTTGCGGAGGGCGTATTTGCGGCCGCCCACGCTGGCCTTGTTCTTGGCTATTTTGGCCACGGGAACGAATTCACCGTCATCGTTGGTCCGGCTGACGAGTTTGTAGACCATGCTGGCCGTCGGAGCTCCCGATCCCGTGACCAGCGAGGTGCCCACGCCGTACACATCCACCGGGGCCGATTGCAGGGCCGCGATGGCGAATTCATCGAGATCCGAGGTGACGACGATCCGGGTGTTGGTGTTGCCGAGGTTGTCCAGCAGCTCGCGGACCCACTGGGCCTGGGCCACGAGGTCTCCGGAGTCCAGGCGGACTGCCCCGAGCTTGTCACCCGCGAGTTCCACCGCGGTGCGTACGCCGACCTCGACGTCGTACGTGTCCACCAGGAGCGTGGTTCCCGGTCCGAAGGCCGAGATTTGCGCTTCGAAGGCTTCGCGCTCGGTGTCGTGCAGAAGCGTGAACGAATGGGCGGCTGTGCCCACGGTCTTGATGCCGTAACGGCGGCCGGCCTCAAGGTTGGAGGTACTGCCGAAACCGGCGATGACCGCGGCGCGGGCTGCAGCCGTCGCCGATTCCTCCTGGGTGCGCCGGGAGCCCATCTCGATGCACGGCCGGTTGCCGGCCGCGCTGGTCATGCGTGAAGCAGCCGAAGCAATCGCGGTGTCATGGTTGAGCACGGACAAGATGTACGTTTCAAGGATGCAGGCTTCCGCGAATGTGGATTCGACGATCAGGATGGGGGAGCCGGGGAAGTAGGCTTCGCCCTCCGGATAGCCCCAGATGTCGCCCGAAAACCTGTAGTCCGCGAGGAAGTCCAATGTCTGCCTGTCAACGACTTTGTGCTGATCGAGGAACGCGAGCTCGGCGTCTCCGAAACGGAAGTCCTTGATTCCCTCAAGCAGCCGGCCGGTGCCGGCCACGATGCCGTAGCGGCGGCCATCGGGCAAGCGGCGGGCGAAGGCCTCGAAGACGGAGCGCCGGTGCGCCGCGCCCGAATGGAGGGCAGCTTCCAGCATTGTCAGCTCGTAGTGATCGGTGTACAACGACGTGCGGGGGTGGTCCCAGGCGACGGATCTACTCACGAATTCACTCTAGTCCCCACCGGCTCCCACGTCTCGCTCCGCTCAACGCGGGGCCCTCGCCGGTGTGGGCCCACCCACCGGCTCCCACGTCTCGCTCCGCTCAACGCGGGGCCCTCGCCGGTGTGGGCCCACCCACCGGCTCCCACGTCTCGCAGGTCCACCGTCATTAGCTCGCCCAGACAACGCCATTAGAATGGACAGATGACCACTACCGTCGGCCCCGGCACAGCCCCCGGCACCTCTATAGCCACCTGTACGGGCACCAACACAGTGACAGACGCAGGCTTAAAGGGAGAGGAAAGGACGGACATCTCGGAGCAGTCGTCCACCGACCTCCTCAGCGCTGCTGACATCCCTTGGAACCTCGTAGTCTGGAACGATCCCGTCAATCTCATGAGCTACGTGAGCTACGTGTTCCAGAGCTACTTCGGCTATTCCGAGGCCAAATCAAACAAACTCATGCTTGAGGTCCACAAGAAGGGCCGTTCCATCGTGGCGTACGGTGGCAAGGAACAGGTGGAGCAGCACGCGGTTGCCATGCACGGCTACGGTCTGTGGGCAACGGTTGAAAAGGCAAGCAGCGGCGACGGCCGGGGACGCAAGGGCGGCGCACGTGGCTAAGGCTTTCAAATACGGACTCAAAGGCATTACCGGCTATCTTGAGCCCGCCGAGCGCGAACTCCTGCGCGGACTCCTGGACGATGTCATTTCGATGCTGGAACCAGAGCTGTCGAGGAACGAAGATCCCCTGACGGCCTTGATCGGCCTGGACATGAACGTCAAGGAACCGTCCGATCGCGCCCTTTTGCGGCTCTTGCCGAACGTCATGAAGAACGACGACGCCGCGTCCCTGGAGTTCCGCCAGCTCACCGAGCGCTCGCTGCGGGAAGGGAAAATCGGCGCGCTTCGGGCGGCCGCGATGGGCCTGGACCGAAACGAGCTCGTCCTCACCCGCGAGGAGGCGAAGCTCTGGTCCATGGCCCTCAACGATGTTCGTTTGGTGCTGGCGGAGCGCCTCGATATCCGCGACGAAGAAGATGCCGACCATGTGCACGCCATGCAGGACTGGTCGCAGGCCGAAGACGTAGAGAGCTACCTGGCGCTCGTCTACAACTTCACCACCTGGCTTCAGGAATCGTTGGTCCAGGCCATGATGGCCTCGATGGACCGGAAACCCTGAGTGGAATTGCCGGGGCTTGTGGCCGTCCGTGTGACAAAACAGACACGAGGCCCCCGCCACATGTCGTGGCTGCAGCACATGCCTTGGCTTATTCTCTAAGAATCATGAACTCAGCATCGGACCCGGTATCGGGTGGGGAGAGCGCCGCGGCGGCGCCGGAGTCACAACGCAAGCCCGAGTCACAGCGCAAACCGGAAACACTGAACAACCACGCACACAACCCCTTGCTGGGATCACGCCCCATCGGGGTCTTCGATTCCGGAGTCGGTGGACTGACCGTGGCACGGTCCATCATCGACCAATTGCCCCATGAGTCGATCATCTACGTGGGGGACACGGCCAACGGACCGTACGGGCCGCTCCCCATCGCCGAAGTCCGGGCCAATGCCCTCGGCGTCATGGACGAGCTCGTGGACTCCGGCGTGAAACTCCTGACCATCGCCTGCAACTCAGCCTCGGCCGCAGTCTTGCGCGATGCCCGCGAACGCTACACGGCCCGCTACGGGATCCCCGTCATCGAGGTCATCCAACCCGCAGTCCGCCGGGCGGTGGCAGCGACGAGATCCGGCAGGATCGGCGTGATCGGGACATCGGCCACCGTGGGGTCCCGCGCTTACGAGGACACCTTTGCCGCAGCCCCGGACCTCAGCATCACCTCGGTAGCCTGCCCTGAATTCGTGAGCTTCGTGGAGGCCGGCATTACGACCGGCCCCGAGCTGCTGGCAGCGGCCCACGAATACCTGGAACCGCTCAGGGATGCCGGCGTGGACACCGTGGTGCTGGGCTGCACGCACTATCCCTTGCTCACTGGCGTGATCTCCTACGTCATGGGGGACGACGTCACTCTTGTGTCGAGCGCCGAAGAGACCGCCAAAGACGTTTACCGCGCCTTGGCCACCCACGGGATCCAGCGGACCGATGCCGGCTTGCCCCGGCACGACTTCATGGCCACCGGCGACGCCGTGCAGTTTGAAACCCTGGCGCGCCGTTTCCTCGGCCCGGAGGTCCTGTCCGTGCGCCACGTGGACCATGTGGCCGCCCAATACCCGACCGGAAGCCTCGCCCGCATCACCCCGGAAATGTTGGAGGCCGCCCGCGCAGGCGGCCATCATGCGAGGACGTCCAATTTCGTTGACCCTGCAGCCTTCACCGTGAACGACTTCGGCGCGGCCCGCGGGGGCCGCATCCAATGAAACTGACCATTGTTGGCTGCACAGGTTCCTTCCCCGGTCCCGGGTCGCCGGCGTCGTGCTATCTACTGACCGCGCACGACGGTGAGCGCCAGTGGAAGATCGTCATGGACCTCGGCAGCGGCGCCCTCGGGGCCATACAGCGCTACACGGACCTCGAAGACATCGACGCCATCTTCCTGACCCACTTGCACCCGGATCATTGCATGGACCTTTGCGGACTGCACGTGGCCGTACGCTGGAAGCCGGGCGGCTGGGGGCGGGACAGGATCCCCGTCTGGGGGCCGGCCGCGACCGCCGACCGCATGGCCACCGCCTATGGGCTCGATCTGGACCCGGGAATGCACGAGGAATTCGACTTCAGCAACTGGAGCGAACGCCAATCCGTGCAGCTCGGACCGTTCACCGTGACGCCGTTTGCCGTGAACCACCCTGTGGAAGAGGCCTACGCCTTGCGCGTGGAGGTCACCGAGCCGGACAAAGAAGGCAAAGCGGTGAGCCGCATCCTGACGTACTCGGGAGACACCGACTCGTGCCAAGGCCTAGAGGATGCTGCCCGGAATGCCGATCTCTTCCTGTGCGAGGCCGCCTTTGAAGAAGGGCGCGACGACGACATCAAGGATGTGCACTTGACCGGCAAGCGCGCGGGCCAGGCGGCGACAGCCGCCGGAGCCCGACGCCTCCTGCTGACTCACATCCCTGTGTGGACATCGCAGACCAAAGTCATGGCAGAGGCGCGGCCCGAGTTTGCCGGCGATGTCGCCGTCGCGGTTGCCGGAGTCCACTACACCGTTTGAACCCGCAGTCCAACTGAGTAGTCCGGCGTGGGCCACCGGATCGCTAAGCTTGCAGTATGACTTCCGAAGCCACATCTGTCCCCGTCATCCGTGCCGACGGCCGCACGCCCGATCAACTCCGTCCCATCAGCATCACCCGCGGCTGGTCCAAGCAGGCCGAAGGTTCGGCCCTGATCGAATTCGGCAACACCCGGGTGCTGTGCACGGCTTCCCTGACCGAGGGCGTTCCGCGTTGGCTCAAAGGCGAAGGCCGGGGCTGGGTCACGGCCGAGTACGCCATGCTGCCGCGGGCCACGAACACCCGTTCCGACCGTGAGTCGGTCAAAGGCAGGATCGGCGGACGCACCCACGAAATTTCGCGCCTGATCGGCCGCTCGCTGCGTTCCATTATCGACACCAAGGCCCTGGGCGAGAACACGATCGTGCTGGACTGCGACGTCCTGCAGGCCGACGGCGGCACCCGCACCGCCGCGATCACAGGCGCCTACGTAGCGCTCGCAGAAGCGATTCGCTTCGCCCGCGAGAACAAGATGATCGCCAAGAACGCACAGCCGCTGATCGACACGATCGCTGCCGTCTCCGTGGGAATCATCGACGGCATCCCGATGCTGGACCTGCCCTACGTCGAGGACGTTCGCGCAGAAACCGACATGAACGTGGTGGTCACGGGCTCCGGGAAGTTCGTGGAAGTCCAGGGCACCGCGGAGGGAGCCCCCTTCGACCGCGATGAACTGAATGCCTTGCTGGACCTCGCCCTCATCGGCACGGGCGAGTTGGCGGCAATCCAGCGCGAGACCCTGGCCGAGGCTCCGTGAGCGGGGCAACGACGCCGCGGCTCGTTCTCGCTACCCACAACAAAGGAAAACTGCGCGAACTCAGGGAACTGCTCAGGGGGCAGGTACCAGGACTCGACGTCGATACCCAAGTGATTGACGCGGCCGCGGCCGGCGCTCCCGATGTTGCCGAGACCGGCGTGACGTTTGCCGAGAATTCGCTGCTCAAGGCACGGGCCGTGGCTGAAGCCACGGGAATGGTAGCGATCGCCGATGACTCGGGACTGGCCGTGGACGTCCTGGGTGGGGCTCCGGGTATCTTCTCGGCCCGCTGGTCCGGCCGGCACGGTGACGACGCCGCCAACCTCCAGCTCCTGCTGGCGCAGCTCTCGGACGTCCCCGACGCACACCGGGGAGCAGCGTTTGTCTGCGCGGCGGCACTCGCTGTACCGGCCGCCGTCGACGGCGGGGCGCGCGAGGTGGTCGAGTACGGCCAGCTGGAAGGCACTCTTTTGCGTGAACCCCGCGGCGCGGGTGGATTCGGTTATGACCCCGTACTCCAGCCGCAGGGGCTGGACCGCAGTTGCGCGGAGCTGAGTTCCGAGGAGAAGAACGCCATCAGCCACCGCGGCAAGGCGTTCAGGGCTCTGCTACCGGCTATCGTGGACGCCCTGCGATAAAACTCCTGTAGGTATTAACGAGAGAGGCACCCCGCAGGCGAACTGCGGGGTGCCTCTTCTATAAGCCAGTGGGCTTAGCGCTCGCCGTGCTTTCCGGCTTCGTGTCCGTCGATGAACTCTTCGACTGGTTCAGTTCCACGGTCCGTGGCCTTGCGCTTGGCCAGGAGGCCGCGGATGACCTCGACGGCGACGGGGATCACCGAGAGCAGGACGATGACCACGAAGATGATGTCGAGGTTGTCCCGGACCCACGGAACCTTGTTTCCGAGAAGGTAGCCGAGCAGGGTGACGCCGCCACCCCAGAGCACGGCCCCGATAACGTTGAAAATGAAGAACTTGCGCTTGTCCATCTGCGCGACGCCGACGATCACCGGGACGAAGGTGCGGATGATCGGAACAAAGCGGGCCAGGATCAGGGCCTTGCCGCCATGTTTTTCGAAGAAGGCGTGTGCGCTCTCGACGTTCTCCCGTTTGAACAGCTTGGAATCAGGCTTGTTGAAGATCGCGGGTCCGGCTTTGGAACCAATGAGGTAGCCGCTCTGGTTGCCGATGATCGCAGACACGACGATGAGGGCGGCGAGTGCCCAGATATTGAACTTGATGGTATCCGTGGCGACCAGCAGCCCTGCGGTGAAGAGCATCGAATCGCCGGGCAGGAAGAAGCCCACCAAGAGTCCCGTCTCGGCGAACACAATGCCGCACACGAGCAGGACTACCCATGGTGCCAAGGCGGGGTCGGCCAGGAAGATCTGGGGGTTCAACCAGTCGGGGAGGAGCGCGGACATATGCGGCTGCACCTGCCCTGCACCCCCCAAAGCGGATACGGCAAAGTCGTTCATCGCAGAAAGGGTCACCCTTCAAGGGTACGGGACATCCGCCGTCGGGCCCTTGAGTCATCCGCTGGGGGTGTCTGACAGACACTGCCACCTTTCGCCGGACGTGGGTAGCGTGGTGGACATGGGCAGAAGAGACGAAAACTTCTGCGTCCGCACCTAACTGAACATGAGTGGCGAGGAAGAACTGTTGAAGCGAGACGTAGCCATATCCAGGACACCGGCGAAGGTCGCCGCCGGGCCAGCCCCGGTGTTCCCGTGGGGAGGTCTTCTGATCCTCGCCGCGGCAGGTTTCACTGCCGTTACCACCGAACTCCTCCCGTCCGGACTACTTCCACAGATCAGCCGGGACCTGGGAGTAGATGAGGCGGCAGTGGGTTCCCTGACGGCCGCCTATGCAGCAGTCATCGTGTTTACAGCGCTTCCCTTGTCGAGGCTGCTCGGCGGACGGGTCCCGCGCAAGGGGTTGTTGATCGGCACGGTGCTCGCGTTCGCCCTAAGCAACGTGCTGTTGGCTTCCAGCCCGAGCCTGGGCTTCGCAGTTGCCGCGAGGCTCCTCGGGGGTGTGGCCCACGGGATGCTGTGGTCAAGCATGGCCCCCTACGTTGCCAGGATCGTTCCGTCGCACTCCGTCGGAAAAGCAATGGCCGTGGTCTTCAGCGGCAACAGCATCGCGCTGGCTGTGGGCGCTCCGATCGGCACGCTCATGGGCTCGGTGCTTACATGGCGGGTTTCCTTCCTTATCCTGGCCGGAGTCGGTGCGGTTCTCGCGTTGCTGGCCGTTTGGGTGCTCCCCTCCGCTCACGACGAGGACAGCAATACGACACCGACTCTTCGCGGAGCACTGAAGCTGCCTGGCGTGATCGCGGTGGCCACAGCCTGGCCGCTCTTGCTTTTGGGTCACTTCACCCTCTTCACCTACATCGCGCCGTTCCTGCACGTCTCCGGCCTGCCGGATGCCTTCACGAGCATTTCCCTGTCCGTGGTGGGGGCCGCCAGCCTCGTGGGGATCTGGATCGCGGGTCTCACTGCCGATTCGTATCCGCGGCGCTCCCTGCTTTCCGCTGTCGCCCTGCTGGTGCTCGCCTTCGGCCTCTTGCCGCTACTTGGCGGCACCTGGGTAGGCGAACTCGTCCTGGTGACCCTGTGGGGTACCGCCTTCGGGGCCATCGGAATCTACAACCAGGCAGCAATCCTTCGCGCCGGCGGAGAACACAGGGACGCCGCGAACGGCTTGACGGTGGTCACCATTCAACTGGGCATCGCCGTCGGCGCGGGGTATGGCGCCCTGGCCCTGACTACTGTCGGCGCCCTGTGGGTGCCGTTAGCTGCAGCCGTCCCGACGGCGGCAGCACTCGCAATCATCGCGGCCAGCCGCCGTGGCGGCTACCCCGCCGGTCCCCGGGAAGCACGCACTTCACCAGTCCACCTGTAACCTTGACCAGTGGCATTGGACTTTACGGCGATCGACTTTGAAACTGCGAACGGCTTCAGGGGTTCTCCGTGCTCGGTCGGGCTGAGCAAGGTCCGCGGCGGGGTCGTGGTGGAGGAAGCTTCATGGCTCATGCGGCCGCCGGAAAACCACGACCACTTCGAGTACCACAACACGCGGATCCACGGCATTCGCGCCGAGGACGTCGCCGGCGCTCCACGCTTTGGCGAACTCTTCCCTGAAATCGGGGCTTTCATCGGCGGAGACATCCTTGCCGCCCACAATGCGGCGTTCGATCTGGGCGTCATCCGTTCCGGACTCGAAGTTTCCGGCCTGCCTGGCCCCGCATACGAGTACGTCTGCACGGTGATGTTATCCCGGCGCTGCTACTCCTTGGTATCCAATTCCTTGCCCTACGCGGCAGAGGAGGCGGGCGTGCCCCTCGTGAACCATCACGACGCCGCGGAGGACGCCCGGGCCTGCGCCGGAATCCTGGTGGACATCGCGCAGAGGAACAACGCCAACAGCATCGCCGAGCTGTACTTGTCCCTCGGCCTGGCCATTCCCAAACAGCAGGCCTTCCAGCCAGGAGACGGACTGTCCAAACAAACGCTCGCTGCGCTCGCGGGCGTCGGTGGAGTGCGCGACGCGGTCGCCGGCCGGTCCGGCGTCGGGAATGGCGCCGGCCAGCTTGGACGCGCCTGGAGCAATTGGCCTGAAGAAGGCACCAATCCGGAGCCCAACCCTGCAGCGGAACCGGGCCACCCCCTGTTCGGGCAGACCGTCGTCTTCACAGGTGAGCTTGCGATTGCCCGGCCGGAAGCGAAACAGCGGGCAGCGGAGATGGGTGCGCGTCCGGAGAGCCGCGTGACGGGGAGGACCACGGTCCTCGTGGTGGGCGACGGCTTTGTAGCCGGCGATCTCCGGAACGGTCGCCTCACCGGCAAAGCCAAAAGGGTCCTGGAGTTGCACAGCCGCGGCCAGCAGATCGAGGTGCTGTCCGAGGGGGAGTTCCTGCAGATGGTCGGCGGACGCTAGCCACGTCGAATTTCACACGGAGCAACAAAGCTTCCCGTTGTGTCGCGGCGCTCCTAGCCTTGAGCCATGACACAGGGAAAACAGGCCGGCACTGCAGGGTTGACCGCAGCTCCCGCACCCACTGGATGGCGCGCCGTCTTCGCTTTCCCCAATCCGGTCAATGAGTACGCCGCGAGGATCACGGCCGGCCTGGTGGTTGTTGCGGCAGTGGCCACCCTCGTGAGCGGCCTCGGCTGGGGACTCGTGTTGATCGCCGCCGGCTTCTGGCTGCGGGTGTTGTTCGGGCCGAGGATCTCGCCGTTCGCCTTGCTATCCGTCAAAGTCCTGGCACCCAGGGTGGGTCCTGCCAAACTTGTCCCGGGACCGCCCAAGCGTTTCGCGCAGGGAATCGGCGCGGTGCTCAGCACCGCGGCCGTGGTCCTGTTCTTCGCCGGTTTCGCTTCAGGTGCCTGGATCCTGCTCGCCTTGCTGATCGTCGCGGCGTCCCTCGAATCGTTTGTGGGATTCTGCCTGGGCTGCGCCATTTTCGGGTTCCTGCAGAGGCACGGCCTCATCCCCGAGGACGTCTGCGAAGCGTGCAACAACATTGCGCTTCGCAGGCTTTGAACCGTTTGGCTCTTAGCCCACCGTGACGGCGATGAGCCGTTGCGCCATCCCGCGGATGACCTCAGGGGCTTCAAGGGCTTCAAGCCAGTCCGAGGGCAGTGCCTCTTCCCCATGGAGTGCCCCGAGGATATTGCCGGCGATCGACGCGGTGGAGTCGCTGTCACCGCTGTGGTTCAGCGCCAGCGCTATGGCCTGGCGGAAATGGGCGGCCGGATCGCGCTGAGCTTCTGCCGCGGTTGCCAGCACCGCGTAGAGCCCGACGGCGAGTGCCTCCTCCGCGACCCAGCCCTCGCCTAGTTGCGCGGTGAGTTCTTCCGGGCTGAGCAGCGTGCCGGTGGAAGACAGTTCCAGCGCCTCCCGGAGGCGCCCTAGGAGCTCGGGATCTGGATCCGGCAGTGCTGACACCACGCTCAAGGCATGCTCAGCCGCAGTCCGCACATCCGAGCCCGCGGTCACCTTGTGCACGAGCACGCTGAAGGCACCCGCGCTTTGCCGCGCCGAAGGGTGTCCGTGGGTCAAAGACGCGGCATCCGTGCTCAGCTTGTAGACTGCGGCCTCGGAAATATGCGGGACAAGGCCAAACGGAGCGGACCGCATGACCGTGCCGCAGCCTTTGGATTCCGGATTGACGGGCCGGAACTTGGTCCCCATCTGGCCCGTAGCGAGCCCGCTCAGGCACGCTTTGCCCGGATGCCTGCGGTGCCGGAGTACCTCCTGGCTGTCGATCCACCGCGGCTGGGGAGCGGGAGCAGACGCAGGCAACGCCACACCCTGCGTAGCGAGCCATCGCAGGTACGCGAGCCACAGGCACGCCGTTTCATCAGCTGCTACGCCGTCGTTGGCCCACTCGAGGGCTTCCACGAGGCCGTCAACGGTGTACAGCGTCATCTGGGTGTCGTCCGAAAAGTGGCTGCCGCCGTCGAGCTGGCCAAAAGAGGTGAGGCCCGCGGCGCCGAAGCGGGAACGGATGGTGGCTACGTCGTCGAACTCCACGGCGTAGCCGAGCGAATCACCCAAGGCGCCTCCCAGCAGGCAGCCGTGAACCCGGGACTCGAAGGACGGCATGGTGGAGGGGGACGGTTCAGCAGTCATAGTGGTAATTTACCGTGGCTGCATCGCCGGCCTTCACCTGCCCGCTGATACGGTGGCTCGTGAACCAGGAGGCATGATGCGTGAACCCGCGTGGCGGAAAACCGGAAAGACCCCGGACTACAGATTCTCGCTCGCGAATGAGCGCACCTTCCTCGCCTGGATCCGTACTTCCTTGGCGCTGCTGGCTGGTGCCGTCGCTATCGATCAGCTCGCCCCGAACATCGCGCCGCAGCCCGTGCGCATTGTCTTGTGCGTCGTGCTTTCCATGATCGGCGCCGGCCTCGCGACGCTTGCCTACCGCCGGTGGGCGCAGATGGAGGCGGCCATGCGCAACGACGAAGCCCTGCCGTTCTCACGGGTCATGCTGCTGATGACGATCGTGGTTGCCGTGGCAGCGTTCACCTTTGCCGTGCTGATCCTGGTGGCGCGTTGAGCATTGAAGCCAGGGATCGGGGGCTGCAACCGGAGCGCACCACGCTGGCTTGGCGGCGGACCCTGATTTCGCTTCTCGTGGTGGACCTCTTCATCTGGCGCCGGTGGTTGACGGCCAAGTCCGGCGCGGGGCAACTGCCCACCGGGATACCGGGGCTCGATTATCAGGGAATCTGCGCCTTGACGGCCGCCGCTGCGACGATCGTCCTGGGCTGCGTTGTCTGGGTCAGGTCTCATCAGTTGCACCATGGCGCGGAGGAAGCGTCGGCTATCTTGATGCTTGCGAGCGCCCTGTCCATCATCGCGCTCGCCTGCGCTGCGGTCGCCGCAATCGCGTTGGGCGGCTAGGCTCGGATTCAGGAAGCGTCCAGACTCGGCTGACAGGATGCTGCGGGGCAAGAGTGCGGTCCGCTGCAGGGCTTCTTGCCGTACCAGGAGTGCTCGCCTCCGCAACAGACCACCCGAACTTCGAACAAAGGAATCCCTCGACATGACCACAACTGTGTCCGCTCCCTCCTCCCGCGGATCCCGGCTCCTAGCCCGGGCGTCCGCTGAAGCTCTGGGGACGCTGTTCCTTGTGGTTATTGGCTTGGGCGTGTTCATTTTCACGACGTCCCAGACGAATGCGGTGCCGGCGCCGCTCGCAAGTGGCCTAGCCGTCACGGCCGCCATGCTTGCTTTCGGTTACCTGTCGGGCGGACACTTCAACCCGGCCGTTACGGTTGGTCATGTTATTGCTGGTCGCACCAAGCCCGTTGACGGTGCCGCGTATCTTGGCGCGCAGATTGTCGGTGGGTTGCTCGGTGCCCTTACTGTGTTCGCCGTAGTCCGGACAGTGCCCGGAGTCACCGACAGCCGCACCTACTTTGATGCGGCGGCCTCGGGGTTCGATGCGCATTCGAGCTCCCAAGTCCCCCTATCCGGCGTATTGCTCATGGAAATCCTGGGTGCCGCATTGCTCGTAGGAATCTTCCTCGGGGCCACGGGCCGGCGCAATCCCCTCAAAGCTGCCGCACCCTTCGCCGTCGGCCTGACCTTCGCTGTGCTCCTGCAGCTAGGCCAGCCGATCGGCAACCTTGCGTTCAACCCGGCCCGTGCCACCGCGTCGGCAGTGTTCGGTTCGGGTTCGGGCCTTGGGCAGCTCTGGCTCTTCTGGGTCGCGCCTGTGGTGGGCGCGGCGATCGCAGGCCTCATCTTCCGCGGCTTCGGCGAAACCGCTCCGGCGGCCGTGCCTGAGGTCGAAGAACCGTTGCCGGCCGACGGCTGGGACGAAAAGTCCGACGACGACGCTGAAGCTGCTGCCCCGGAAAGTGCGGCCGAAGTTTCCACGCCGGCTGCTGCGCCCGCCGCGACGCCCGTCGAAGCGAAGCCCAACGGCGACCCCGCCCGTGAATTCTTCGACGGCAAGCGGGACTGACGCAGGAATTCAGCTGCCCGGAAGCCCATGTTACGGCCGGTGCCGCCGCGCCGCGCCAATAATGTCGGTGCCTCCAGTTAGCTTGAAAACATGAGGCTTTTGCACACTTCGGATTGGCATCTGGGACGCTCGTTCCATGGCGTCGGGATGCTTGACGCCCAGCGCAATTTCATCGAGCAATTGCTGGCAGTCGTTCGGGAACAGTCGGTGGACGTCGTCTTGATTGCCGGGGACGTCTACGACCGTGCGCTGCCCGGCCTGGATGTCGTGAAGCTTCTCGACGACGCCCTCGTGCGGATCACGGATGCCGGAGCCAAGGTGGTCCTGACAAGCGGCAACCACGATTCCGCGATCCGCCTTGGTTTCGCCTCACGCCTGCTGGAGCGCGGGGGAGTCCATTTGCGGACCCGGGTAGAGGATCTCGATTCCCCTGTCCTGTTTCCGCTGGATGGCGAGGACGGCGCGGCTCAGCCGGGTGCGCCCGTGCTTGCCGTCTATGGGATTCCGTACCTTGAACCGCGGCTTGTCGCCGAACGGCTCGGTACCCAAACACCGAGCCACTTTGACGTCACGCAGGCCGCGGTCCAGCTCATCCGTGAGGACATTGCCCGGAGAAGCGAAGCAGGGCCGGTGCACTCGGTTGTGCTGGCACATACCTTCGCGAGCGGCGGCATCACCTCGGACAGCGAACGCGATTTGAGCATCGGCGGTTTGGGGGCAGTGCCCCTGGATCTCTTCGACGGCTTCGGCTACACGGCCCTCGGACATCTGCACGGGCGACAGGAACTTTCGGAGCACGTCCGCTATTCAGGTTCGCCGCTGGCGTACTCGTTCTCGGAGGCCAAGCATCGGAAGGGTGCATGGCTGATTGATGTCGGCGTCAACGGTGTTGAGAGCGTCGAGGAAGTTCTATGGAGAGCTCCACGGGAGCTGGCCATTCTCCGGGGGAAGCTCGCTGAGCTTTTGGAATCGGAGGAATATTCCTGGGCCGAGACTGCGTATTGCCAAGTCACCCTCACGGACTCCTCGCGGCCGGCGCAGGCTATGGAACAGCTCCGTGCCCGTTTCCCGGACACGCTGGTGCTGGGTTTTGACCCTGAAGACGCCGCGGGAAAGGTCAAAGCCAGTTACAGCAGCAGGCTTGCAGAGGCAGAGGACGATCTTGGTGTTTGCTGCGGCTTCCTCGACCATGTGCGCGGGAGGCCCGCTGACGACACTGAACTTTCCGCCCTTCGTGAAGCCCTGGAATCGGTCCGGCTGGAAGGAGCAGAGCTGTGAGAATCCACCGCCTTGAAATTGAGGCTTTCGGTCCGTTTGCCGGGCTTCAGTCAATCGATTTCGACCAGCTGGGTGCACAGGGCCTGTTCCTCTTGAATGGCGCCACCGGCGCGGGAAAGACGAGCGTGCTCGACGCTATCTGCTTTGCCTTGTATGGCTCGGTGCCGGGCGCCCGCCAGGACGGCAAACGCCTGCGGAGCGACCACGCGGAACCGGCTGCGGAGCCCCGGGTGGTCTGCGAATTCTCGGCGCGCGGCAGGCGCTTCGAGGTCACCCGCTCCCCGGCATGGGACCGGCCAAGCGCCCGTGGACGCAAGGGATTCACCACGCAGCAGGCCAAAACGCTACTGCGCGAACGGGTCAATGGTTTGTGGGAAGAAAAGACTTCCCGCAACGACGAAGCCGGCATGGAAATCGGTGACGTCCTGGGCATGGACCGGGAACAGTTCACCAGGGTGGTCATGCTCCCGCAGGGAGACTTCGCGGCTTTCCTGCGTTCCAAGGCTTCCGACCGGCTGGATCTCCTGCAGAAACTCTTCGGAACCCAGCGTTTTGAAGCGATCGAGCAGCAGTTGGTACTCCAGGCAAACGCCGCGCGAGCAAAAGTGCAGGACAACCAGCACGGACTTCAGCTTCTCGTGCAGCGGGCGGAGTCAGAGTACGCGCAACTGGGCATCGAAGAAGCCAGCGATCCGGGTCTCGATGACGCAGGATCCAACGAGTCCACGCCCGAACTCCGGCTAGGGACCCTCGAGGCCCGGGCCCGGGCCGAATCTTTGGAGCGGCAGCAAGCTGCAATCTCTGCCGATGCCGTCCGGCTTCAGCTGGCAGACAAACTCAGCTCCGCCCGGGAACGGGTTCAACGGCACGCGAAGCTCGACGCCGCCACGCGCCGGCGCGAAGTCCTCGCCACACGTGCGGCTGAAGTGCAGGAATTCCGCGAGCGGCTTGGACGCCACCGCAAAGCCGCCGTCCTCGGCGGACAGCTCAACGCCGTCGACCGCGCCGCGAAGGCCTTAGACCTCGCGGGCGCGAAGGCGGAGTCGGCGACGGCGAAGCTTCTTGCCGCCTCTCTGGGCGCAAGCGACCCCGGAGCGTCCCTGGCCAGGATTCAAGAAACGATGGCCATTGTGGAGGCCCGTGTCGGGGACGAACAGAAGCTCGAGGACATCACTGCCAGGCTTGACGCGCTTGAGCTGGCGGCAGGACAACGGGAGTCGGCCAAAGCAGCGCGGTCCGCCGCATTGGCCGGTCTTCGCGCGGAGGCGGCTGCCTTGGAAGGCGAGTTGGTCCCGCTGGAAGCGGCCGCTGTGGAGCTGCCCCTCCGCGAAAGCGAAGCTGCAGCAGCGCAGAACACGGTCAAAACCGTAGCCCGTTACACAACCGCCCTTGATTCCCAGTCCGCGGCAGTGAAGCGCCACGCGTTGGCCCGGGCCCTCTCCCAGGACCTCCGGCAACTCTGGCTGGATCTCCGCGAATCCCGGCTGGCCAATGCCGCCGCCGAACTCGCCGCAAAGCTGCACGACGGCGAAGCATGCCCCGTCTGCGGAAGCTCCGAACACCCGTCTCCGGCGCCAGCCGGGCTAACCGCCTTGGCCCTTGCCGAGGAAGAGCAATCCGCCCATGAACGCTATGACGAGAGCGAGCACGAACTCTTGCAGGCTGCGGCCGAGCTCGCGTCCGCCGAGCAGGAAGTTGCCGTGCTCGCCGCCCAAGGCGGAGACATCGATCCGAAGGAAGCCGCTTCGGCGGAGGCCGTAGCCAGAGACGCCTTGGCCTCGGCACGTTCCGCCGTCGACGGGCTCAAACGGGGCAAGACCGACCTTGCACGCGCGGCGGAGCGCATTGCCCGCTTGGAGGAAGAGCAAGTCCAGGAGGACACCGCCGCGGCGCAGGCTGCGTCCACCATGGTCCTGCTCGATGAACAACGCGAGTCCCTGGAGACCTTGCTTCGCGGCCTTCGTGATGGCTTCGACACACTGCGCGAGCGGATTGAGGCATTGACCGGGCAACGCGAGGTCCTGCAGTCCGCTGTGGCCGCGGGAGTGCAGTTGGAACGTGCCCGGGAGGCTTCGGATGATGCTTCCACAGCCTTGGAAACCGCCCTGTCGGCGAACGGATTCGACACCGCAGAGGCCGCGCGGCTCGAAATCCTCGACGAGCAGCACGCCGCGAGGCTCGATGAAACCATCAGGGCCGCGGAGACCGAGAGCGCCCGACTCGCGGAGCTCTTCGAGTCCGAGGAACTCGTGCTCGCTGCCAAGGAAGCGCAGATCGGCGAGGTGCCCCTGACCGCCGTCGAGCTCGCCGCCCTGGAACAGGAGGCCGGACAAACGGAAGAAACGGCCCGCCGGCTGGATCTAGCTGCGGGACTCGCTGCCAGGACGATGACCAGCCTGGCGGCGATCCGCTCACAGTACGAAGACGCTGCGGCATCCGGGCGCGGCCCCCGTGAACGCGCCCGGGTACTCAACGAGCTCGCTGAAACCGCCAGGGGAGCAGGCGATAACGGCTACAAGATGAGCCTCAACAGCTATGTCCTCGCTGCCCGCCTCGAACAGGTCGCGGCGGCGGCGTCGGAGCGGCTTATCGCCATGAGCGATGGCCGATACACCCTGCAGCACACGGACGCCAAGGCTGCCCGGGGCGCCAAATCCGGTCTGGGACTGGAAGTCGTGGATGAGTGGACAGGCCAGCGGCGGGACACCGCAACCCTGTCCGGAGGGGAGTCGTTCATGGCTTCGCTCGCGTTGGCCCTGGGGCTCGCGGATGTGGTCCAACAGGAGGCCGGCGGTGTAGACATCGAAACCTTGTTCGTGGATGAGGGTTTCGGGAGCCTTGACGAGCAATCCCTTGAGCAGGTCATGGATGCACTGGAGGGACTGCGCGACGGCGGCAGGGTCGTCGGACTGGTCAGCCACGTTGCGGAGATGAAACAGAGGATCAGCAGCCAGCTGCAAGTGATCAAAAACCGGAACGGTTCCACCGTGCGAATCGTCGACGCCGCGGCAGCCTAGACACCGGTTCAGGCTGCGGGCTCGTGTATGCGGCCCGCTGGAGCAGGCGCAGCCGTCCGGTAGACTTGGAGGGTTACACCGGGTCGCGCGCATCGGGAGGAGGGACGATGCGCACCATTCAGCGAGCCCGGAATCATGAGCTCCTCCCCACAGAACCCCGCGGCGAACACCGCACTTAAGCCTCACCCTGAATTTCCTTCTGCGCCACCGTCGGCCCAGTCCCCGTCGGCGGAGCCCCGTCCCTCGCGTCTACTTGGGCGCTTCGCCCGCTTGCCCGAGCTCGCTGGCCGGAGCTTCCTCCCGCTGGGACTCTTTGCGAGGCTGCCCCTTGCCATGCTGACCGTCGGCACCCTCACGCTGGTCACGGCCGTCAGTCATTCTTACGCTATCGGCGGCCTGGCTGCCGGAGCAGTCGGAATCGGATCGGCCTTGGGCGCGCCGGTGCTCGGCTCGCTCGCCGACCGCTCAGGCCAGCGCCCGGTTCTGCTCGTAGCCGCTGCTGTCAACGCCATGACAGTCATCGCATTGCTCGTTGCGGCGTACCTGACGCCAGATTTCAACACCCCCACGGACGCGATTGCCATATTGGTGACAGCGTTCCTCGCCGGGGCGAGTTGCCCGCAGGTGGGGCCCATGGCCCGTGTCCGTTGGATGGCACTGACCACTAGGAGCCTGAACACCCGGAATTCGATCCCCGGAACCGGGGCCAATGCCGCCGCTTCTGGAAGCGTGGCATCCAGCCGCGCAGACCTCGACACCGCTTTGTCCTACGAGGGAACCGCGGACGAGATCACTTTCGTCCTCGGTCCGGCGCTGGTCGGCATTCTGGCGAGCCTCGTAGCGCCTTGGCTTCCGCTCGCATTGGCGGCGGTCCTTACGGCCACCCTCGTGCCGGCCTTCGCCGTCCATCCCTCACAATTGGCTGTGGTGCCGGCAAAGCGCAAGGCGCGCACCGCCGTCGGGAGCGTCCCTGCAGAGCAGCAGTCAAGGGTCCGTTCATTGGCCTGGCTAAAGGTCGCCGTTCCGGTGCTGGCCATGGTCTGCATGGGAACATTCTTTGGTGCAACCCAGAATGCGTTGAGCGCTTTCTCCGCCCAGTTCGCCACGGCGGAAATTGCGGGGCTGATGTATTCCGTCATGGGCCTGAGCTCCGCCGTCGCTGCGCTGTCTGTTGCCTATTGGCCGCAGCGCTTCGGACTGACCATCCGTTGGGTGCTCGCCGCGGCCGCGATGACGGCGTTCTCCCTCCTGTTGTTCCTTCCCGCCGGGATCTGGCCGATGGCCGTCGTTCTGTTGGTGCTCGGAATTCCCGTGGGACCCGTCATGGTGACGGTCTTCAGTATCGGGGGAGTCGTGGCACCGGCCGGCCGGATGGCGACGGTCATGACGGCCCTGGCGAGCGGCATCGTGGCAGGTACGGCGCTGGGCGCCTACCTTGCCGGCCAGTTGGCCCAGACCCAAGGACCCGGCGCCGCATTTGTGGTGTCCACGTCCGCTTCGGGTGCGCTTCTGGTGCTCGGCATCGTTGCCGGGCTGGTCCTCCGGCGAAGGCCAAGCACGCAACCATAACGACGCTCGCTCATTTATGGGCCATTTTTTGGGAACCCTCGCTCAGATCATCTGCGAGATGGTTCCCGGGTTTGGCCCTATAAGTGAGCGAGCGTTGGAAGAAACCGGACGAACGCACGCATCAAAGGGTGAAGGCTCAGGGGTCCAGGGGGCGGGGCCTTACGCCAGTTGGGACTCTATCCGGGCCGCGCTCGCCGCCAGTGCTTCGCCGACGGCGGCCTGATCCTGTTCGCGGCGGATGTAGACGACGGCGATCGCGGCGGGCCGCCCGCCCGGCACCCGGATCGGGGCGGCCAAGGATGACAAGCCGGCGATGACTTCGTCGTGGCTCGCGGCGTAGCCGAGCCGGCGCGCTTCTGCCGCTTCCGGTCGATAGGGCAGGCCCGGAGCGCGGGCGGACCATTCCTCTTCGCTCATGGTGGATTGGATCGCGATTCCAGGCGCCCCGGTATTCACAGGGTGGCGTGTGCCGGGATGCTGTGCCAGGGTCGCGGCTGAGTGGCGGGGCTCGACAGTGACCAGCGTGACGCAGTCCTGATGATCCCAGACCGCTACGAATGCCGTCATGTTCAGGGCGTTGGCAAGCTGGGTCAGTTCCGGGAGGGCGGCCGTCTGGAGGTCGCGGGAGACACCCCGGGCCAGCACCGCAAGGCCGGGACCGGGCTGAACGCGGCCGGCGTCGTCGCGCACCAGCAGGGAATGATCCTCCAGCGTGCGAAGGATCCGGTAGGCCACCGAGCGATGAACGCGCAGGGCGCCGGCGAGTTCTGCAATGGTCAACGGGGCCTCGGCTGCCGCCAGGATTTCGAGGGCCTGGATTCCGCGGGAGAGGGTCTGCGACGGCGAGACCGTCGCGGTCGTGCCCTGCAGACTTTTCGCGGCGCTGGGAGACATCATGCGCTCCATCCTATGTTGGGGCCTAACGCGACCGGCCCGCCGTCTTGTGCTGTCACTCACAAGAGACTATGGTTCTGTATGAGAATTTGTTGTTCAAATATAGAACAAATTCACATATAGAACAATCGCCAGCCAGGAATCAACGATGATTGCCAAGTCCAGCCACAATGCGGAGCCCGGTCCCTTGAGCCGCACTTCGCGGCCGCGGGCACATCATTTCCGCGGCAGCCTGGGCCGCTTCGCCACAGGTGTCGCCATCGTGACGTTCGACGGCGCCACCAAGCGGCACGGTATCACCGTCAACTCCTTTACCGCCGTATCCATGGAACCGCCGCTGGTCCTGGTCAGCATCGCCCGCAACGCCAAAGCCCACGATGAGCTGGCCGGGCGCCCCTTCAGCGTCAATATCCTGGGCGCCGAACAGAAGCAACTCGCCCTGCATTTCGCGGGCCGACCCGGGCCCGAGCCCCTTTGGGTAGAAGGCGACACGGCGCCCCGGCTATCCAACGTCCTCGCCTATTTCGAATGTACGCCCTGGGCGGCTTACGACGGCGGAGACCACACCCTCTACCTGGGTGAAGTGGCGGACTTCAACTACCGCAGCGGCGACGCGCTCGCGTTCGCCAACAGCTCTTTCACCACTATCCCGGAAAGCCAATTGGGAATGGAGGATCTTCTGTAGTTGCCGGCGCCCGTCGACGCCGCATCCGTATGCCGTTTCAGCTCAACCATCATTGGAGACAACCATGGGAATCCGGACCGGACAGCAGTACCTGGACAAGCTCAACTCGATGAACCCCCACGTCCTGATCGACGGCGAAATGGTCACCGAGAAGATCGCCGACCACCCGTCCTTCAGGAACGTGGCCCGCACGTACGCGAAGCTCTTCGACATGCAGCATGACCCGAAGTATGCGGACGCCCTCACCTACGAGTCCCCGACGACAGGTGACCGGGTGAGTGCCTCGTTCCTCGTGCCGCGCAGCAAGGAAGACCTCGAACATCGGCATGCAGCGATCCGCACCTGGGCGGAGTACTCCCTTGGGTTCCTGGGCCGGACGGGTGACTACATGAACGGCGCCCTCACGGCGCTCGCGGCCGCAGAAAAATGGTTTGCCCAGGCCGATCCGATGTTCGGCGAAAACATCCGCAAATACTACGAGCGTTGCCGCGAGAACGATCTCCTTGCAACGCACACGCTGATCCCGCCGCAAGTCAACCGTTCGGTGTCAGGTTCCGAACAGCTCGGCGGGCAGCTCTCCGCGAGGGTCGTCGAGGAGCGGGAAGACGGCATCGTGGTCCACGGCGCGCGTATGCTCGCCACGATCGCACCGATCGCCGACGAGCTTCTCGTGTTCCCTTCGACGCTCCTGCGCTCGACGCCGGAAGATGCTCCCTACTCTTACGCGTTCGCCCTCCCGAACGATGCGCCGGGCATGCGTTACCTGTGCCGGACCTCGCTCTACAACGGCGGAGGCACCCACGACGAGCCGCTCGCGAGCCGCTTCGAGGAGATGGACGCCGTCGTCGTTTTCGACCACGTGTTCGTGCCGAACGAGCGCATCTTCATGCTCGGGCATCCTGAACTGTGCAACGCCTTCTACTCCGAGACCGGTGCCGGCGCCCTCATGACCCACCAGGTGGTCACGAGGACCATCGCGAAGAGCGAGTTCTTCCTCGGCCTGGCCTCGGAGATCGCGGCATCGATCGGGATTGACGGATTCCAACACATCCAGGAGGACCTCGCGGAGCTGATCGAGACCGTCGAAATCGGTAAGGCGCTCATGGTGGCCGCCGAAGCCCAGGCAGCTCGAAGCCCGGATGGCGTGTTCTTGCCGCATTGGCCCACCCTGAATGCGGCTCGCAACTGGTACCCCAAGGTTGCCCAGCGGTTCCCCGCCATTATCCGGAAGTTCTCGGCGTCGGGCCTCATGGCGCTGCCAGGCGAAGCGGACGTGGCGAGTGACGCGTTGCCGGACATCGAGCTATACCTGCAGGCGAAAACGTTGACCGGGCCGGAGCGCGTGCGCCTCTTCAAGCTCGCTTTCGATGCCAGCATTTCCGCGTTCGCCGGGCGCCAGGCCCTGTATGAGTACTTCTTCTTCGGTGACCCTGTCCGCATGGCAGCCGCCCTCGTGAACAGCTACGACCGCGAGCCGGCCCGTGCCCGGGTGCGGGAGTTCTTGGAGCGGAAGGACTGAACTCGCCACGGCGCGTACGACGACGACGGCGAGCTATCGCCGTCGTCGTTCGCACTCCGACGCTCGCTCACGTATGGCCGGAAATTCTCCGACGCTCGCTCACGTATGGCTGGAACAACCGCAACCCTCCGGCAAATTTGCGAATTACCCCGCCTGCTCCAAAAGCCGCACCGCGTCGTCGTCGGTCAATTGCTCGAAGTGCTCGTAGAACGCGCCCACGGCGTGGAACTTGCCTGGCGTGTGCAGGCACATCATGAAATCGCACACCCGGCTGATGGACGCTTGGGCTTCAAGGGATGACACGGGGACGGCCGCCACCACAGTCGCCGCCCCGCCCGCGCGTACGGCCTCGACGGCGGCGCGCATAGTTGCGCCCGTGGCGAGTCCGTCGTCGACAAGAACCACAGTCTTGCCCTTGAGGTCGAAGTTGATACCGGGGTAGGTCTTCACTCGCCGCAGGAGTTCTCCCCGCTCGCGTACCTCCACAGCGTCGAGCGAAGCCTGGGTGATTCCGTGCCGCAGCATTCGTTCGCCGAGGGGCCGGTTGAGGATGCGGACGATCCTGCCATTGGACCAAGCCAAGGCGCCGAACGCTGTTTCTTCACGCCCAGGGATGCCGAGTTTGCGCACCAGGATGGCGCCGTATGGCTGGAGGAGCTCGACGGCGGCAGTGGCCGCCACAGGGACCCCACCGCGGGCGAGGCCCAACAAGATGGTGTCCGGCCGTTGCCGGAGCTGCGGAAGCCCTGCTGCCACGCGGCGTCCGGCGTCCGCACGGTCCTTGAAGCGCATGCCCATTCGTCCCACTTCCACGTCATCCAGCGCTGAATCAAGCCTACCTTTCTTGCCGGGACCGCTCCGCGCTGCCACGATGGGCCATGTGAACAAGCCCATCGGTTACTGGACCAAACGCTTGGATGCCGCATTGGAGGCGCATCTGGACAGCACGTTGGCGAGGTTGAAACTCAGCCGGAGGCAATGGCAGACCCTCAACGTCCTGGCCGAGACACCCCTCAACCCCGAGGAACTTGACGGAATACTCAACCCATTCTGGGGCGGCGACACACGGCGTCGCGAAAACGAACTCGCCGCGCTCGTAGGCCGCGGAATGATCATCATGGTGGATGATCGCCTCAGCCTCAGCGAACTGGGCCACGCAAAACAAACGGAAGCCCAACGGCTCGTTGAAGACTCGCGCCGGGATCTCTCGATGGGTATCGGTATCGACGAATACGCCATGGCCGTCAGCGTGCTCGAGCGCATGACGCTCAATGCGGAGCGGCTGGCCGGCTAAGGCAGCCGCTCCGCCACTATCAACCGCTCCGCCACCCCCCTAGACGCCGAGGAACGCCACCGCGGCGTCCTTGAAAACCCGGCTCGTCACGGCGTTGCTGTGGTTCCGCCCCGGTACGAGCAGTTGTTCGACCATGCCTCCGGCGTGGGAAGCGATCGAAGCGAGCTCCGGCATGGTGACGGCGCGCTCGTCCTTGTCGCCGGCCACCAGGAGCATCGGCATGTGGGGCACGGCTTCGGCAGGATCGAAGGGTTCGCCCTTGATGGCTTCGATGAGCGACAAGAGCGCAAAAAGATCGTTGCTCGGCAAGAGTTGTGCCATCTTGAGCAACCCTGCGGTGGACTCGTCTTCGATGGGTGTGCCGTCCGCAAGGTAGCGCTGGGCTGCCGCGAGATCGAAGGACGCCAAGGGGTCCTCCTTGTTCGGGCCGCCCAACACCAGCCGGTGCACGAGTTCGGGCTGGGTTGCCCCGAATTCCCAGGCAAGCCGGGAACCCAAGGAATAGCCGATGACGTCGAGCCCGCTGGTAGGGTCACCGGCGCGCACGGGGCGCGCACCGGCGTCGGCGACTATCTGGAGCAGGTCCGCGCGGATCCGGCTCGGGGAGTAGGAGTCGAGGTCCTCGGGGGAACTGCTCTGGCCGTGCCCTGGAAGGTCCACGGTGATGACACGCCTGCCGGCGGACTTGAGGGTGGAAATCCAGCCTGTGTCGCCCCAATTGAGTTTGGTGGACGAGGAGAAACCGTGCAGCAGCAGGACCGGGCGCAGACCCGCATCGGTGCCTTCGGCGGGCTCATGGACTTCCACGAAAAGATGCGGATCTGTTCCTTCCACAGTGTGGATGTGCTCTTCCGTGTGCCTGCCGCTCATGGTGTCAGTCCTCATCAAGTACAGCGCTCAGGCGGACCCGGCGCTTCGGTGCGTCATCCTTGGGAACGGTGCCCACGATGCCGGCAGTATTGTCCGGCACCTCGAACACCACCAGCGGCTCACCGACGTTGATGGTCTCGCCCGGCGCGCCGTGGATACGGATCACTTTACCCGCCTGCGGGCTCGGCAACTCGAGGGCGGATTTGCTCGTCTCCAGCTCCACGAGCGGCTGGTTCCGTTCCACCTGGTCGCCGGGGGAGACGAGCCAGTCCAGCACGGTCGCTTCGATGAGGCCTTCGCCAAGATCGGGCAGGGGGAAGCTGATTTCAGCCACGTCGATACTCCAGTACTCGTTGGATCCCCAGGAGGATGCGGTCAATGTTCGGAATGTATTCGTCCTCCAGGTCGCCGGAGGGGTACGGCACATCGAAGCCGGTGACCCGTTCGACGGGCGCCTTGAGCGTGTCGAAGCAGCTTTGCGTGATCAGCTGGGCCACTTCGGCCCCCAACCCGGAGGTCAGCGGAGCCTCATGTACGACGACGGTGCGCCGCGTCTTTCCGACGGAAGTCGCCAGTGCTTCGGCGTCGATCGGCTTGAGCCAGCGCAGATCGAGGACCTCGACGTCGATTCCGTCCTCCGCGGCGAGTTCGGCAACCTGCAGGCACCGGGCAACCATTGCACCCCAGGCTACGAGGGTCAGGTGGCGGCCCGGCCGGACAACGCGGGCGCCGGTGAGGGTACCGCCGTCGGCTGTGTCGACATCGCCCTTTTGCCAGTAGCGGGACTTCGGTTCCATGAAGATCACCGGGTCCGGCCGCGAGGCCGTGTACTTGAGCAGGTGGTAGGCATCGTGCGGGTCCGACGGCGAAACAACCTTGAGTCCCGGAACGTGCGCGAAGAGTGCCTCGAGGCTTTCGCCGTGGTGTTCGGGGGCGCGGATGCCGCCGAAGCTGGGCACCCGGAGCGTGATCGGCATCGGCAAGGTGCCGCGGCTGCGGTAGTTCATCCGGGCGATCTGGCAGACGATCTGGTTGATGGCGGGATAAGCGAAGCCATCGAACTGTACTTCTGGAATGGGGTGGAAACCGGCCATGGCCAGACCCACGGACATGCCCAGGATGCCCGATTCCGCGAGCGGCGTGTCAAAGACCCGGGGTTCTCCGTGCTTGGCCTGCAACCCGTCGGTGATACGGAAGACTCCACCCAATCGGCCGCAGTCCTCGCCGAAGACCACCGTTTTGGGATCGTTCGAGAGGATCTCGTCCAACGCGCGGTTGAGTGCCTGCTGCATGGAAAGCTTGACGGACTGGTTTTCTGTCGCTGCCCTGGCTTCGAGGGTGGCGGTGGTGCTCTCAGACATGTTCGGACTCCTCGCGCCAACGGATGGCCTGGGTTTCAAGGGCGGGGGTGGTTTCCTGGAAGACGAAATCGAACATTTCGTTGCCGGGCCGGGGCCCGAGGGCTTCGATTCCGGTGCGGATGGCTTCTTCTTCTGCCAGGGCTTCCTGGTTGGCGGCCGTGAAGAATGCCTCGTCGGCCACGCCTTCGGCCAGCAAACGTTTGCGGAGGCGTTCCAGTGGGTCCTCGCCGGCGTCGATGCGCTCGTCGTCGAGGCTCCGGTAGCGCCCGGGGTCGTCGGCGGTGGAATGCGGTCCGCGGCGGTAAGTCATGGCCTCAACCACAACCGGACCGTTCCCGCCGCGGCAGTGGGCGAAGGCGTTGCGGGTGGCCTCATAGACGGCGACCACATCGTTGCCGTCCACCTGAATGCCGGGGATTCCGTAGCCCGCGGCTCGTGCAGCTACCGAGCCGCCAGCCACTTGCCGCTCGGTGGGCACGGAAATCGCCCAGCCATTGTTCTGGATGAAGAAGACGACAGGTGCTTTCATCACGGCGGCAAAGTTCATGGCCTCATGGACATCGCCTTGGGAGGAAGCGCCGTCGCCGAAGTAGCTGAGGGCCACTCCGTGCCCACCGCTCAGGGTCTGGCCATGGGCCCAGCCGACGGCATGAAGTACCGAGCCTGCCACGACGGCCTGGATGGGAGCGAGACGGCTTGCCAAGGGATCGTACATTCCGCCGTGCCACGTTGCCTTGTGGGTGGACATGTACGCCACCATGTCCACGCCCATGGTCCGGGCGACGCCCATCTCGCGGTACGTCGGAAAGGCGAAGTCGCGCGCAGTGTCGAGGGCGTAGGCGCTGCCGACCTGGGCGGCTTCCTGGCCGAGTTCGGGGGCGTAGCCCGGGATGATTCCCTGGCGCTGCCAGGCGACGGCCGAGGTATCGAGGTATCGAACGGCAGCCATCAGGGAATAGAGCTCCCTGAGCTGTCCGGGGGACAGGGGCGCGGCGTCGGCTGCGGCCACGACGGGAAGAGATGAGTCCATGGACGTGACCGTAGTCACTGTTCGGAACGTAGGCAATCCGCCTATTCAGGCCTAGTCAAACTGCCAAGAACTGTCAGTCTTCGCTAGGGGGTACATAGCAATTTGTGCACCTCTTGCCCACCCAAGTAGCTCGCAGTTGTTGTCGTTATGAGGCGTCAAAACGACAACAACTGCTGGGCCCACGCCGCCAGGGTTCCCTGGCCGTGGGGCCCCGCCGGCGAGGGTCCCTGCCTGAGCTTGCGAAGGCTGGGAGCCAGTGGGGACTTGCGAGGCGAGGGTGGCGGTGGGGCTAGTTGGGTTTGCCTAGGCGTTTCGTGCGGACTTGACCTTGGCACCGATCCTGCAGGCGACGGCGATGCACGCGATCAACAGGAACGTGCCGATCAACTGGCCGGCGCTCTCGGCGTTCGAGAAGCCCACCGCGAAGATCAGGGCAAGCAGTGCCAGTCCGAATACCGTGAGGAAGGGGAATCCCTTCATGCGAAGCGGCAGTTCGGTTCCTTCGCGGTCGGCGCGGCGGCGCAGGATGAACTGGGACACGAGTGCCGTTCCCCAGACCACGAGGCAGGTGGAGCCTACGAGGTTGAGCAAGGCCGGAAGCACATGGTCGGGGAAGAGCAGTTCCAGGATCGTGGCGATGAAACCGAAAGCAACGGAAACCCCGACGGCGGCCATGGGCACCTGGGCGCCGCGCAGCCGCGACAGGAAAGCAGGTGCTTCGCCGCGTTCAGACAAGGAGAAGACCATGCGCGAGGCACCGTAAAGGTTTGCGTTGAGCGCGGAAAGCAACGCCACGACGGCAACGAGGGTGATGGCCGTGCCGGCTCCCGGGATGCCGGCAAGGTCCAGGACACCGGCGAACGGCGACTTCAAGCCTTCGGAATCGGAGGGCAGCACTGCTGCGATGACGAAGACCGAACCGATGTAGAAGACCAGGATGCGCCACACCACCGTGCGGATGGCCTTGCCGACGCTGTGTGCGGGATTCTGCGTTTCCGCCGCGGCCACGCTCACAATTTCGGTGCCGCCGAAGGCGAAAATCACCACGAAGAGCGCCGCGGCAATTCCAGACCAGCCGGACGGTGCAAAGTTGCCCGTGAGGTTCCCGAGGCCGGGGGAAGTTACGCCGGGCAGCCAGCCGAACAGCAAGGCCGCGCCGATGACAAGGAAAGCGACAATGGCTGCGACCTTCAGGATGGCAAACCAGAATTCGAACTCACCGAAGTTCCGGACCCCGGCGAGGTTGATCGCGGTAAAGGCCACCATGAACACCAAAGCCAGCGCCCACACGGGAATGACCGGCCAGACGGAGAACAGCAGCCCTGCTGCACCGAGCGCCTCCGCGGCGATGACCACCACCAGCTGCAGCCACCAAAGCCAGCCGACCGTGGATCCGGCCGTCTTGCCCATGGCCTTTTCCGCGTAGACCGAGAAGGCGCCGCTGTTGGGGTTCGCGGCTGCCATCTCGCCGAGCGCCCACATCACGACGATGATCAGGGTGCCTGCCACAAGGTAGGAGATGAGTACTGCCGGGCCGGCCGCGTGGATTCCGGCGCCTGAGCCAAGGAAGAGTCCCGCGCCAATGGCGCTGCCCAGGCCCATCATGGTGAGCTGGCGCGGCTTCATCGAGTGGCCAAGGCCTCGCGAAGTAATGGAGGGTCGAACAGCGGTGGACTTCGTTGTCATTCGTGTTTGCCTTCTTGTGGATGGTTTGTCGACTGGTCCTTGTAGGACTTATCGAATTTACCGCTTCCAAAGGAAAGTGGCGAAAAACACTCGTGAGAGGATGGTTACAAGCTGGTGTGACATCTGGGCATGGAGTGCCGATTTGTACAGCTCATGGGCGGAAGTAGGAAAAACTGATGGTTGTGGACGAGTTGGATGCCAAGATTGTCCGATTTTTCACCGACTCCCCGCGAGCGTCTGTCTTGGAGGCATCCAGGGTCTTGAAGGTCGCCCGCGCCACGGTCCAGTCCCGGCTGGACCGGATGGCTGAGCGCGGGGTGGTGGCACCCTGGGTTCCGCAGCCCGATCCCGCCGGCTTTGGCTATCCCGTGGTCGCCTTTTGCTCCCTGACCATCAACCAGGATTTGGGGCACGACGCCGTCGTCGAAGCCCTGGCTGCCATTCCCGAGCTCATTGAGGTCCATACCGTTTCCGGCAGTTCGGATCTCATGGTGCGGGTGGTGGGCAAGTCGAACTCGGACCTGCAGCGCGTGCTGGACAAGCTCATTGCCACCAAGACCGTGCTCCGTTCGTCCTCGGTGATTGTCCTGAATACTCATTTCCAAGGCCGCACCTTGCCGCTCCTGGAAGCTGCCGCCAAGGAGAATGCGGGCTGAAACATTTGGACACTGTCCTCTAACAGTCGTACCATTAGTTCTAGTCATCTTGACTATAACTAATTTTCCGGTCCCTACGGCAAAGAAGCGGGGTGAATACCGTGTACGCCACCTCCGCCAATGTCGAAGAGCGCAGGCTCGCGCCGCCGTCGTTGGCCATATCAACGGTGATCTTCGCCCTCCGCCCGAGCGAAAGCTCCGGCCGCCCCACGCTGTGGTTGCCGCTGGTGCGTCGCATCCGCGAACCGTTCAAGGACATGTGGGCGCTGCCCGGCGGACCGCTGCAGCACGACGAATCCCTCCAGGACGCCGCGTCCCGGAACCTGCGCGAGACCACGGGGCTGGCTCCCCAATACCTCGAGCAGCTCTACGCCTTCGGCGGCCTGCATCGCTCGCCTGCCCAGCGGGTTGTCTCGATTGTCTACTGGGCCTTGGTGCAGCCCACGGAAGCCGCTCTCGCCGACGAATCCGAGAACGTTCGTTGGTTCCGGGCAGACCGGCTCGCAGAACTGGCGTTCGACCACAACGCGATCGTGGACTACGCCTTGTGGCGGCTGCGCAACAAGATGGCCTACGGGTCCATCGCCTATCACTTGCTGGGTGAATTCTTCACTCTGGCACAGGTCCGCGAAGTCTACGAGGCTGTCCTGGACCGCCAGCTCGATCCGGCGAACTTCCGCCGGCAAATCAAGGGAACACCGGAAATCGAAGAAACCGGTGAATACCTCCAGGGCGGAAAACACCGCCCGCCCCGCCTCTACCGCTTCACCGGCACGCCCGGACTCGGGCCAGACAACAGGAGTACACCATGAGCAGCGTCAACACAGCTATCCAGCTGATCACGCGGGAAGAAGCCGAAAGCGGCCGTTCCGCGGCCGGGTCGACGTGCAGCCCCGCCCTGGCGAAGGGCCCGTGGGAGTACGACCTCGCCGAAGCCCTCGCAGGCATCCCCGCCTACGGTCCCGGCGCGTCCAGTTCCGACGACGCTCCGAAAGCCACACCCCGCCAAGGCCAGTTGCCCGAAGAGTACAAGTTGGCCAGCGACGCCGAGCTCGACGCCCGGATCCGCGCCGCCAAGGAGACGCTGGGGGACCGGGCTGTCATCCTGGGCCACTTCTACCAGCGCGACGAAGTTGTCCAGTACGCGGATTTCGTGGGCGACTCGTTCCAGCTCGCCAACGCTGCCCTGACCAAGCCTGATGCCGAGGCCATCATCTTCTGCGGCGTGCATTTCATGGCAGAGACCGCCGACATCCTGTCCAGCGAGGGCCAGGCCGTGATCCTGCCGAACCTGGCTGCCGGCTGCTCCATGGCGGACATGGCAGACGAGGACTCGGTGGAGGAATGCTGGGAGCAGCTCGAAGAGCTCTTCGGGACCGCCCCCGATTCCGATGGCCGAGCGCCGGTCATCCCGGTGACCTACATGAATTCCTCGGCCGCGTTGAAGGCCTTCTGCGGACGCAACGGTGGCATCGTCTGCACGTCCTCCAACGCCAGGACGGTGCTCGAATGGGCCTTCGAACGCGGCCAGCGGGTGCTTTTCTTCCCCGACCAGCACCTTGGCCGCAACACCGCAAAGGCGCTCGGCGTGCCGCTGGAACAGATGCCCATGTGGAACCCGCGCAAGGAACTCGGCGGAAACGACGAACAGACCCTGCTGGATTCCCGCGTCATCCTCTGGCACGGCTTCTGCTCCGTCCACAAGCGTTTCAACGTGGGCCAGATCGAGAAGGCCCGCGCCGAATTCCCGGGCGTGAACGTCATTGTGCACCCCGAATGCCCCATGGAGGTTGTCGACGCGGCAGACGGCGCAGGCTCCACCGACTTCATCAAGAAGGCCATCGCCGCCGCAACCGAGCCCACCACCTTCGCGATCGGTACCGAGATCAACATGGTGAACCGCTTGGCCGCGGAGAACCCGCAGCACACCATCTTCTGCCTCGACCCGGTGATCTGCCCTTGCTCCACGATGTACCGCATCCACCCCGGCTACCTCGCCTGGGTACTCGAGGAACTGGTGGAAGGCCGTGTGGTCAACCGCATCACGGTGGACGACTCGGTCAAGGACAACGCCAAGATCGCCCTCGAACGCATGCTTGCAGCACGGCCGCTCTAGGTCACACCCAGTACCAACCAGTCGAATCGAGCCTCACATGACTGCAGAACGCATTCCCGGCGCTCCGGCGCTGCGGCGACTCGTCGTCGTCGGAAGCGGCATCGCCGGCCTCTACTCCGCGCTGCTGGCCGCCGAGGCCGGTGCGGAGGTCGTCCTGCTCAGCAAGGGGGCGCTGGCGGACAGCAACACCTTCTTCGCCCAAGGCGGGATTTCGGCAGTGCTGGAGGAACCCGCCCCCGGCGATACCGTCGCCGCGCACATCATGGATACCCTCAAGGCCGGCGCCGGGCACTGCAATGAGGAGGCCGTGCGGGTGCTGTGCACAGAAGCGCGCCTCGACATCAGGGGGCTGGAGCGTTTCGGTGTCCGTTTCGACGCGGACGACGACGGCGATCCCGCCTTGGGGCTCGAAGCCGCCCACTCCGCGCCGAGGATCCTGCACACCGGAGGAGACGCCACCGGTGCCGGGGTCGCGAACGCACTCATCCTGGCGGTCCTTGACGCGCAGGACGCCGGGAAAATCCAGGTGCTGGGACATGCGCAGGCGACTTCCCTGCTCCAGTCCGAGGGGCGTGTCACGGGCGTCGAATTCCTACGCAACGGCCGCCTCGAGAGCGTGTTCGGCGACGCCGTGCTGCTTGCCACCGGTGGGGCGGGGCAGCTGTTTGCCCAGACCACCAACCCCTCGGTGGCAACGGCCGACGGGCTCGCGCTCGCATGGCGGGCAGGCGCCGAGCTCGCGGACCTGGAGTTCTTCCAGTTCCACCCCACGAGCATGGTCCTTTCCGCTGCCGGAAAGCCAACTTCCCTCGGCACCGATCCGCTCCTCATTTCCGAAGCCGTCCGCGGCGAAGGCGCCATCCTGGTGGATGCGAACGGCGAACGATTCATGCCCCGCTACCACCCCGACGCCGAACTGGCCCCGCGCGACGTCGTCTCCCGCAGCATTGCCCTCCACCTGGCTTCGCTGGGTGATCCCAACGGCCACGTCTTCCTTGACGCCCGGGTGGTCGAAGCGAACAAAGGGGAGGGCTTCCTTGAGAAGCGCTTCCCCACGCTCAGCGCCCGGACCCGGGAAGCGGGCCTCGACTGGACCCTCGAGCCCGTTCCGGTCGCCCCTGCCGCCCACTACTGGATGGGTGGGGTGGTCACGGATCTCCACGGCCGGACGTCTGTACCTAGCTTGCTTGCCGCCGGCGAAGTTGCTTGTACCGGGGTGCAGGGCGCCAATCGCTTGGCTAGTAACTCGCTGCTCGAAGGGCTCGTGTTCGGGCGTCGGGCTGTTGAGGGGTTCCTTGGGTGGGCGCCGCCGAATGGCATCCCTCTGCGTGCTAACTCGGCCGCGGGCGGCCTCGCTTTTACGCACGCTGCCGGGACACCGCACGACGGCGCTCAGCGCACCAACGCTGCAGGGACACCTTCAGACGAAAGCCGTCTCACCCCGTGGCAGCCCGAGCTCGTCCCGGAGCCCTTCTCCCGTGCCGCCCTTCGGCGGCTTATGACTGCCAAGGCGGGGGTGCTTCGGACCGGGGGGTTGCTCCGGGAGGCGGCTGAGGCACTCGACGGATGGGCCGACGTCGTGCTTCCTGAGAGTGTGCCGGACTCAGTGGATTCCTTGGTTCATGAGGATGCCAATTTGCTCCTTGCCGCGCAGTTGTTGGTGCGGGCTGCGGGCGCGCGGCGGGGGTCGTTGGGGGCGCATTACCGGAGTGACGCCGTCGAAGCTCAACGCGAAGAAATTGTTCAGAGATACACGATCCGCCGGAAAGCGAGCCTCGTCAATGACTAGCCTGACCCTCCCCGCAGCACCCGTCCGGGACATTCTGGAGCGGGCTTTCGCGGAGGACGCGCCGAGCGGCGACATCACCTCGCAGTTGCTCATTCCCGCCGAAGCCCGGGCCACCGCCGTGCTCAATGCCCGGGTTTCGGGGGTGTTCAGCGGCGGAACGGTGTTCCGTGACGCCATGCTGCTCATCGACCCGGACACGAAGGTGGAGCTGTTGCTCGCGGACGGTGAAGCGTTCGACGCCGGAACCCACCTCGCGCGGGTCAGCGGCCGCGCCCGCTCGGTGCTGCTCGCCGAACGCGTCGGGCTCAACCTTGCCCAGCGCATGAGCGCGATTGCCACCAAGACGGCCGAGTTCGTCAAGCTCGTCGACGGAACCAAGGCCCGCATCACGGACACCCGGAAAACAACCCCCGGGCTGCGGGTGTTGGAACGCTACGCCGTACGCTGCGGCGGGGGAGCCAACCACCGTTACAGCCTGTCCGATGCCGTTCTGGCCAAGGACAACCACCTTGCAGTGATGACCGGTGGCGATTCCGCCAAGCTCACCGCACTGCTCAAGGCCGCCAAGTCCCAGCTGGGCCACACCACGCACTTCGAGGTGGAAGTGGACCGCGCCGAGCAGATCGAACCCGTGCTCGCGGCCGGGGTAGACACGATCATGCTGGACAACTTTTCCCTTGAGGAGCTCCGTGCCGGTGTGAAGCAGGTGGCCGGCCGCGCCGTCGTTGAGGCGAGCGGCAACGTCAACGTGGACACTGTGGCGGACATCGCCGCCGCGGGAGTCGACGTCATTTCCATCGGCGGACTCACCCACAGCGTCAACGCGCTGGATCTCGGCCTGGACGTGACGCTCGACGTGGCACCGGACCCAACCTCAGGTATCGGCTGACGCCATGATCTTCCTCGACGCCGCGGCGACCACACCCGTCCGTAAGGAAGTCCTCGAAGCGATGTGGCCGTATTTGACGGGGGAGTTCGGCAATCCCTCGAGCCATCACGGCCTTGGCGAAGCGGCTGCGAACGCGTTGTCCCGGGCACGCGCGGCAGTCGCGAAGGTCCTGGGCTGCCGGCCGGGGGAAATTACCTTCACTTCCGGCGGCACCGAAGCCGACAATCTGGCCGTGAAGGGGATCGCCCTCGCACGGCGAGCCGCGGATCCCGCCCTGAACCGGATTGTCGTCAGCGCCATAGAGCACCCCGCCGTGGAGGAATCAGCGCTCTACCTGCAACGGGTCCATGGCTTCGAGGTGGACGTGGTCCCCGTGGACGGGCACGGTGTGGTGACGGTTGAGGCGCTCCGGGCTGGCCTGAGTCCGGAGACGGCCCTCGTCAGCATCATGTACGCCAACAACGAGATCGGCACCGTGCAACCCGTGCGGCAACTCGCGGAGGTGGCCGCGGAACACGGCGTGCCGTTCCACACGGACGCCGTCCAGGCCGCGGGTTGGTTGCCTATAGGCGTCAAGGAACTGGGGGTCGATGCCCTCAGCATTTCCGGCCACAAACTCGGCGCGCCCAAGGGTAGCGGCGTGCTCTATGCCAAGGGAAGGCTCAAGCTGGAGCCGCTCGTCCATGGCGGCGGCCAGGAGCGGGGCAAGCGCTCCGGGACCGAAAACGTGGCGGGAGCTGTCGCGCTGGCCACGGCACTCACGCTCGCCCATGCCGCGCAGTCGGAACTCGCCGTACGTGTCTCGGCGTTGCGGGATGCCTTCATCCGCGCTGTCCTTGGGGCCGTGCCGGGTGCCGTGTTGACCGGCCACCCTTCGCAGCGCTTGCCGTCCGTCGCGTCTTTCTGTTTCCCCGGCACCAGCGGGGAGTCCGTGTTGCTTGAGCTTGAGCGGCTTGGTGTGGTTTGTTCGAGCGGCTCGGCCTGCGCCGCTGGATCCGACGCTCCCCCGCCGGTCCTGCTGGCCTTGGGAATCGAGCCCGAGGTGGCCCACACTGCAGTGCGCTTCAGCTTCGACTCCGCGGTGACGTCAGCGGAACTTGAGCAAGCCGCAGAAGCCGTGGCTGCCGCCGTCGGGAGCGTGCAGGGGCTCGGTCGCCGCTGACTGTCCCCACCCCAAGTAACTCGCATTTGTTGTCGTTCTGAGCCCTCAAGACGACAACAAATGCGAGCCAGTTGGGAGTCAGACGTGGCGGGCCCTGCGGAAAATCCAGTGCCGCAGCATCGTGAACCGCACGGCCGTCGCGACGAACCCGGACAGCGTGGTTGTCCAAAGGTCCTCGGCGAGGGTGGCTTCGGGGCGCAACGCATGGAGCACGCCCAGGCTACCGCCCGTGATGATCAGCGCCACGGCGATCACGATCAGCCCGTTCAGATGATCCTGCGTTCTCTTCCGGTTGCCTGTGATCTTGAAGGTCAGCCGCCGGTTCAGGGCCGTGTTCATGAGCGAGGTGATAATCAGTGCCGCGGCGTTCGCGGGTTGGGGTCCCATCCACGGGCGGAACAGCGCGTACAGTGCCAGCGAGGTGACGGTACAGATGATCCCGACGCCGGTAAAACGGATGAGCTGCCTGACCACCGGATAGCGCAGCACGCCTTTGCGGCGCTTGCTTGTATTTGGCCTGGGAAGGGACGTCTGCCGCGTCTCAATTGCCGGCACGGCAGGAGGCTCCATGGCTCAAGCCTGTCATATCAAGCTGGGAATTTTCTCCCAAGTTGCTGCTATGACGGGGTTGCTGAGCTCTCCGATGCCCTCAATGCGGCAGGTCACGGTATCTCCGGGCTCGATCCTGGTGCACTCGGCCGGGAAGCCGGTGAGGACCAGGTCGCCGGGGTGCAAGGTCATGAAGGAGGTGAGGTAGACAAGGATCTCGTCTACCTTCCATCCGAGGTCCGCGGTGCTGGCCGTGCCCAATTCCCGGCCGTTGTGCACTATGCCGATCGAAAGATCATCGTCATTGAGGTCCGTGACGATCCACGGTCCCGCAGGAGTAAACGTGTCCTGGCTTTTCGCGCTGATCCACAGTTCGTCGGTCTTCTGCAGGTCGCGCGCCGAGACGTCGTTGCCGATCGTGAAACCGAGGATGGCGTCGCGCGCGTTGTCGAGTGTGAGCCCGCGGACTCTGCGTCCGACGACGACGGTCAGTTCCGCTTCGGGGTCCACGTAGCCGACGTCCGAGGCGAGCTCGATGGCGTCGCCTGGTCCAATGACGCTCGTGGCGGCCTTGTGGAACGCCTGCGCAGGCAAGTCCCGGCCCGGCTGGCCCGTGTTGTGCGCCATGCCGAAGACGTTGGCGGGAACGGACGGCGCAAGGAACATGAACGCATCCTCGGAGACCTGAGAGCCTGTAACCCAACCCGGCCGCCCTGCGCTGCTGCCATTTGCCGGCGAGCCTGGGAACGGGCTGTCCACCACAGTCCAGCTCCGGCCTTCCGCGGAAGCGAAGTCAACGGCGTAATTCGCGACGAAGAAGTGTTCGTCCGGCGAGGTGGGGGAGAGCGGGCGGACGCGGGCGATCCGGCGTGCACGTGAGGAAGTCATGAAGACATCCTACGTCCTCGCGCCTGTTTAGACGGAGTTTGGACGGAGGTTTAGACGGGCAGGTAGAGCTCCCCCACCGGGATATCCGCGGCCAAACGATTTGCCGGCCCGGCCAAGGGGCACGCCCAGGCCTCGTTGTAGGCGCAGGACGGGTTGTAGGCGAAGTTGAAGTCGAGCACGAATTCCTGTTGCCCTGATCCGCGAAGGCCGTGGAAAGCGCCTTTGATGGTGTCAAGCAAGTACCGGCCGGCGCCGTAGCTTCCTCCTGGTTTGCCGGCTGTGGCGTCGCGGAAAGGCACGAAGATGCCGCCGCCGTAGCTGCGGAGGCGCCACACAGCCAGAGAGCCAAGCTCGTCGAGGTCGAAGGTACCGAGCCGGACAAACGGCACCACGCCGTCGGTTCCGGTGTGCACGTTCATCTCCTGGCCCGCTCCTTCCGGAGAGAGGGCAGCATAGCGGCGGAACCGGGGATCGTAGTCCGCGGTGCGCAAGCCCGAGAAGGACCTCTTGCTGGCGGGAGTCAGCGCCGATGCCGGGTGGGTTCCGAACATGCGGTCCCGTTCCTGGCGCCAGTAAACGTGGGCTTGGAAGGGATCGTCCACCGCGATCTTGCGGACGTCGTCGTACAAGGCAAACGTGCGCAAGCGCCAGTCCGCGATGTCCACGGCGGAGATGCCCTCCACATTGTTTTCGTCCTCATCAAGCTGATCGGGAGCCATGCGTCCAGCCTAGTCCTACGATGCGGGCTGAAGCGGCGGCCCGGAGTGCACCGGCGGGGTTTTCAGGTGCGAAACGCCGATCCGGACGGGCAGGCGGCGGCTCCGCGCCGTTAGGCTGGTGCGCATGCGAGCAAAGCGGATCCCGTCGAAGTTTTCAGTCGCCGTCCTGGGTGCACTCATCGTGGTCGCCGCGGCTGGCTGTAGTTCCGAGGGCAAGGGCGGACCGGTCTGGACGGCCGGGTCCAACAGCGCGGCACCCGGGAGCGCGACGCCGTCGGGCTCCAGTGCGGCCCCGCCGTCGGGCGGCTCCACGGGGAGCCCCTCAGCAGGAACTACAGCGACGGCGGGGGCCACGGCCTCGGCGTGGAAGACGTACTCGGATGCGTCCAAGAAGGTCAGCTTCGATCTTCCGAGTGACTGGATTGCGCAATCGGTCACGCCCGACGCCGGTTCCATGCCCGGCGCCCTGAAGATCGAGGTCAAAGACGCCAAGGGAGGGTACCTCGCGACCCTTCACACCGGACTGGCCTCGGCGAGTCCGGCCGACTGCAATCCGGCCGCCAAGCGTCCCTACGTGGTGGTCAGCAGCGTGCCCATTGACCTTCCCCATGCCGACGGCGATTCCACGATCCCTCCGCACGTGGTGTTCCGGGTCATCCAGGGCTACAAATTCTTCGGTTCGTACGGCATCACCAACTTGGTGGCCGGAACTGATGGCCAGGCCTGCCAGCTCCGGAACCTTGTGGTGGGGCCGGCAGGAAAGGGCAACTACTACTTCGGGGACATGCCCGCGGTGCATGCTTTCGCCACTGACGAAGTAGTTGCTCCCGCGAAGTCCTTTGACACCTTGGACCAGGCCGCCAAGTACGTTGACCAGAGTTCGGAATTCGCCAACGTCCAGCGGATGCTATTGTCTCTGAAGGTCAATCTGTAGAACGACGATTGACACCAACAGATCGGCGACATCGGGGGGTTGTCCAGCCGCAACACTCCGGAGATCCATGGAACGCAACGTGGCTGCCCAGCTCGTTTTCAAGACCGTCGCCAACACCAAGGTGGCAATGGCGATCGCCGTGGCCAGCAATCCAGGCTACGACTCGTTGACCGAAGAGCTGTCAGTCACGGTGGAAGGCGAAGCTGTTCCGCTCACCGAGCTGACGGACCATCACGGTGGGCGTTTCCACTACATGGAGTTCGCCGAACCCAGCGAAGTAACGGTTGACTACCGTGCCTCGGTGGAAGGTTTTGGTGTCCCGGATGAGTCCTCCCGGATGGAGCTCATCCGCTATGTGCGCCCCAGCCGCTATGCCGAGTCCGATCGACTCCTTCCGACGTCGTATGCCGAGTTCGGCGGTCTGCACGGCGAGGAGCTATTGCAGGCAGTCCGGAACTGGGTCCACGATGAACTCCGGTACATCAGCGGTTCCTCGCGGGGAACGGATGGAGCGGTGGAAACGCTCCTGCACCGCAAAGGTGTTTGCCGGGATTTCGCCCACCTTGCCATTGCCCTCCTGCGCTCCAAAGACATCCCCGCCCGGCTCGCGGCGGTCTATGCGCCCGGGTTGAGCCCCATGGACTTCCACGCCGTGGCTGAGGCCCACATCGACGGAACCTGGTACGTGATCGATCCCACAGGCCTGGCCCCGCGCGAATCCATGCTGCGCATCACCGCCGGACGCGATTCCTCGGACACCGCGTTCCTGTCCACGGTGGGCGGCAGCCTGTCGTTGAAGAGCTTGAAGGTCACCGCTGTGGTGGCCGACGAGCTGCCGGATGAGGATCCGGCAAAGCTCGTCGTCCTCCGCTAGTTCTCGCGCGGCTATTTGCTTGCGACGAACGCTTGCAGCTTATCCGTCAGGCGCAGAAGCTCACGTTGTTCGTCGGCCGTCAGGGCCGGCGCCACAAGTTCGGCGATGTCGCGGACGTGCTCGCGGCCGATCTCCTTCTGTAGTTCCTGCCCGGCCGAGGTGAGCCCCAGCAGGATCCCGCGGCCGTCGTCGGGAGCGATGCTGCGCTCCACGAGCCCACGCTTCTCCAGCCTGTCAACCAGCCGGCTCAGGCTGGATTGGCTGAGCAGGACGTGATCGTTGATCTCGTTCAGCCGCAGCTTGCCAGTGGGGCAGCGGGACAAAGTGAACAGGACGTCATACTCCTTGATGGGCAACTTCTTGAAGGCCGGCCCGGCCTGGAGCCGGCGCATCACCGCCACCTGGGAGCGGAACAAGGACTCCCAGGTTTCGGCGGCGAGGCGCACGGCGGACGAGGTGGGCGCCGCGGTGGTCACGGGGTCCGCCCTACGCCGCCACTGACAGCATCGGCTGCGTCGTCCTTGGCCGAGGCGATCACGGAGGCTGCCACCCGGGATGCATGGGTGGGCGCGTCAGGGACGTGGGCCGGCTTGCGGTCCTCGAATTCCTTGCGCAGGACCGGCAGGACTTCTTCGCCGAAGAGATCCAGTTGCTCCAGGACGGTCTTGAGCGGCAGGCCGGCGTGGTCCACCAGGAACAGTTGGCGCTGGTAGTCGCCGAAGTACTCGCGGAAAGTCAGGGTCTTTTCGATGACTTCCTGTGGACTGCCGACGGTCAGCGGCGTCTGGGACGTGAAGTCCTCGAGCGAGGGACCGTGGCCGTACACCGGTGCATTGTCGAAGTAGGGGCGGAACTCCTTCACGGCGTCCTGGGAGTTCTTGCGCATGAAGAACTGCCCGCCGAGGCCCACGATGGCCTGGTCAGCGTTGCCGTGGCCGTAGTGCTCATACCGTTCGCGGTACAGGCCGATCAGCTGCTGGTAGTGCTCCTTGGGCCAGAAGATGTTGTTGGCGAAGAAGCCGTCGCCGTAGTAGGCGGCAAGTTCCGCGATCTGCGGGCTGCGGATGGAGCCGTGCCAGACGAAGGGCGCGACGCCGTCGAGCGGGCGGGGCGTGGAGGTGAAGTTCTGCAGCGGGGTGCGGTACTTGCCGCTCCAATTGACGGTGTCCTCATCCCAGAGCTTGCGCAGCAGGGAATAGTTCTCGATAGCGAGCTCGATCCCGTCCTGGATGTTCTTGCCGAACCAGGGGTAGACGGGGGCGGTGTTGCCGCGGCCCATGATGAGGTCCACTCGACCATCCGCCAGGTGCTGGAGCATCGCGAAGTCTTCGGCGATCTTGACAGGATCGTTCGTGGTGATCAGCGTGGTGGACGTCGACAGCGTGATGCGTTCAGTCTGCGCTGCGATGTACGCCAGTGTGGTGGTGGGGGACGATGAGAAGAAGGGGCGGTTGTGGTGCTCGCCGATCGCATAGACGTCCATGCCGATCTCTTCGACCTTCTTGGCGATGGCCACGGCGGCCTTGATGCGCTCGTTCTCCGTGGGGGTGTGGCCCGTGGTGGGGTCAGTGGTGATGTCGCTGACGCTGAATACGCCGATCTCCATGATGTACCTTTCTGCCTGCCCGATTGGTGTCCGGGCTCTGCCAACAGTCTATCCTAAAATAGATGCATTTGCATGTATCACTGCCTGCAACAGGGTACGGCATCATTTTGTTCCCGGTGTGTCGCCCTACTCGGCGGGGCTGGAAGTGGATCGGCGGCCCGAGACTTTGGGAATCATTCCGGTGGTCCAGTCCAAGTGGTCGCCCGCGCCATGGCCGGCGATGCCGTCCTTCACGACGTCGGGGCGTTGCGTGAGTGCCCTGAGCAGCGACTTCTTCTCCCGACGGCCCTCGACCAGCTTGTAGAGGACGGGCACCAGGACAAGCGTCAAAGCCGTGGACGAAACAAGGCCACCGATGACAACGATCGCGAGCGGGCGGGAAATGAACCCGCCGCCGCCCGTGAGGCCCAAAGCCATGGGCGTCAGCGCGAATACGGTAGCAAGCGCCGTCATGAGGATCGGGCGCAGCCGCTGCCTGGCGCCGTGGGTGATGGCATCCGCCACGCTCATTCCCGGGCGGCCATCGTGTGGTTTGCGGTACTGGTTGATGAGGTCGATCAGGACGATCGCATTGGTCACGACGATTCCCACCAACATCAGCATGCCGATCAGGGAAGGCAGTCCGAGCGGAACACCCGTGACCAGGAGCAAAGCGATGGCGCCCGTTGCCGCAAAAGGCACGGACACCAAGAGGATGAGGGGCTGGATGAGGGACTTGAACGCGGCCACCATGATGACGTAGACAATGGCGACGGCTGCCAGGAGCGCGAGGCCGAGCTGCCGGAACGAGTCCGCCTGCTGCGACGTGGCGCCGCCGATCGTAGCGGTAACGCCTGCCGGCAGCTGCACGGAGGCGAGCCGTTCACTGACTGCCGTGCTGACGGCACCAAGGTTGGAGCCCGACGGCGTGACGGTCACCTTCGCGCTCCGCTGGCCGTTGCTGCTGGTGATGGATACCGGAGTGTCCACTTGCTCCACCGACGCGATGCTCGACAGCGGGACGGGCCCGGCCGGCGTCGGGAGATTGATGCCCCTGACGTCGGCGATGCTGGTGAAGTGCGTGCCTTCGCCGATCTGCACCGGGAAGTCCGTGGTGTCGATGCGGACAGTGCCTGCGGGGATGGGGCTGACCGTGGACGCCAGGACGCCGGCAACTTGCTCCTCGTTCAGCCCGGCGGCGACGGCCTTGGCGCGATCGACCTTCACCTGGACCACGGACTGGCTGGCATCCAGGTTGGTGGCTACCTCGGCGCTCCCGGGCACGCCGTCCATGGCTTTCGCCACGGCGTCGCTCGCGGTCTTGAGATCCGCCGAGTTGGCGGCGTTGATGGTGATGTCCACACTGGAAGAGGTGCCCAGACCACCTTGCTGCGCGCCAACAGTGACCTTCCCGGCAGCCGCGGCGCCCGCGAGCCGGGACCGGACCGTGTCCTGCAGTTTCTGCTGGTCAGCCTTGTCGTCCGTCACCACGGTGAACGTCGAGTTGGAAGCGCCACTTGAGGTGAGCGCGGCGAAACCCGTTTGGGCGTTGCCCGAAGTGACCTGGACGTCCTTGACGCCGTCGATCCCGCGGAGGACCGATTCCACTTGCGCCGCGGCGGCGCCGGTCTGCGCCAGGCTGGTGCCGGCAGGAAGGACCTGGCGCACGGTCATGCTGTTCTGGCCGGAGTCACCGAGCAAGTCCGTGGCGAGCAGCGGGGACATGGCAGCGGTTCCGCCCAACACCAGGACGGCGGCGACGATCGTCATGACCGGGTGCTTTTGGGTTTTGAGCAGGATGGGCAAATACCCGCGCTGCAGGCGGCTGCGCTGCTCGGCCTCGTGCGCCTTGGTTCGGGCGTCTTCCGCGGCACGCACGTCCTCCGCGTCCGCGGCCGGCGATGAAGACTTGAGGAACCAGTACGCCAGCACCGGAACGATCGTGAGGGACACGAGCAACGAGGACAACAGGGCGATGGTCACAGTCAGGGCGAAGGGCCGGAACAATTCACCCGCCAGGTTGCCCACAAAGGCGATCGGCAGGAAGACGGCAACCGTGGTGAGGGTGGACGCCGTGATCGCACCGGCAACTTCCCGGATGGAATTGAGGATGGCCCCGAGCTTGTGCTCACCATAGCTGAGGTGCCGTTTGATGTTCTCGATCACCACGATCGAGTCGTCCACCACGCGGCCGATCGCGATGGTCAACGCGCCGAGGGTGAGGATGTTGAGCGAGTAGTGGGTCGCCGATATTCCAATGAACGTGATCAGGAGCGACAACGGAATGGAGACGACCGTCACGAGCGTGGAGCGCACGGACATCAGGAACACAAGGATGACCGCCACCGCGAAGCCAAGTCCAAGAAGGCCTTCCGTGGTGAGGTCCTTGATGGATTTTTCGATGTACGGGGCCTGGTCGAACACCGGCGTAAAGTGCGCATTGGAGCCGAGTTCGGCTTCCATCTGCGGAATGGAATCCTTGACGGCGTGCGAAATGGCGACCGTGTCGCCGTCGGGCTTTTTCGTGATGGACAGGGCGAGCGTCGGCTTCCCGTTGGTCCGGGTAATCGAGGTTGCGGCGTCGTCCTGGATGCTCACGTCGGCAACGCCGCCGATTGTGGTACCGGCCTTCGCCCCGGTAAGCGGCAGGCCCTTGATGACGTCGAGGGAGTCCACGGGGCTGCCGATCTGCAGGGAGAGAGTCTTGCCCTGATCATCGATGGTTCCGGCCGGGACCAGCGTCCCGTTGTTCTTGAGGGCACTCGTGAGCGACTGGACTGTGGCGCCGTTCGCGGCCATGGCCTGGGCTTTGGGCTGGATCAGGATGTGCTGGGTGGCTCCACCTGTCACTTCGGCGCCGCGGACCCCATCCAGTTTCTGGAGTCGGGGCACGCTCAAGCGCTGCAGCTCTGTATTCAGCTCACTGAGGGGCTTGTCCGAAGACACTGCCAGGTACACGATCGGGAAGTCGCTGATGCTGCCCGCAAAAGACCGGGGCTCGACGTCGGCGGGCAGCACGCGCTTGGCGTTGGAGATGGCGCGATCGATCTGGTTCCGTGCGCGGTCCAGGTTCGAACCGTACGTAAACACCATGGTGATCTGCGAAACACCATTCCGCGACGTCGACGTGGTCGATTCCAGGCCCTCGACACTGTTCAGCGCTGTTTCGAGCGGGCGGCTGAGTTGCTTGTCGACAACTTCCGGTGACGCGCCCGGCATGGCCGTGATCACTGAGATCTGCGGGAACTCGATCGAAGGAATGAGCTCCTGCTTGAGGGACGACATGGTGATCACGCCGAACACCGCCGCGAAGACGGTGATCAGCGCGATCAGTGCCCTGTTCGCCAGTGAAAGTTTTGCCAGACGGAACATTGCACTGTCTCCTGGGATCTACGGTCTGTTTCTTGTCTCGAACCGGCCGCAGCCCGGACGGTTACTAGTGCTGGACGGCGTTTGCAGGCTCAAGTTGGAGAGAACGGGAGGTGCTCGCTTCCAGCTCGGCCGCAAGTTCCGGATTGTCGTTCAGTTTGACGCCGTAGCCGGGCATCATTTCCTTGAGTTTGGACTGCCAGCCCTTGAAGTTCTTCGGGAAGGACCGCTGGAGCATCTCGATCATGATGGGGACGGCGGTGGATGCGCCGGGAGATGCGCCGAGCAGTGCTCCGATGGAGCCGTCACGAGCCGTGATGACTTCGGTGCCGAACTGCAGCACTCCGCCCTTCTTGGAGTCTTTCTTGATGATCTGCACCCGCTGGCCTGCGGTGATGAGCTCCCAGTTGCCGCCGTCGGCCTGGGGGTAGTACTCGCGGAGGGACTCCACCTTGGCGTCGTGGCGCTTGGCCACTTCCTTGATCAGGTACGCAGTCAGGTCCATGTTGTCCTTGGCCACCGCAAGCATCGGGATGATGTTGCTGGGGCGGATGGACAGCGGCAGGTCAAGGTAGCTGCTCGTCTTGAGGAAGTTGGTGGAGAAACCGGCGTACGGGCCGAAAAGAAGTGAACGCTTGCCGTCAACGTAGCGGGTATCAAGGTGCGGCACGGACATGGGCGGGGCGCCCACGGAGGCCTGGCCGTAAACCTTGGCGCTGTGCTGGCCGGCGATGGCCTCGTCGGTGCAGCGGAAGAACTGCCCTGACACCGGGAAACCGCCGTAGCCCTTGCTTTCCGGGATGCCCGATGCCTGGAGCAGGTGGAGTGCTCCACCGCCGGCGCCGACGAAGACGAACTTGGCGTGGATCTGGCCGTGCTCGCCGGAAGCGGGGTGCTTGAGCGAAAGGTCCCAACCGCCGTCGGAGGCTTTGCTCACGTTGGTGACGTCGTGGCCATAGTTGACTTCAACGCCGTTGTCGGCGAGGTAGCCGGTCAGCTCGCGGGTCAAAGCGCCGAAGTCGACGTCGGTGCCTTCCGCTGCGCGGGTGGCGGCGACGCGCTGCTTGGCGTCGCGGCCCTTGACGATCAACGGGGCCCACTTGGCGATCTGTGCCTGGTCTTCCGTGTATTCCATGCTGCGGAAGAGCGTGTTGGGCTTGAGTGCCTCGTAGCGGGTCTTGAGGAAGTCTGCGTGCTTGTCGCCGATGACGAAGCTCATATGGGGAACGGTGTTGATGAAGCCCTTGGGGGAGCCGATCAACTTATTGTCCACAAGGTGGGACCAGAACTGGCGGGAGAGCTGGAATTGCTCGTTGATGTGGAGGGCCTTGGACGGGTCAACCGAGCCGTCCTTCGCTGCGGGCGAGTAATTAAGCTCACAGAGCGCTGCATGCCCGGTTCCCGCGTTGTTCCACGGTCCGGAGCTTTCCAGGCCGGCTTCGTCGAGTCGCTCAAAGAGGGAGATGGTCCAGCTGGGTTCGAGTTGCTTGATGAACGCACCCAGGGTTGCGCTCATGATCCCGCCCCCAATAAGGACGACGTCAGCGTGGTGTGTCTTGGAAATGAAGGTCACGATCTATCTCCGATAGCGGCGGCACTGGCTGTCACAGAATATCCCCGCGTGGGCACATAACTGAAATTGCGGCGGGACGTCAAGACTTCAGGCGAACGTTTGTAAAAACTTCGTTTAAGACAGGCGACGCAGGGTACTTCTCGACGCGGTCGGAAAGGGCCAAAGCCGAGATTGGGAAAGCGATGGGTACTGCAGGGACGGTCGCAGCGATCTGGGCATTGATGGTCTGGTACTGGGAGTTGCGGTCGGCGCCGTCGGGGAGTCCCCGGGCCCGGTCGATCTTTGAGAACACCTGTGGATCGCTGTAGCCGAACTCGCCGTTGTTCTCTCCGAAGAGGGTGCCCACGAAATTGTCCGGGTCAGAGTAGGCGCCGTTCCAACCGAGCAAATGGAGCGCATGGTCACCCGGGGACTGGACCTTCTGGAGGTAGCCGTCATCCCAATTCACCGGTACGGGCTTGATGTTCAGCCCGATGGCGGTGAGCTCTGCGCTGATCTCCGCGTAGATCTTCTCCGGAGTGGGAAGGTAGGCACGCGTGACATTGAGCGGATAGTAGAACTTGAGCTCTTCGCCTTTATAGCCGGACTTGGCGAGCAGTTGCTTGGCCTTGTCCGGGTCGTATCCCAAGGACGGTGCGTTGTTGTTGAAGCCGCTTAGCTTGGGGGGAACGAATTGGGACGCCGGTGAGGTGTTGTCGATGAAGAACTTGTGGATGAGGGTGTCTTTGTCGATGGCCATCTCGATTGCCTGGCGCACCCCAAGGTTCTGGAGGGGCGCCACGGACTCGTTCATCCCGAGGTACATCACGGAGAACGGATCCCGTTGGACAATTTGCATGCCCTTCTTGACCAGTTGGTCGAAGGTGCCGGCGGTGACAAGGTCGTATCCGTCGATGGTTCCGGCGAGCAGGGCCTGGAGCCGGGCCTGCGGGTAGTCGAACGGAATGAAGTTGACCGTGGCTATCTCTCCGCGGTCGCCCCAGTAGCCCTTGTAGCTGGTGAGCGTGATGCGGTCCTTGCCCCAGGAGGAGAAAACGTAGGGGCCCGTGCCCACGGGGTGGGAGGCGTATGCCGACGCCGGTTGTCCTGACAGTTTCCTGTCCAGGACGTTGGCATTGCCGTCGGCCAACGCTTTCGGGGACGACATTGCGAACGCCGGCAGCGTCAAGGCCTGCAGGAAGCCCGTGAAGGGCTTGGTCAGGTTGATTTGGACGTGGTCGGGAGAGACAACCTTGCAGTTCTTGAAGAGGGAAAGCGAAGCGTCGTCCGAGAAGGATTTGAAGACGCTCTTGAATGCGATGCCCGGTGCCTGCTGACGCACGCTTGCCGGGAAGTTGAACCAACGGTTGAAGTTGCCGCAGACAGCGGCGGCGTCAAAGGCGGTTCCATCGTGGAAGGTGACCTTCGACCGCAACGTGAAGTCGTAGCTGAGTCCGTCATTCCCTTGCGACCAGGACGTGGCCAGCAGGGGAGTCGGTTGGCCGGTGGACGAGTCGACTCCCACGAGGCCCTCCATCACTTGCCGCGTGATGCGATACGCCTCGGAGTCGTTCGTCAGGGCGGGATCCAGGCCAAGGGGCATCGACGGGGTGCCAAAGTTGAAGGTCTTGCTCGGCTCCGCCGGAGCGCCGCCTGCGGCCGATGTGGACGGTACCGGTCCAGGACTTACCGTGCACGAAGTCAAGGCCACGGCCAGAAGGCCTGCGCCGATTTGTAGCGTGACTCGGCGAAGCTTGCTGCTTACCACTCTTGTCCCCTCAAGGCAGTTGGACGGGCTGGGGCCCGCGGCAGCCGGACCGCAGTCCAGTCTAGTTCAGGGCCCTGAGTCCCGGCTGGAAACGGAAGTGCCCCGGCCAATGACCGGGGCACTTCCTGAATGTGCGCAAGGGGGGACTTGAACCCCCACGCCCGAAGGCACAGGAACCTAAATCCTGCGTGTCTGCCAATTTCACCACTCGCGCTGGTGCTGGTACCCGGACCGGGATTCAGGTTACCCTGCCCCGGTCATATACCGGCCTCTATTGTACCCGCGGTTTTGCATCGGCCGTTCCAGCCTCGCCTACGCGGCCGCGCGGTGCCTACTAATCGAGTTTGAGGTCCCTGCGCAGTTTTGCGACATGGCCGGTGGCCCGCACGTTGTACTGGGCCACGGCCACCTTGCCGTCCGGATCCACCACTATCGTTGAGCGGATCAGGCCTTGGTACGTGCGCCCATAGTTCTTCTTTTCGCCCCAAGCCGCATAGGCGTCAGCGACCTGGTGCCCTTCGTCGGACAGGAGGGGAAACGTCAGTGACTCTTCGGCCACAAACTTTTCCAGATCCTTCACGGTGTCCGGAGAGATGCCAAGGACGTCGTAACCGGCAGCCTGGAGGGTCGCGAGGGAGTCGCGGAAGTCGCAGGCCTGCTTGGCGCATGCCGGTGTGGAAGCCGCGGGGTAGAAATAGATGACCGTATTGCGGCCACGGTGCGAGGCCAGGCTGACTTCGCGACCCGTGTGGTCCTTGAGGGTGAAGTCCGGGGCAGTGTCGCCTGGAATGAGTCGTTCAGCCATTTGTGCTCCTTGCTAGCGTCCGCGACCACTCAGCTTAGTGACGAGTTGGCCGCTTCACGAATTGAACCCCGGCCTGATCTGCGCCGGGCGGTCTATATACTGGCCCTTATGCCTGATATGGAACGGTGGCCCACCGGGCGCCTGCTCTCCACGGCCGCGCGCCTCGTGGAGCATGCCTGGAACGAGAAACTGCGCGGTATGGATCTGACCCATGCCGGGGTCATTGTCATGGAAGTTCTTGCCGTCAACGGACCGACCACCCAGTCGATGCTCGCACAGATTGTCCGGGTTCAGGCGCAGACAATGGGGAAGACGCTTACCAGGCTGGAGACCCACGGCCACGTCAGCCGCGCCCGCAGCATTTCCGACCGCCGTAGCCAAGTGGTCAGTTTGACCGAAGCGGGGGAGCGCACCCTCGGGCTAGCCACGCAGTTGGAACGCGAAGTGCTTGCACCGGTGCCGGTGGACACAGCCAAACTGCGGCGGGAACTCCAAGCACTCGTACGCGAACTGGCGAACAACCATTCCTCGGCTGTTGTAAGTGACATTGTGGCCGCAGTGGATTCAGGCGCGGCCCCGGGCGAAGTTTCCAACTAAGCTTCCGCAGCTCGCTCCGGTGCCCCGGCCCGGCCTGGGTGAAGCCTGCCGAAAAGCAATAAGATCCCTGGACGGCCATTCAGCCATCCAGGGATCTTCCCTTTAGTGCACCCCCCGGGACTTGAACCCGGAACCCATTGATTAAGAGTCAATTGCTCTGCCAATTGAGCTAGAGGTGCAATTGTTTGTTGCCGCGATGCAAAGAAATAACCCTTGAGCGGCCGCTGCCGCTCAAGGGTCCTTCCCTTTGGTGCACCCCCCGGGACTTGAACCCGGAACCCATTGATTAAGAGTCAATTGCTCTGCCAATTGAGCTAGAGGTGCATTTGTCGATTTCGATCAGCTGGGGGCTTTTCTTCCCTCGTTGATCTCCGCAACGACATGTAACTCTACACGACACTTGCCGAAGTGTGAAATCGGCGTGGGCGTCCTGCGCGCCCCTAGCTGGCAGCCTTCAGGACCAGCGCAAAATCAGGGTTTTGGTTGTTGCTGAGGACCCAAAGTGTGCCGTCCGGCGCATGGGAAACGTCCCTTAGTCGTCCGTACTGGGCTGTGAGGTATGCCACGGGATTCCCCGCCGTTTCTCCGCTCAGCGGTACCGTCCACAAACGCTGCCCGCGCAGCGCGCACGTGAACGCAGTTCCGTTCACGATTTCGAGCCCGCTCGGCGAGGCATCCGCCGTCGACGGCCAGACCACCTTGGCATCGATGTAACCGGCGCGGCCGGGCGCCCCTGTCACTTGTGGCCAACCGTAGTTGCCGCCCGCTTCGATGAGGTTGAGTTCGTCGTTGACATCGGGTCCGAATTCGCTCGCCCAGAGCCTTCCCGAGCTGTCCCAGGCCAGCCCTTGCACATTGCGGTGTCCGTAGCTGTAGACCGGGTTGTTGCCGAACGGGTTGCCCGGCGCCGGCTTCCCCTCGGGGGTAAGCCGCAGGATCTTGCCGCCAAGCGCATTGCGGTCCTGTGCTTGCTCCGGGTGCTGCGCATCTCCCGTGCCGACATAGAGGAACCCATCCGGGCCGAAGCGGATGCGCCCGCCATTGTGGGTCGATGCTTTCGGAATGCCGGCGAAGATGACTTCGGGTGTGCCGAGGCTCAGCCGCCCGTCCGCAGCCTGCTCAAGGCGGGTGCGCGAAATCCGGTTGTCCGATTCGCCGGTGAAATAGGCGTAGAGCAGCCGGTCGCTGGCGAATGCCGGGGAGAGTGCCAGCCCCAACAGGCCGCCTTCGCCGCCGGGTACGACGCCGGGAAACTCACCGACCGTCGTGGCCCGATCATTCCTGACCGATTTGATGAGCTTGGTGTCCCGTTCGGAGATGATCGCAGTGCCGTCGTCGAGGAACACGATGGACCACGGGATTGTCAGATTGAGGTCAAGCTTCCGAAGCAACTCCGGTCCGCTGCCTTGGGTGCCGGGGGGCTGGGCCGCGCGTGATTGGCTCGCGGACGACGTAGGCCCTGGTCCGGGGGCGCCCCCTGTGCAAGCGCTCAGCAGCAAGGCCGCGAGGCATGCCACCGCTGTCACAGTCCGGACAAGTGCAAGGCGGGACCGGAGAATGCTCCCCGATCCCGCCTTTGCCTGATTCATGAGTTCCAGGCCCGTGCCCTGGGGCTTCAGGTCCCTGGGGCTCTCAGCGGCGGTTCCTGCGAGGCGGCCGGAAACCTGCTGCCTCGGCGTGGGCGCTCGAAATAAACCAGACCTCCGCCTTGACTTCGTCGTAGGACGGGCTGTCTTCATCGTGGTAGGTCATGGTGTCCGCGTTGCCTTTGACGGTGTAGCCATCTGGGCCGCTCCCGTCCGCGCCGGCCGCGGCCGAGCCTTCACCGTACGGCTGCTCGGCGGCGAGATGCCCGCCCAACGGCGGCGCGCCGGTTGAATCCTCGGCTGGGGTGGTTGACTCAGGCGTCGAGACCGCGCCGGGAGTCTCGGTCCGGTCTTCTTGCACCCCTTCCGCAGTGTCGACTGCTTCCGCAGCGGCGGATTCCGCACCGGGAAGCGTGGGAGCATGGGCGTCGGTGTACTCGCGGTGGTGAATCGGAGCGGGGGGGACAGGTGCGCCGCCTTCGCTCCAGGTCGCTTCCCACTCGGCGCTATCGGCCAACTGTTCCGGGGTGGCCGGTTCGGTGCCCGAAGACGCCGGAACGCCGGTAGCAGCCGGAACGGAGGGTCCGGCGTCGGCCGCCGTAACGTCGTCTGCCGTCACGCCCCCTTCAAGTTCAGGCTCGGCGGCAACCGTCCCGGCGTCCTCGGAAACCGCCGCTTCGGAAACCGCCTCCTCGGACAGCACGGGTTCCGAGAGCGTGGGCTCCTCGAACACGGGCTCCTCCACCGAGGCTCCGGTCGCCGGGGACTCTTCCTCGGCGGCCATTCCGGTTTCGAGGGGAGGGACAGGGCGCTCCCAGTCGTCGACGTCGACGCCGCCCGCCTCGGTTGCCGCTTCCGGCTCGGGTTCCGGCTCCGGCTCGGGCTCGGCTTCGGGTGCGGCCGCGCGCGACTCGGCCAAGTTTTGTTCGGCGGTCGCGGCCGCTGCCACCAAAGGGGCCGAACCCGTCAAGGCAGCTGCTGTGACGTCCATCTGTGGAGAGGAAACGGTCGGCGAGGGTGAGGACGGGGCCATGACGCCGGAGGAAGACTTCGCGCGGTTGCGGCTCAAGAGCCACCAGACAATCGCGACGATCAACACGATAACGATGACCGTGATCAACCATTCCATGGGTGGAGCCCTTCTGTTCGAGTGGCGCAGTTGTCGTGATTTGACGTTACGTCCGCGTCACGAGGCTGTCTAGGTTAGTCAATCGATTCGCGGCCTTTAGGACTCGCGCGATCCTGTCGGCCGGAGATGCAGCCGATAATGGGACCGATATCTCACATATCGAGACGACCGTCCATTATTTGAATGAAATATTGAATGAAATAGCGCTGAATTCTCGTTAACCGCTGATCATGTTCGTTGGCCACAGTCCAAGAGTCATAGACTCGTGCCCATGAGTGACCACACCCCAATTGCGACAGACAACCAGCCGGACATCAAGCCACGCAGCCGGGTCGTAACGGACGGCATCCATGCCGCCCCCGCGCGAGGCATGTTCCGGGCCGTCGGCATGGGCGATGACGACTTCGCCAAGCCCCAGATCGGCGTCGCGAGCTCGTGGAACGAAATTACGCCGTGCAACCTCTCGCTGAACCGACTCGCCCAGGGCGCCAAGGAAGGCGTTCACGCCGGCGGTGGGTTCCCGATGCAGTTTGGCACCATCTCCGTTTCGGACGGCATTTCCATGGGCCACGAAGGCATGCACTTCTCCCTTGTTTCGCGCGAAGTCATTGCCGACTCCGTTGAAACCGTCATGCAGGCTGAGCGCATCGACGGTTCCGTCCTGCTAGCCGGTTGCGACAAGTCCCTCCCCGGCATGCTGATGGCAGCCGCCCGCCTGGATCTCGCCAGCGTCTTCCTTTACGCCGGTTCCATCATGCCGGGCTGGGTCAAGCTCGAGGACGGCTCCGAGAAGGAAGTCACCCTCATTGACGCCTTCGAAGCCGTGGGCGCGTGCGCTGCCGGCAAGATGAGCAAGGGTGACCTGGATCGCATCGAACGCGCGATCTGTCCGGGTGAAGGCGCCTGCGGCGGTATGTACACGGCGAATACCATGGCGTGCATCGGCGAAGCCCTCGGCATGTCACTCCCGGGCTCGGCAGCCCCGCCCTCGGCAGACCGCCGTCGTGATGACTTTGCCCGCAAGTCCGGCGAGGCAGTGGTCAACCTGCTCCGCCTCGGCATCACCGCCCGGGACATCATGACCAAGAAGGCGTTCGAGAACGCCATCGCCGTCACCATGGCCTTCGGTGGTTCCACGAACGCCGTCCTGCACCTGCTCGCGATCGCCCGTGAAGCCGAGGTCGAACTGACCCTGGACGACTTCAACCGCATCGGCGACAAGATCCCGCACCTGGGTGACCTGAAGCCCTTCGGCCGCTATGTCATGACCGACGTCGACAAGATCGGCGGCGTGCCGGTCATCATGAAGGCGCTGCTCGACGCCGGCCTGCTGCACGGCGACTGCCTGACAGTCACGGGCAAGACCCTCGCCGAGAACCTGGCCTCCATCAACCCGCCGGACCTCGACGGCAAGATCCTGCGTGCGCTGGACAACCCGATCCACAAGACCGGCGGGATCACCATCCTGCACGGTTCCATGGCCCCGGAAGGTGCCGTCGTGAAGAGTGCCGGCTTCGACGCCGATGTCTTCGAAGGAACCGCGCGCGTGTTCGAACGCGAGCAGGGTGCACTCGACGCTTTGGACAAGGGCGAGATCAAGGCCGGAGACGTCGTCGTGATCCGTTACGAAGGTCCCAAGGGCGGCCCGGGCATGCGTGAGATGCTCGCCATCACCGGCGCCATCAAGGGCGCGGGCCTCGGCAAGGATGTTCTCCTGCTGACCGATGGCCGCTTCTCCGGAGGTACCACCGGTCTCTGCATCGGGCACGTTGCGCCTGAAGCCGTCGACGGCGGACCCATCGCCTTCGTCAAGGACGGCGACAAGATCCGCGTGGACATAGCCGCCCGTTCGTTCGACCTCCTGGTGGACGAAGCCGAACTCGAGTCCCGCAAGATCGGCTGGGAGCCCCTCCCGGCCAAATTCACCAAGGGCGTCCTGGCCAAGTACGCCAAGCTGGTCCACAGCGCCTCCACAGGCGCGTACTGCGGCTGACGCCAAGTAGCCCGTGCCTCCAGCGGTGACAAGGCCGCTGGAGGCGGCAGGGCTTAATAAGGGCTGGTCCGAGGGGCCCCGGCCGGACGGCGTTCACGCCGGAGGGTGGGGGTAGGACCAACCCGTGGACAATGGGGTCCACATAGTGAGATGAGATCTTCACCGTTTGACACTTATCTCACAAAGAGGGAACACTGAACGCATGATCGCATTCGTTACTGTCGGCGCCACCGTGGGCACTGTCGTACTTACCAAGCGCGTGGCTTCCTAGCCCGACTGGTAACGAACCGTCACGCGCAACCCCTCGAAGAGCCGCAAGGCTGAGGGGTTTTTTTATTTCCCACAGGGGACGGCGCATTTAGCAACAACCGCATGAACGCAGTACCCAAGCAGTAACTTTCACTAATTGAAGATCCCCAAAGGAAGAGTCCGATGAGCAAAGGATCGCCGATCAGCCCCTCGCTGATGGCTGCAAAGTCCGCTGGAGCCCCCAAAGCTCCGGAAAAGGTCGACCGTCCGGCTGACGCCGTCGTCGACAATGCTGCAACTCTCTCTCCTGTACTCGGGCCGAACAACGTTGTACCCCCAACGGTGATGACCGGCTCGGAAGCTATTGTCCGCTCGCTCGAAGAACTCGGCGTGGACGATATTTTTGGTTTGCCCGGTGGCGCGATCCTCCCCACCTATGACCCTTTGATGGCCTCCAAGATGAATCACGTCCTGGTCCGTCACGAACAGGGAGCCGGCCACGCAGCCCAAGGCTACGCCATGGTTACCGGACGGGTTGGCGTCTGCATCGCCACCTCGGGCCCCGGTGCCACCAACCTCGTTACCGCCATCATGGATGCCCACATGGACTCCGTGCCGCTCGTGGCCATTACCGGCCAGGTATCGGCTTCTGTCATTGGCACGGATGCCTTCCAGGAAGCGGACATCGTCGGCATCACCATGCCGATCACCAAGCACTCCTTCCTGGTGACGGATCCCAACGACATTCCGCATGTCATGGCCGAGGCTTTCCACCTTGCAAGCACCGGGCGTCCCGGTCCCGTATTGGTGGACATCGCCAAGAACGCCCAGCAGGGCACCATGACCTTCTCCTGGCCACCCAAGATCGATTTGCCGGGTTATCGTCCGGTGGTCCGCGGCCACAACAAGCAGGTGCGCGAGGCTGCCCGGCTGATCGCCGCGGCAAGCAAGCCCGTGCTGTACGTGGGTGGCGGAGTGGTCAAGGCGCATGCTTCGGCCGAATTGCGCGAACTCGCGGAGCTCACCGGAGCGCCCGTGGTGACCACACTCATGGCCCGCGGCGCGTTCCCGGATTCCCACCCCCAGCACGTCGGCATGCCCGGCATGCACGGCACGGTTTCCGCGGTGACCGCACTGCAGCAGTCCGATCTGCTGATCACCCTTGGTGCGCGCTTCGATGACCGGGTGACGGGTGTCCTGAGCACCTTCGCTCCGCATGCAAAGATCATCCACGCGGACATCGACCCCGCGGAGATCTCCAAGAACCGCGTGGCAGACGTTCCGATCGTGGGTTCCGTCAAGGAAATCATTCCGGAACTGAGCGAGGCCGTCCGGACCGCTTTCGAACAATCCGGCACTCCGGACCTCGACGGTTGGTGGGCGTTCCTGAACAACCTCCGCGATACCTACCCCCTCGGTTGGACCGAACCGGAAGACGGACTCAGTGCCCCCCAGCGGGTCATCGAACGCATTGGTGCGCTGACGGGTCCGGAAGGAATCTACGTTGCGGGCGTTGGCCAGCACCAGATGTGGGCCGCGCAGTTCATCAAGTACGAGCGTCCCCACGCCTGGCTGAATTCCGGCGGTGCGGGCACCATGGGTTATGCGGTGCCGGCAGCCATGGGCGCCAAGGTCGGCGAACCCGACCGCGTGGTCTGGGCGATCGACGGTGACGGCTGCTTCCAGATGACCAACCAGGAACTGGCCACCTGCGCCATCAACAAGATTCCCATCAAGGTTGCCATCATCAACAACTCCTCGCTGGGCATGGTGCGCCAGTGGCAGACCCTCTTCTATGAAGGCCGCTACTCCAACACCGACCTGAACACCGGCCACGACACCGTCCGTATCCCGGACTTCGTCAAGCTGGCAGACGCTTACGGCTGTGCCGCGTTCCGTTGCGAGCGGGACGAGGACATCGACGCCACCATCCAGAAGGCCTTGGAAATCAATGACCGTCCCGTGGTCATCGACTTCGTGGTCAGCCCGAACTCCATGGTGTGGCCGATGGTCCCCTCCGGAGTCTCGAACGACCAGATCCAGGTTGCCCGCAACATGACCCCGGAATGGGAAGAGGAGGACTAGCCATGAGCCGCCACACACTGTCCGTTCTGGTCGAAGACAAGCCCGGCGTGCTGACCCGCGTGGCCAGCCTCTTCGCCCGGCGGGCCTTCAACATCAACTCCCTGGCCGTCGGCCCCACCGAGGTTTCCGGGATTTCCCGGATGACCGTCGTCGTCGACGCCGATGGCGACCTCATCGAGCAGGTCACCAAACAGCTCAACAAACTGATCAACGTGATCAAGATTGTCGAGCTGACTTCAGAATCTTCCGTGCAACGTGACCACATCCTGGTCAAGGTACGTGCGGATGCCGCGACACGCCTGCAGGTCACCCAAGCTGCAGACTTGTTCCGTGCCTCAGTGGTTGACGTTTCCACAGACTCGGTGGTCATTGAGGCAACCGGTACCCCGGAAAAGCTCGCAGCGCTGCTTTCAGTGCTGGAGCCGTTCGGCATCCGCGAAATAGTGCAGTCCGGCACCTTGGCCGTTGGGCGGGGATCCCGCTCCATGAGTGACAGGGCTTTGCGCAGCGCTTAGGCACTGTCCTAGGTACTGCGTAGCAGCCCGATACCGAACCACAGACAATATCTACAAAACCACTCAAGAGGAGTTACGCAAGTGACTGAAATGTTCTACGACGACGACGCAGACCTGTCGATCATCCAGGGTCGCAAGGTTGCCATTGTCGGCTACGGTTCCCAGGGCCACGCCCACGCGCTGAACCTGCGCGACTCCGGCGTCGAGGTTGTCATCGCGCTCAAGGAAGGCTCGAAGTCGATCGCCAAGGCCGAGGATGCAGGCTTCACGGTCAAGAACGTTGCCGACGCCGCCGAATGGGCCGACGTCATCATGATCCTGGCACCGGACCAGCACCAGCGTGCGATCTACAACGACTCCATCAAGGACAAGCTGACCGCAGGCAAGGCCCTTGCCTTCGCCCACGGCTTCAACATCCGCTTCGGCTACATCGAGGCGCCCGAGGGCGTTGACGTCATCCTGATCGCCCCGAAGGCTCCGGGCCACACCGTGCGCCGCGAATTCGAAGCCGGCCGCGGTATCCCGGACATCATCGCCGTCGAGCAGGACGCTTCCGGTTCCGCTTGGGAGCTGGCCAAGTCCTACGCGAAGGCGATCGGCGGCACCCGCGCAGGCGTCATCAAGACCACCTTCACCGAAGAGACCGAGACCGACCTCTTCGGCGAGCAGGCTGTCCTGTGCGGCGGCGTCTCCCAGCTGATCCAGTACGGCTTCGAGACCCTGACCGAGGCCGGCTACCAGCCGCAGATCGCCTACTTCGAGGTTCTTCACGAGCTCAAGCTCATCGTTGACCTCATGTGGGAGGGCGGCATCGCCAAGCAGCGCTGGAGCGTTTCCGACACCGCGGAATACGGCGACTATGTCTCCGGCCCGCGCGTCATCGACCCCCGGGTCAAGGAAAACATGGCCGGCGTCCTCGCCGACATCCAGTCCGGCGCTTTCGCCAAGCGTTTCATCGACGACCAGGACAACGGTGCAGTCGAGTTCAAGGAACTGCGCGCCAAGGCAGAGCAGCACCCGATCGAGGGTGTCGGCCGCGAGCTGCGTTCCCTGTTCTCCTGGCAGCAGCAGGACGAGGACTACGTCGAAGGCTCCGCAGCCCGCTAATCAAGGCACCCGTTGAGGCCGCGGCAGGAGCCGTAGCAATTCAACACAGAACGCCGTTCGGGATAGGCTCGAAATGAAGCCGCCCGGCATGGAGGCCGGACCCGGTATACCGGGTCCGGCCTTCGTCGTCAAAGAATCGTTTCACCAAAACCCCACCTGAAAAAGAGAGCTAAAGAGGTCACCGGTGACTAGCACCAAACCAGTAGTACTCCTCGCTGAGGAACTTTCGCCCGCCACGATCGAGGCCCTTGGTCCGGACTTCGAAATCCGCCAAACCGACGGTGCGGACCGGTCCCAGCTGCTCTCCGCAATCGTCGACGTCGACGCCATCCTTGTGCGTTCAGCCACCCAGGTGGACGCCGAGGCAATTGCCGCAGCCAAGAACCTCAAGATCATCGCGCGTGCAGGCGTCGGCCTGGACAACGTGGACATCAAGGCCGCCACCCAGGCCGGCGTCATGGTGGTCAACGCCCCGACGTCGAACATTGTGTCCGCCGCCGAACTCACGGTCGGCCACATCCTCAGCCTTGCCCGCCACATTCCCCAGGCCAGTTCCGCCCTGAAGGGCGGCGAGTGGAAGCGCTCCAAGTACACGGGCATCGAACTGTTCGAGAAGAAGATCGGCATCATCGGCCTCGGACGCATTGGGGCGCTCGTGGCTGCCCGCCTGCAAGGCTTCGAGACCGAGATCCTCGCCTACGACCCCTACATCACCTCCGCACGCGCGGCACAGCTCGGCGTAAAGCTCGTCACCCTGGACGAGCTGCTGGAGAAGTCGGACTTCATCACCATCCATATGCCCAAAACGCCGGAAACGGTGGGCATGCTGGGCGCCGATGCCTTCAAGAAGATGAAGGAAACGGCCTATGTGGTCAATGTCGCCCGTGGCGGCCTGATCGACGAGGAAGCCCTCCACGAGGCTTTGGAAGACGGTCAGATCGCCGGCGCCGCTGTCGACGTGTTCGTCAAGGAGCCGAGCACCGACCTTCCGTTCTTCGGCATGGACAATGTCATCGTGACGCCCCACCTGGGTGCCTCCACGGACGAAGCCCAGGAAAAGGCCGGCGTCTCCGTGGCGAAGTCCGTGCGCCTCGCCCTCGCCGGCGAACTCGTGCCGGATGCCGTCAACGTCGCCGGTGGCGTGATCGCCTCCGACGTCCGCCCCGGAATCCCGCTGATCGAGAAGCTCGGCCGGATCTTCACGGCCCTGACCCATGCATCCCTGACGCAGATCGACGTCGAGGTCGCGGGCGAAATCTCCAGCCTGGACGTGAAGGTCCTTGAGCTGGCAGCGCTCAAGGGCGTGTTCGCCGACGTCGTGACCGAGCAGGTCTCCTACGTCAACGCACCCGTCATCGCCGAGCAGCGCGGCATCAACACCCGCCTGATCACGACGCCGGAAGCCGAGGACTACCGCAACGTCCTGACCATCCGCGGGGCCCTTAGCGACGGCTCCCAGATTTCCGTAGCCGGCACGCTCACCGGGCCCAAGCAGGTCCAGAAGCTCGTGGGCGTCAACGGCTACGATGTCGAAATCCCGATCAGCGAGCACTTGGTGGTTGTTTCCTACGCGGACCGTCCCGGTGTCATCGGCACCATCGGCCACATCCTGGGCATGAACAACATCAATATCGGCGGCATGCAGGTGGCCCGCCAGAGCGAAGGCGGCCAGGTCCTGGCGCTGCTCACGATCGACACTTCGGTGCCGCAGCAGGTCCTTGAAGCCATCAAGGCCGGCATCGGTGCCGACATGGTTCGTGAAGTCGACCTGGAGGACTAGCATCCGAACCGTTTGAGCTAGAAACGTGTGCCGCAGTTCACATCGGCCACATATTATTGGCCGGTCTGCCTACAATGGCTTGGTCCGAAATTCGGAACCGGCGGCAGGCCGGCCAATATCTTTTGCACGCACCCGGTGGATTCCTATTGCCTCGGCATGGTTCCAGGGACAGCAGTGTGCACACCCGCAATCCAGGACTCAGGGAGCCCTATGAACGCCGTCCAGAGGTTCATCCGAAGCCGCGTGCTTCTGTTGACCGCGGCCATTTTGATCGTCGCCATGTGTTTGTCCGTATTCATCCAGAGCCAGTCGCAGGCCGCGCTGAACCGGACAGTGGATGAGAACTCACGCGGCCTGTACGACATCCTGGTCCAGGCCAAGTCCGCGGACACCAAGGACGGCGGGGCGCTCCTCCAGCCGGACATCGCGAACGGCCAGGGCGGCATCAGCTTCCCGCAACTCGAGAAGATCCGTGGGCTGGGCGGTACGTCCGTCGCGGCGCCGATCAGCCTCGTTTCCCGGGTGACGCAGAACTTGGAAACCCCGCGGCTTGATGCCATGGATTACCTTGGCTACAACGCGGGGCTGGCTGGTGGGGCCACCGCTGGAGATCCGACCGGAACTGACTCGAAGAACTGGCCCGCGCCAGAGTCCGTCCTTCCCGCGCAGCCCAAAAAGTACCGCCTGACGGCCACTGCCGTGAGCTCCGATGGAGTGTCCCAGCAAACCCTCTTCCAGACCAGCGCTGAAGGCACGCTCGGCAAGGGGCAGGTCATAGAGCAGCAGACTGCCGGGGGCAAGAGCATCCGCATCGCCGGCCCGGCAGGGGAAACCGGCATCAAGTTCCCTGCGCCTGCCGGTGGTTCGGAACACAACCTCTTCAACCTTTCGGTGGCCCTGCCCATGGCTCCCCAGGTCACAGAGTCTGTCGTCGCCGTCGATCCGACAGCTGAACGCGCCCTCTTGGGCTCGGCCGGAGACTTCCTTGCACCGCTGCAAAAAGCTCCGCCGGCCGACACCCGCAACGCCGGTGCCATCGGTCGCTACTTCGAACAACTCTTCGCCAAGAGCCCTACGCAACAGGAACTCGAACAGGGCCCGGATTTCATGGGCGTCAAGCTCAAATACTGGGCACCCCTCATGACCCAGTACCAACAGGCAAAGCTGTCCGGCCAGATCACCGATGCCTCGCAGGCCATTCCTTTGATCGTCCGGCAGGGAACCTCATTGGATCTGAAGTATTCGGTCAAGATCCAGGAAATCGATGATTCGGGCAAGGTCGTCAACGACGTCGGCACTGTCTCGCGTTCCTTGGACAAGGACTACCTGCCGTTCGTGTCAAAGTCGCCCTTCGCCCTCGAATGGCCCGGATCCACGGACCACAGCCAGTTGCTCGGCAACACGGGCAACTTCAGCCAAGGCCTGTACCAGCCGGCCCAGTGGAGCACCGACTTCGCCGCGGCACCCAAGTACAAGGACGGCGAAACCTCCGCGAATGGAGCCGTCGGCAAGTCCGCCACACCGGGGGACTGGGTGACGGTCAACAAGCTTCCCGAGAAATCGGCTTTCGGGGCGATGGTGGACCAGAGCCAGCGCAAGCCGGTCGACGAGCGCTCGTACCGGGAGAACCTTGCCACGGGATCGAAGCCCGCTACCCCACTGCCGATGGTCTACGGGACATTTGATCCCGCCCAGGTCCAGAAAGCGGCGGGCGACGTCAACAAGCTGCCCTTGGGCGGTTATGACCCGGCCCCGATGACGCTCCAGAAGGACGCTTCGGGCAATGACACCGCGGCCAAGGGCCTCAAGCCCTCGCTGAGCGCCACGGGCTTGGTCAGCCAGTCTGCCGGTGCCATTACCGACTACTACGGCCTTGCCGCAGCGCGCGGTTACGATTCCAACGCCAACGTGATCGATGCCATCCGGGTCCGCGCCAGCGCGCCAGGCAACTGGAAGCAAGCCCAACCGGAGGTCGACAAGCTCGCGGCCCAGATCCGCGACATGGGGCTCGAAGCCACAGTGGTGGCCGGCTCCGCGCGTGAAGACGCCAACATCTTCGTGCCCGGATACTCGAAGGACGACGCCGGCAAGGAATCCGCGCTGGGCACCGTCCAGCAGTCCTGGGTTCGGCAGGATGCCGCCGATGCCGTTTCCGGCTCCCTGACAGGCACCAACATCACCCTCCTCTTCCTGACGCTGTGCGGGGCCACACTCCTGACAGGCGCTTCCACCGTCAGCTATATCCGCCAGCGACGCAGCGAGGCGGGGATCCTCCGCGCCATGGGCTGGACCCAAAGGAAGATCCGCAGTTGGGTCCTTGAGGAGTTCGGTATCGGTGCGGGGATCGTTGCCGTGGCAGGCATTGCGCTGAGCCTCCTGAGCTGGAACCTGGCTACGGTCATTGTTTCCGCATCCGTGCTGTTCATCTACTGCGCTGCCGCCTACATCGCGGCCCAGCAATTGCGGCACCGGGACGTCGTCGACCAGGAACCCCAACACGATGAACGCCTGATCGCGGTGGATTCGCCGCTGACGTTCGCGTACCGCCAACTGGTCACGCACCGTTTCAGCTCAGTGGCGCTGGCCGTGGCCGTGGGCGTCTTCGGGGCGGCCGTTGGTGCCCTGATCGCCTTGCTCATCGACATCCCGCGCGCGGCTGGAGCGAGTGCCCTCAGCGGGCTCGCCTCCGCCACCATCGCGCTGCCAAGCGTCATCCTGGCGGTCTCCGGGGTGCTCGTGGGCCTCGTGCTGACCTTGGTCACCGGTCGCTTCGAACTCCAGGCCAGGCGCGAGCAGCTCGGCACGCTGCGGGCCATGGGCTGGAACCCGGACATGCTGGGGCAGGTCAGATTCTTCGAAAATGCCTTGGTCGGAGCCGTGGCCCTGATCCTGGGCGTCCTGGGGGCGCTGGGCCTGGGCCTGTTGCTCGCTCCTTATGCCGCACTTTGGGCCGCCTTGGCCGGAGTGTTGGCCGTAATTTGCTGGATTCCCATTGCAACGAAAGTGGTCAAATGACTGACAATCTCGAACCCGATCTGACCGCGACCACGGAATCCACCGACGAGTCGTTCCAGACCCGCGCCAACACCATCGTCCGGGCAGCGGACCACGGTATGCCCCTCCAGTTGAGCAACATCACCATCCGCTACGGCGGTGACAAGGGTGGCGCAGAGCCGGTGACCGTCGTCGAGGATTTCAACCTGACCCTGCACGCCGGTGAGATGCACTGCGTCGCCGGGCGAAGCGGCTCAGGCAAGACCAGCATCCTGACGGTGGGCGCGGGACTCACGCTTCCGACGTCGGGCCGTGTCCTCTGGGAGGGCGACTCCCTCGAGAAAATGGGCGATGACGAAATCGCCGACCGCCGCCGCGCGCTGATCGGGTATGTGGACCAGGGCGGTGCCTTGATCGACGGCATGAGCGCCTTGGAGAACGTGCTGTTGCCGGCTGTTCCCGACGGCGAAGTGGAGCAGCGCACTGAAATGGCGAAGGACCTGCTGGACCTGGTGGGGCTGGGCCGGCGCATGCGCCACCGTCCGGCGCAGCTTTCCGGCGGTGAGCGCCAGCGTGTCGCCATCGCCCGCGCCCTGATCCTGGGCACCCGTGTCCTCGTGGTGGATGAGCCAACGGCCAGCCTCGACCGCACCTCGGCAAACCGCATCATCAGCATCCTGAAGGACACCACCAGTGACGGGATTGCCGTGTTGGTGGCCTCGCACGACCACGAGCTTGTCAGGCTCAGCGATACGCTGACTGAATTGAACTAGTCCCCACCGCCACCCTCGCCTCGCAAGTCCCCAGCCGCCCCCTAGCTTCGCAAGTCCCCAGCCGCCCCCTAGCTTCGCAAGCTCAGCCAGGGAACCCTGGCGGCGTGGGCCCCGCCGATGCCTCCGGACCGGCCGTCACATGCGGCCGGTCCGGTCTTTCCATCTCCAAGAGAAGGTAACTTCGTAGAGTGACGTCTCCAGATAAACCCCCGTTCTACATCACCACCGCCATTACGTACCCGAACGGCGAGCCGCATATCGGGCATGCCTACGAGTACATCGCCACCGACGCGATGGCCCGGTTCAAGCGCCTCGACGGCTACGACGTGATGTTCCTGACCGGTACGGACGAGCACGGCATGAAGATTGCCCAGGCCGCGGAGAAGGAAGGCATCACGCCCAAGGAACTCGTGGACCGGAATGCCGAAATCTACAAGGCGGCCCACGCTGCCTTGGGCATCTCGTACGACCGCTTCATCCGCACCACGGACGCCGATCACTACGCCGCTTCGCAGGCCATCTGGAAGAAGATGGAAGCCAAGGGGGACATCTACCTGTCCAAGTACGAGGGCTGGTACTCGGTCCGCGACGAGGCCTACTACACCGAGGACGAGACCGTACTGAAGGACGACGGCGTCCGCTACTCGCGCGGTACCGACACCGAAGTGACGTGGACCGCGGAGGAGAGCTACTTCTTCCGCTTGTCCGCCTACCAGGACAAGTTGCTCGCTTTGTACGAGGAGCAGCCGGAATTCGGCGCCCCCCAGTACCGCTTCAACGAGGTCATCAGCTTCGTCAAGCAGGGCCTGCAGGACTTGTCCATCAGCCGGACGACGTTCGACTGGGGCGTCCCGGTGCCGGGGAACGACAAGCACGTCATGTACGTGTGGGTTGACGCCCTGACCAATTACCTGACGGGGGTCGGCTACCCGGATGCCGATTCGGAGGCCTTCCGTAAGTTCTGGCCCGCGGACGTCCACGTCATCGGCAAGGACATCTCCCGGTTCCATGCGATCTTCTGGCCCGCTTTCCTGATGAGCGCCGGCCTGGAATTGCCCAAGCGCGTCATGATCCACGGCTTCCTGACCAACAATGGGGTCAAGATGTCAAAGTCCCTCGGCAACGTGGTGGCTCCCAAGGATTTCGTCGAGCAGTACGGCCTGGACCAGGTGCGTTTCTTCTTCCTCCGCGAAGTGCCCTTCGGCGCCGACGGCAGCTACAACCACGAGGCGATCGTGGGCCGCATGAACGCAGACCTCGCCAACAACTTCGGCAACCTGGCACAGCGTTCGCTGTCCATGGTGGCCAAGAACTGCGAAGGCAAGGTGCCGGTCCCCGGCGAATTCTCAGCCGAGGACTCCGCGCTACTGGCCCAGGCCGGCGAACTGCTGGACGTGGCCCGCGCCGCTTTCGAGAAGCAGGAATTCAGCCGTGCCCTCGAGGCGATCTGGGCCGTGCTGGGTGACACCAACGCGTACTTCGCCGAGCAGGCCCCGTGGGTGCTGCGCAAGACCGACGTCGAGCGCATGAACACCGTCCTCTACGTCACGCTGGAGGTTGTCCGGATCGTGGCGATCCTCGCCCAGCCGGTCATGCCGACGTCGGCCGCCAAGCTGCTTGAGGTGCTGGGACAGCCGGAAGGCGAGGCCCGCCAGTTCGCGGCCATCGCCACTCGGATCGTCCCCGGCACGGAGCTCCCGGCCCCGGCCCCGGTCTTTCCGCGTTACGAGGAGCCCGCCGAGTCCTAGACGCCCGCTCACTTACACCGCCTTTTTGGCCAACGCCCGCTCACTTTTGCGGTGCGTGACACCCCCTCACCCCTCATCGTCAAGCTGGTTGTGAGTCATTCATTACCTGTTGATTGAAGGAGCCGGCGATGGCCGTTGATAACAAGGGTTTTACGCGTGAAGAGA